>JANNQO010000421.1:0-27179 GCA_031400795.1 Rubrivivax sp. | reverse complement strand
CGGGCTGGAGGCCAATGAAGGCGCGCTGAAGATCGCGCGCAAGTTCGGCCACGACAAGGGCATCACGCGGCCCGAAATCATCGTCTACGAGGGTGCCTTCCATGGCCGCTCGATCGCCACGCTGTCGGCCACCGGCAATCCAAAAGTGCAGAAAGGCTTCGAGCCGCTGGTCGAAGGCTTCGTGCGCGTGCCGCTGAACGACCTGGCCGCGGTCGAAGAAGTGGCGCGCACGAATCCGAACGTGGTCGCGGTTTTCCTCGAAGTGATCCAGGGCGAAGGCGGCATCAACGCCTCGCGCTCGGACTACCTGCGCGGCTTGCGCGAGATTTGCGATCAGCGCGACTGGCTGCTGATGCTCGATGAGGTGCAGTGCGGCCTCGGCCGCACCGGCAAGTGGTTCGCACACCCATGGGCAGGCATCTTGCCCGACGTGATGCCGCTGGCCAAAGGCCTGGGCTCGGGCGTGCCGATCGGCGCCATCGTCACCGGCCCGCGCGCGATGCACGTGCTCGGCCCCGGCAACCACGGCAGCACTTTCGGCGGCAACCCGCTGGCCATGCGCGCCGGCGTGGAGACGCTGCGCATCATCGAAGAAGACGGGCTGATCGCCAACGCGGCGCGGATCGGCGCCCTGTTGCATCAGCGCTTCAAGCAGGAGTTCGAGGGTTGCCCCGGCGTGGTGGAACTTCGCGGCCAGGGCCTGATGATCGGCATCCAACTCGACCGCCCGTGCGGCGCCTTGTTGAAACAAGCCGCCGATGCGGGCCTGATGATCAGCGTCACCGCCGATCGCGTTGTGCGGCTGCTGCCCGCGCTGATCATGACCGAGGCCGAGGCGACGCAGATGGCCGACATCCTGTGCCCGCTGATCAAGGCCTTCGTGGCCCATCCGACGCCATGAAGCCGGGGCCGACGCTGATCAAACACTTCCTACAGATCCGCGACCTGCGCGCCGAGGAGTACGCCTACCTCTTCGAGCGCGCGCGCATCATCAAGACGCGCTTCAAGAACTACGAGAAGTACCAGCCGCTGGCCGACCGGACGCTGGCGATGATCTTCGAGAAGGCGAGCACGCGCACGCGCGTGAGCTTCGAGGCGGGCATGTACCAGATGGGCGGATCGGTGGTGCATCTGACCACCGGCGACAGCCACCTGGGACGCGCCGAGCCGATCGACGATACCGCCAAGGTCATCAGCCGCTTGGTCGACATCGTGATGATCCGCACCTACGAGCAGGAAAAGATCGAGCGCTTCGCGGCCCACTCGCGCGTGCCGGTGATCAATGGGCTGACCAACGAGTACCACCCGTGCCAGATCCTGGCCGACATCTTCACCTTCATCGAGCACCGCGGGCCACGCGGCGGCGCAGCCGACGCACTCGAGTGTCTCCAAGGCAAGGTCGTGGCCTGGGTCGGCGATGGCAACAACATGGCCAACACCTGGCTGCAGGCGGCCGACATCATGGGCTTCAAGGTGCACCTGTCCACGCCGAGCGGCTACGAGGTCGACCCGGCGCTGGCGGCGGTGCGCAATCCCGACGCCTTCAAGGTCTTCAACCACCCGCTGGAAGCCTGCGAAGGCGCCGACCTCGTCACCACCGACGTCTGGACCAGCATGGGCTACGAAGCCGAGAACGAAGAACGGCGCAAAGCCTTCGTCGACTGGTGCGTGGACGATCAAATGATGGCTGTGGCCCGACCCGACGCGCTGTTCATGCACTGCCTGCCCGCGCACCGCGGCGAAGAGGTGACGGTCGAGGTCATCGACGGGCCGCAATCGGTGGTCTGGGACGAAGCCGAGAACCGGCTGCATGTGCAGAAGGCGCTGATGGAGTATTTGCTGCTGGGGCGCATCGGGTGAACGAACTGCTCGCCCTGGCCGCAGACGATTCGCACGACCTGCGCGACGATGCGGCGCTGCGCCGGGTCTACAGCATGGGCCCCGGCGAGACCTCGCTGTCGAAGGTCTGCGACCACCTGCACCCGCTCTACCTCCCCTATATCGAAGCCGCTCCGTTCGCGGTGCTGGCAACGATCGGCGAGCACGGCCTGGACACCTCGCCGCGCGGCGACGCACCCGGCTTCGTGACCGTGGCCGACTCGCACACGCTGCTGCTGCCCGACCGGCGCGGCAACCAGCGCATCGACAGCCTGCGCAACATCGCGCGCGACCCGCGTGTGGCGCTGCTGTTCCTGATCCCGGGCTGTGGCGAGTCGCTGCGTGTCAACGGCACGGCGCGCATCAGCGCTTCGCCCGCGCTGTGCCAAGCCTTCGCGGTGGACGGCAAGCCGCCGGCATCGGTGCTGGTGATCCGCGCGGTGACGGTGTTCTTCCAATGCGCGCGGGCCGTGAAGCGCTCGGGACTGTGGGACCCGCAGCGCCATGTCGCCGCGGGCACCCTGCCCTCGCCGGGTGCGGTGCTGCAAGCCTTGAGCGATCAGCGCATCGACGGCGCCGCGTACGACGCAGCACTGCAGCCGCGCCACGCGGCGACACTGTACTGAAGCGCGATCAGTACGTCGCGCGCCCGCCGCTGATGTCGAACACCGCGCCGGTGGAAAACGAGCAGTCTTCGCTGGCCAGCCAGGCGGCCATCGCCGCGATCTCCTGCACTTCGAGCAAGCGGCCCATCGGGATCTTGGCCAGCATGTAGTCGATGTGCTGTTGTGTCATCTGCTCGAACATCGCGGTGCGCGCCACTGCCGGTGCGATCGCGTTGACGAGCACGCCCTTCGTCGCCAGCTCCTTGGCCAGCGACTTGGTGAGCGCGATCAGCCCGGCCTTGCTCGCGCTGTAGTGGCTGGCATTGGGGTTGCCTTCCTTGCCTGCCACCGAGGCGATGTTGACGATGCGGCCGAAGCCCTGCGCCACCATCTTCGGCGCCACTGCGCGGCAGGTGAGGTACGGCGCGATCAGGTTCACCTCGATGACGCGCCGCCAGATCGCCGGGTCGAGCTCCCAGGTCGGGGCGTTGCCGCCGGTGATGCCGGCGTTGTTGACGAGGATGTCGATACGCGGCGCGGCTGCAGCGGCGGCTTGCACGGCGCCATCGTCGGTCAGTTCGACAAGCTGCCCGCTGACGCTGCCCAGCGCCGACAGCGACTTGATTGCCGCGGCCAGCTTCGTGGCATCGATGTCCCACAGCAGGAGGCTCGCGCCCGATTGCAAAAAGCGCTCGGCGATCGCGTAGCCGATGCCTTGCGCGCCGCCGGTGATCACCGCGGTGCGGCCCTTCAGATCGACCTGGTTCATGGGTTCAGTCCTGCCAAGGCTTGCGGCGAGGCACGACGGCAGTCGTCGATGTACTGGCGGATGATGTCCTCGAAGCTCGCATCGGGCGACAGCCCCAAGCGCGAGGCACGCTCGGCGGTGACACCGCACGGCCAGTTGGCGACGATGCCGGCGATGCGCTCGTCGCGCTCGAAACGAACGCGCGCGCGCACCTGCGGCCCGGCCACCGCCTCGAGCGCATCGAGCATCTGCTGCACGGAGACATTCAGCCCGGGCAAGTTGAGCGCCGAGCGGCCACCGAAAGCCTCACGGCTGGCTTCATAGACCGCGATCAGGCCTTCGACGGTGCGCTGCGGCGAGCCGACCGCATGCGCCACGTCGGCCGAGACCGGGCAGATCGATTCCACGCCGGCCAGCGGCTCGCGGATGATGCCGCTGAAGAAACTGCTGGCTGCGCCATTGGGTTTGCCCGGGCGCACGGTGACGGTGACCAGGCGCGCCGCACGGCCATCGACATAGCCTTTGCGCGTGTAGTCGGCGATCAGGTGCTCGCAGATGTGCTTCTGGATGCCGTAGCTCGTCTGCGGCGTGGGCAGTGTCCGGTCGCCGACGAGTGGCGGCATCGGCACGGCCGCATCGGGGCCGAACACGGCGATCGAGCTCGAGAACACCAGCCGCGTCGGCGCCGCTCCGCGCTGCACCTGGTGGCGCAGCGCGTCGAGCAGCGCGCGTGTGCTGTCCAGGTTCGAGCGCATGCCGAGGTCGAAGTCGAGTTCGCACTCGCCGGAGACCGCCGACGCGAGGTGGAACACCGCGTCGAAAGCCTCGTCGCGCAGCGCGGCGGCGAGGGTCAACAAGGGCTCGGTGCGCGAGGAAACGCGCGCATCGGCCATCAAGTCTGCCGGCGCGGGAAACTGATCGGCGAGCACGATCTGCTCGATCGAGCGGCCTGCGAGACGCCCGCGCGCGAGCAGCGTGCGAGCCAGCCGCGCGCCGACGAAACCGGCTCCGCCGGTGATGAGCAGCTTCATGGAGTCACCTTGTCCTTGGCCGTACGCGCCGAAGCGCGGCCCTTCAGTTGTGCCGCCGGGGCATGCACCGCGGGCAGCTTGCGGCGTGCCGACAGCACGTCTTCGATGTCGTTGCGGGCGCCGTCGATGAGCACAATCGACGCGCGCTCGGCGCGCTGCGGCGCGCGCGCGATCACCGCGTCGAGCACCGCGCGGTGCAGCGACAGCGAGGTCGCCGGGCCGTCGGGCTTGCTGGTCGAGATCTCGAAACTCGTGCGCAGCAGCGCGCCCAGCGCCTTGCTCATCTGCACCACCATGCGGTTGTGGCTGGCGCGCAGCAGGCCCTGGTGGAACAGCAAGTCGTGGCGCACATAGTCGCCACCATGCTCGATGGCCTGCTTCATGCCCTGGTAGGCGGCTTCGATGGCGGCGATGTCTTCGGAGGTGGCGCGCTCGGCTGCCAGTCGCACGGCGGCGGGCTCGATGACTCGCCGGATCTCGACCAGATCGCGCAGGAACTCGCGCGTCAGTCCGGTCTTGGATTGCCAGGCGATGACATCGGGGTCGAACCAGTTCCACTCGTCCCAGGGCAGCACGCGCGTGCCAACCTTCGGCCCGGTGATGACGAGGTTCTTCGCGGCGAGCGACTTCACCGCCTCGCGCACTACCGTGCGGCTGACCCCCAGGTCTTCGCAGAGTTGCACCTCGGGCGGAATGCAGTCGGGATAGCGGCCCGCGACGATGCCCTCTCCGAGCAGGTCGAGCGTGGTGCCATGAACGTTCTTGATGCGCACGCTCAGTCTCGGACGAAGAGCGTTTCGAGCGGTTCGTCGCCCAGCTGGCGGCTCCAGTGGCCGTGCCGTGTCGGGTCGAACGTTACCCCGACGGGCAGCGCATCGGCCGAGTAGAAGTGCTCGCCTGGCGCGAAAGTCCTCGAGCTGCCGTCTTGCAGGCCGATCTCCATGCGGCCGCGCAGGATGAAGACCCATTGTGGGTTGTCGGTACAGTGGAACTCGCTGCGAAAGCCGATCGGGCTGCGCCGCAGCTGGTAGCCGCCGCTGCCCATCAGTGCCGACAGGCGCGCCGCAGGCTTGCCTTCGTCCAGCCGAATGCTCTCGTCGCGAAAGCGCGCGCGGCCGTCGGCGTCGGTGAAGAGGATGGTCTTTGTGAAGCTGTCCATCGCGGCGCTCTCAAAGCGTGGCGGTCATGCCGCCGTCCACCACCAGCAGGTGGCCGTTGATGTAGCTCGAGGCCTCGCTGGCCAGGAACACCGCCACCGGCGCGAGTTCTTCCACCCGGCCCCAGCGGCCCAGCGGCGTGTGCTCGGCGATCCACTGCTCCAGACCCGGCCGGGCGGCGTTGGCGGCGGCGGTGAGTTCGGTGGGAAAGTAGCCCGGCGCAATGCCGTTGACGGTGATGCCATGCGGGCCGAGATCGATGGCCATGCCCTTGGTGAGCATCTTCAGCGCGCCTTTGCTGGCGCTGTAGGCCGCGGTGCCGGGGCGGCCGATGTCGCTCATGATCGAGCAGATGTTGATGATGCGGCCGGCTCGGCGCGGCAGCATCGCGCGCGCCGCGGCGCGGCCGCAGTAGAAGGCGCTGTGCAGGTTGGTTTGCATCACCGCGTGCCAGTCGCTGCTCGCCAGGTCCTGCACCGGCGCGCGGCGCGCGATGCCAGCGTTGTTGACGAGGATGTGCAGCGCTCCGATGTGGGCTTCGATGTCGTTGATCGCAGCCTCCACCGCGGCTTCGTCGCCCACGTCGAAGCAGCGCTGCTGCACCGGCAGCCCTTCGTCGGCGAGCCTGCGCCGCGCATCGTCCAGGCGCTCTGCCGAGCGGCCGTTCAAGACCACCACCGCGCCGGCCTGCACGAACCCGCGCGCGATCGCGAAGCCGATGCCGGTGGATGAACCGGTGACCAGCGCTACGCGGCCGTCCAGGCGAAAGTTGGCGGCCGGCATCATGGGGTCCGCAGCTCGAAGTGGCCCAGTACCGCGGCCAGGATGCAATCCGGCGGCTCGGCGATGTCGACCGCGATTGCACACTCGTTGGCCTGCGGTGGCTCGAGGATGTCGAGCTGACTTTGCAGCAGCGATGGCGGCATGTAGTGCCCCTCGCGCGCCTCCATGCGTTCGAGCAACAGGCCCGGCGATCCGTGCAGGTGCACCAGCGTCAGACCGGGGGCGGCGGCGCGGAGCCGGTCGCGGTAGCTGCGCTTGAGCGACGAGCACGAGACCACGACGCCGCTCCCCTGCGCTGCGGCCAGGCGCGTGGCCACGGCGTCGAGCCAGTCGCGCCGGTCGTCGTCGGTGAGCGGCGTGCCCGCGGCCATCAGCGCCACGTTGGCCGGCGGGTGCAACTCGTCGCCTTCGACGAAAGGCAGCGACAAGGCCGCGGCCACCGACCGGCCGATGCTCGTCTTGCCACATCCGCTGACGCCCATCACGACGATGACCGGGACCTGCATCGCCGCGCGCCGCATCACGTCAAACGTTGCCCGCTGCCGGCGTCGAAGACATGCGCCTTGGCCGCCTGCACGTGCAAGCGCAGCTCCTGCTCGGGCAACACCTCGGGCCGGCCGTGGGTGACGATGATCAGTTGCTCACCACCGACATCCACCACCAGCTCGGTTTCGGCCCCGGTGGGTTCCACGACGACGACGCGCGCGGCGATGCTATTCACCTGTGTCTCCTTCGAAGGTCTTGGTTGCGCAGCCAGCCCGGTGCCGGCTGCTCCATGTCTTATCATATGATGATTGAATCGCCCGGCTTTCCGGGGTTTCCCGGGTTCGGCGGCAGCGCTCAGCGGCCTTCGGCGGTGGCTTGTACCAACTGGCGGTTCACACCCAGGCGTTCGCCGGCTTCGAGGATCTGCTGCCAGGTGGTGGCGTCCACCGGCACGCCGTCGCGCAGCCGCTTGGCGCGCGTCTCGCGCTCGGGGTCACCGGCAATGCGCACCGCGTCGAATCCTTCGCGCGGCGGCGAGGCCCGCACCCAGTCGATGAAGGCCAGGGCTTCGTTCTCGAACGCCTGCGCGCCGCCCAGAGCGCGCGGGTCGATGATCACCGTGAGCATGCCGTTCAACACGCGCGGCTGCACCTCGCGGTCGTGCAGCGACAGACCCGCCGCGAGCGCGCCACCGAGCAGCTCGCACATTGCCGCCAGGCCATAGCCCTTGTGCGCGCCGAACGCGAGGATCGCTCCCCAGGGTTCGACTACCGAGTAACGCGGGTCGGTGGTCGGCCGGCCCTGGTCGTCGATCAGGTGATCGGGCGGCACCGCCTCGCCCTTGTTGTGCGCGACGCGCGTCTTGCCTTGCGCGATGACGCTGGTGGCGAAATCGAGGATGAAAGGCTCGCGGCCGGCGAGAGGGATGCCGGCGGTGAACGGGTTGGTGCCGAAGCGTGCATCGGCACCGCCGTACGGGGCGACGATCGGCCGCGCGATGACGTTGGTGAAGTGCAGCGAGACGAGGCCCTGTGCCACCGCCATCTCGGCCCAGGCGCCGATACGGCCGAGGTGGTGCGAGTGGCCCAGCGCCATCACGCAGCAGCCGAGTTGCTGGGCACGCACGATGCCGAGTTCCATCGCCTCGCGGCCGATGGTCTGGCCGAAGCCCGACCGTCCGTGCAGCCGCAACATCGCACCCGCATCGAGTTCGACCTCCACATGTTGGTTCGCGCGCAGCCCGCCGGCCAGGCACGAGTCGGTGTACAGGCGCAGCAAGCCGATGCCGTGGCTGTCATGGCCGCGCAGGTTGGCTTCGATCAGGTTGTCGGTGACGTCGTCGATCTCGCGCGACAGGCTGCCGAAGCCGGTCACCACTTGACGCACCGCTGCGCGCAGCCGATTCGCTTCGAAGACGTGCATTCAACTCCCCAGGGTGTCGAAGCGAGACCGTTGCCGCAGTCTCGGCCAAGCAGCCCTCGAGGGGGAAGCGCCGAAGGCGCTGCGGGAATGGTTCATTCTCTGCACTCCGGTACCGGCGTCTTCAGCGGTTGGCCGGCGAAGTGCAGGCGCAGGTTCTCGAACGCCAAATCGGCCATCGCCTGACGCGTGGCGTTCGTCGCGCTGCCGATGTGCGGAGCGAGCACGACATGCGGCAGCTGCTTGAGCCGCTCGGGCACGCGCGGCTCGTCTTCGAAGACGTCCAGGCCGGCGCCGGCGATCACGCCGCGCTCGAGCGCGTCGATCAGCGCCGCCTCGTCGACTACGGAGCCGCGTGCGACGTTGACCACGATGCCCTCTCCGCGGCCTTTGCCCAGCGCCGCCAGCACGCCGGCGTTGATCATCTTGCGCGTGCCGGCACCGCCCGGCGTGATCAGCACGAGGAAGTCGCTTTCGGCGGCCAGCCCCGCGGCGCTGTCGAAAAACGGATACGGCAACTCGGCCTTCGCGCTGCGCGCGGTGTAGGCCACTCTCATCCCGAAAGCCAAGGCGCGCGTGGCGATCGCCTTGCCGATGCGCCCCATTCCCACGATACCCAGCCGCGCGCCGCTCATCTTGCGCGCCAGCGGCATCGCGCCGTTCAACCAGCGCCCATCGCGCACGTAGCGGTCGGCCTGCGGCAGCTGGCGCGAAGCACTCAGCATCAGGCCCAGCGCCAGGTCGGCCACGTCGTCGTTCAGCACATCCGGCGTATGCGTGACGATCACGCCCCGCTGCTTGGCCACGGCCACGTCGATGCCGTCGTAGCCCACGCCCATCACCGAGATGATCTTCAAGGCGGGCAACTGCGCGATCAGCGCGGCATCGACGCGCGATTCACCACTCGCCGCGATGGCCTGGATGCGCGGGGCCGTTGCCGCGAAGGCAGCCGGATCGCCCTGGTGCAGCAGCGGGTGCATCGTGAACGCAGCGTCGAGCTGCACGGCAAACAGCGGCGCGAGTTTCGAAACCGCCAGCACGTCAGGTCGGGACACGTCGGGTCTCCTGGTCAATCGTCATACCATAGTATTGCTCGACCGGAGACACGCCACGATGAGGAAGAAACCGCCCCACGAGTTGCGCAGCCAGCAATGGTTCGGACGCCAGGACCGCGATGGCTTCGCCTACCGCAGCTGGGTGAAGGGCAAGGGTGTGCCGCACGACCAGTTCGACGGCCGGCCGGTGATCGGCATCTGCAACACCTTCAGCGAGTTGACGCCGTGCAACTCGCATTTCCGCACGCTGGCCGAGCAGGTGAAGATCGGCGTCTACGAAGCGGGCGGCTTCCCGCTCGAGTTCCCGGTGATGTCGCTCGGCGAAACGCTGCTGCGCCCGACCGCGATGCTGTATCGCAACCTGGCGAGCATGGATGTCGAAGAAAGCATCCGCGGTTATCCGATCGACGGCGTGGTGCTGCTGTTCGGCTGCGACAAGACCACCCCCAGCCTGTTGATGGGTGCCGCGAGTTGCGACCTGCCGACCATCGGCGTGAGTGGCGGGCCGATGCTCAACGGCCGCTGGCGCGACCAGCAGCTCGGCTCGGGCACGGGGGTGTGGAGCATGAGCGAGCGGGTGCGCGCCGGCACGCTGAAGCTCGAGGAATTCTTCGAAGCCGAAAGCTGCATGCACCGCAGCCACGGCCATTGCATGACGATGGGCACCGCGAGCACGATGGCCTCGATGGTCGAAGCGCTCGGCGTCGGGCTGCCGGGCAATGCGGCCTACCCGGCGGTGGACGGGCGGCGCAACGTCATCGCGCGCAACGCCGGGCGGCGCATCGTCGACATGGTTCATGAAGACCTGCTGCTGTCGAAAAT
Source organism: Rubrivivax sp. (assembly GCA_031400795.1). Lineage (GTDB taxonomy): Bacteria > Pseudomonadota > Gammaproteobacteria > Burkholderiales > Burkholderiaceae_C > Rubrivivax. The sequence goes on along the minus strand of JANNQO010000421.1, from coordinate 17,195 downwards.
CCTCACGCCGCAGGCCTTCGAGAACGCGATCAAGACGCTGGCCGCGATCGGCGGCAGCACGAACGCGGTGATCCACCTGCTCGCGCTCGCCGGGCGCATCGGCCTGCCGCTGAAGCTCGAGGACTTCGATCGCCTGGCCAGCGAGCTGCCCTGCCTCGTCAATCTGCAGCCCTCGGGCCAGTACCTGATGGAGGACTTCTGCTACGCGGGCGGTCTGCCCGTGGTGATGAAGGAGATCGCGCACTTGCTGCATCAAGAAGCCATCACAGCCAACGGCAGGACGATCGGCGAGAACATCGTCGATGCGCAGAACTGGAATGCCGAGGTCATCAAACCTTTCAGCGCGCCGTTCAAACCCAACGCCGGCATCGCCGTGCTGCGCGGCAACCTTGCGCCGCGCGGGGCGGTCATCAAGCCGAGCGCCGCGACAACAGCGCTGATGAAGCACACCGGCCGCGCAGTGGTTTTCGAAGACATCGATGACTTCCACCACCGTATCGACGACGAGGCACTCGATGTCGACGAGACCTGCGTCATGGTGCTGAAGAACTGCGGCCCCAAGGGCTACCCGGGCATGGCCGAGGTGGGCAACATGCCGCTGCCGCCGAAGGTGCTGCGCAAGGGCATCACCGACATGGTTCGCATCAGCGATGCGCGCATGAGCGGCACCGCCTACGGCACCGTGGTGCTGCACACCGCGCCCGAAGCCGCGGCGGGCGGGCCGCTGGCGCTGGTGAAGAACGGTGACCTGATCACACTGGACGTGGCGGCGCGATCGCTGCATCTTCACGTCGACGACGGCGAACTGGCGCGCCGCCGAGAAACCTGGAAGCCGCCCGTGCCGACGCTTTCAAGCGGCTACTGGAAGCTCTACACCGACCATGTGTTGCAGGCCGACGAAGGGGCCGACCTCGATTTCCTGCGCGGCAAGCGCGGCGCCTTTGTTCCCAAGGACAACCACTGAGCGAAGGTCACTCCGGCGGCGCCGGCGTAGACCAGCGCAGCCCGGCAAAGCGCGCGAAGTCCTTGTCGAAGGTCAGCAACTCGGCGCCATGTTCGATGGCCAGCGCGGCGAGATGCGCATCGGTCACCAGATTGCCGCCCTGCCCGGCACCGATCAATAGGCGCCCGAGGATCGACGCGTGTTGCTCGGTCGGACCGACGATGACGCTAGCCGGGTGATCGAGCCAGCTTCGCAGCACCGCCAGCGCCTGCTCGACGGAAAGCGGTGACGGAAAAATCCCCGCTCGCGTGCTCAGCCGCAGCATGCCCAGCATGGCGCTCCAGCTCAGCGCTACCCCTGCGCCCTGCCAGGCCTTCGCGAGCGCCGCGTGCGCGGCGGCATGCTGCGGGCTCGCACCGTTGATCGCGTAAAGTAGAACGTTAACGTCGGGCAGCTTCACCGGCCGGCCTTCAGCTTCGCCAGCGCCTCGCGATCTGCCAGCTCATCGGCCAGCGCCGCCGCTTTGGTCAGGTCGACGAGCGGCGAGCCCATGTCGAACACCGGCCATTGAGGCGCTGGGCGCATCGCGGCCGAAGGCAACTCGCGGGCGAGGCCGGCGCGAACCGCCTCGTTGAGAGCTGCCTTGAAGGACTTGCCGTTGCGAAACGCCGCTGCGGCGAGCAAGGCCTTCACGTCGGCATCCAGGGTCACAGTAGTGCGCATGGTCGCTCCAACAAGGGGAGCTGAAGACTAGCACGATGATGCTAGTTCGAATGTCTTCATGATGCTCTGAAGCCAAGAATTTTCTTCAACACTGTCTATTCAACCATTTCAACTTGCTACCAAACGCACCAGAGACTACGCTTCACCCGAATGAATACGCCGACCCGCCAGCCGTTGCCGCTGTCGCGCGCCCGGGCCCAAGTGGCGCTAGCACCGCTGCTCGCACGCATGTCCGGCGGCACGAGAGACCTTGCGGGCAAGCTCGTCGTGCTGCTAGACGACGACGGCAAGGCCACCGTCCAGCACGTGTACAGCGAGCTGTTCCCGTTGGCCAGCCCGGCTTCGGCGTCGGCGCAGCTGTCCAAGCTCAAAGGCGCTATCGAGGGCGCGGCAAACGCCGCAGGGCGCGTGCTCCGTGTGCAGACGCGGGGCGCCAGAAGCGCCGGCTTGGCCCATCGCACGCTCCAGTTCTTCGGCCCCGCCGCTGAGCTGCGCGCCGACGTGGAAGGCTTGCGCGCCATCCCGAAAGAGCGGCTGATCAGCGGGCAGGCCGGCACGCTGCTGGTGGCCGAACAGCTCGTAGTGCTGCTGACGTTCAACGAGCACGAGTTCACCGCCGTTCGCCGCGCTTTCTGGTCATCGGCGCAAGAACCGCCGCTGCGCCGCCAAGGCAAAGAAGCCAACAGCGACGACCTCGGCCCGCATAGCGGCTGCACGGTGCTGCACCACCACTGCCGCCAGGGCAACCGACAGTCGCAGCGCGCTGCCGAGTGCCTGCGCGAGGCCTACCAGCCGCTGGCCATCATCGCCGTCGGCATCGCCTTCGGCATCGACGAGACCAGGCAGGCATTGAACGACGTGCTGGTGTCGAGCTTCATCGTCGACTACGAACTCGCCAAGGCCCACCCCGGCCGATTGGACGTGCGAGGCGCGCGACCACCGGCCTCGCGGCGCCTCGTCGATGCGATGCGCCAACTCGACGTTCGTGCCAAGGCCGGGGCACAGCCATGGCCCACGCTGCACATCGGCGGGCTGCTCAGCGGCGAGAAGTTGATCGACAGCCTCGACTACCGCGAAGAGCTGAAAGCGCGGGTCGGCCAGGACGACATCGTCGGCGGCGAGATGGAAGCCACGGGGCTCGCGACAGCGCTTGACGGCCACGCGACACAGTGGCTGGTGGTGAAGGGGATCTGTGACTTCGCCGACGGGCGCAAAACCAAAGACAAGGAACGGCGTCAGAAGGACGCGGCCGCCTGCGCCGCCGACGTCGTCAAGGCGCTCATCGACGCGGGCAGCCTGAGTCCCCTGGCCCGCCTCAACGACGCGCCCACCGGGAGCAGCATTCAGGCCCGTGCGCGCAAGCCCATGCGCTGGCGTGGCACCGGTGTGCACGAGCTCGGTGACGGCCCCTGGGTGCGCGACCAGTCGGGGCTGCCGACAAGCCTGGAAACGCTGCGCAGCGCCGAGCCACCATCCGACGAGACGAAGCAGCGAGTCGAGGTCATGTCCGACATTCGCCGCTGGCTCGACGACCCCGACGCACCGCCGCACTACGCGCTGCTCGGCGAATACGGCATGGGCAAGACGACCACCTGCCAGCGCATGGCGCAGCAGCTGCCTGACGCGCGCGAATCGGGCGCGAGGTCGCGGCCAGCGCTGTATTTCGATCTGCGCAAAGTGCAGCGCGTGGTGGCCGCCAGCGCGAACGGTGCCGGCCATGTGCCGACGCTTCAGGAGGCGATTGAAGACTGCCTTCGCCATGGCTACCTGAGCCCCGACGGCGAAGCGCCGCGCTACGAGCAGGTGCTGCCGGTCATCGACGACGGCGCACTCGTGATCTTCGACGGCCTGGATGAAGTGCTGGCCCGCCTGGGCGACAAGCAGGGCCTCACGTTCACAGCGAACCTGCTGAAGGTCCTGCCCGAATCGGCCGCGCGGCGCAGCGCCATACAGGGCGCCGACATGTCGCCGCGCCTCTTGATCTCGTGCCGCACGCAGTTCTTCCGCAGCCTGGCCGAGCAGAGCAACCATCTCACCGGCCAACACCGCGGCGCCGCGCCGGCGTCGCAGTACCGTGCGCTGCTGTTGCTGCCGTTCGACGACGCGCAGATCTTCGCCTACCTGCAGGCCGCGTTTCCGCAGCAGGACGCGCGCGAGCTGCTCGCTCGCATCGAGTCGGTGCACAACCTGCGCGAGCTGGCCGAGCGGCCTTTCACGCTGAGCCTCGTGGCGCGATTCGTGCCGCGGCTGGAAGCCTGGCGGGCGGAGGGCCGCATGGTCACCGGCGCCACGCTGTACCGCGAGGTGGCTCGCGAATGGTTGATCCGCGACCAAGAAAAGCAGAGCTTCAAGCCCGAGGATAAGGAGCAACTCGCCAGCGATCTGGCGGCGCACCTGTGGCGAAGCGGCGAGACCGGGCTGAGTGCGCGCGAGCTCGAGTCGTGGTTGGCGCACTGGCTCGCATCGCAGGATCCGCATGCGGACTTCCAGCAGCTGCCTCGCGAGTTGTTGCAGGAAGACTTGCGCAACTCGACCTTCCTCAAGCGTACCGACGCCGGTCAAGGTGGGCGCGACAGCCGATTCGAATTCGCGCACACGTCGTTGCTTGAGTTCTTCCTCGCCGATCACTTGCTGCGAGCGTTGCAGCGTGGTGTGCGCGAGGATTGGGCGTTGCCGAGGGTGAGCGACGAAACGCTGGACTTCCTTGGCCAGATGCTGGGCGAGCGGGCCGGTACCGCCGCAGCGTTCAACAACTGGCGCACGCCCTACCTGCAACAGGCGAGCGAACTGCAGCTCGCCTACGCGCTGGGTGCGTATCGCAAAGGCTGGCCGATGCCTTCGCTGGTGGGCATGGACCTGCGCGGCGCGGACTTGAGCGAGTGGCACTTCGGCAGTGACGACGAAGATCGCCTGCTGGGCGCAGCGCAGCGGCTCGACATGTCGGGCGCACGATTCGAAGGAGCGAAGCTGCGGCGTACAAGCTGGTGGCATGTGCGCGCGACCGGCGCGCGCTTCGACTCCGCCAAGCTGAGCCAGGCGGAGTTTCTGCACTGCGAGCTGCAAGGGTGCCAGTGGACGGACGCCGAAATGGACGGTGCGGTGTTGCGCGATTGCCGCCGCGAGGACGGTGAGGTGGTGGTGGTGGATGGCGCCGTTTGGGCGCATGGTCTTGCGACGGGAAGCGCCGCACCGCCGGCGTCAGCGGTGTTGGCGCTGCACAGCGGCCATTCGTCGGGCGTCAGCGGCTGCGCGCTCTCTCCCGAAGGGCGGTGGTGCTTGTCGGCCTCTTTCGATCACACACTTCGCCTGTGGGACGCCGCCTCCAGTGAGTGCCTGCGCGTCTTGCGGGGACATGAGAGCTGGGTGAGTGGCTGCGAGTTTTCGCCCGACGGGAGCTGGTGCCTGTCGGCCTCTGGCGATCGCACGCTGCGATTGTGGGTCGTTGCCTCGGGCGAGAGCCTGCGCGTCTTGCAGGGGCACGTGGTCGCGGTCAGCGGCTGTGCGTTTTCGCCCTATGGGCGCTGGTGCCTGTCGGCCTCTAACGATCGCACGCTACGTGTGTGGGACGCTGCCTCGGGCGAGTGCCTGCGCATCTTCCAGGGGCACATGAGCGGGGTCAGCGACTGCGCGTTTTCGCCCGACGGGCGCCGATGCCTCTCGGCCTCCAACGATGACACGCTGCGCCTCTGGGACGCTGCCTCGGGGGAGTGCCTGCGCGTCTTGCAGGGGCACATGGACGGGGTCAGCGGCTGCGCGTTTTCGCCCGACGGGCGCTGGTGCCTGTCGGCCTCTCGTGATCTCACGCTGCGCCTGTGGGACGCTGCCTCTGGCGAGTGCCTGCGCGTCTTGCAGGGGCACGGGGGCTGGGTCAGCGAGTGCGCGTTTTCACCCGACGGGCGCTGGTGCCTGTCGGCCTCTTCCGATCGGGGCTTGCGCCTGTGGGATGCCGCTTCGGGCGATTGCCTGGGTGTCTTGCAGGGGCATATGGGTGGGGTCAGCGACTGCGCGTTTTCGCCCGACGGGCGCTGGTGCCTGTCGGCCTCTCGCGATCGCACGCTGCGCCTGTGGGACGTTGCCTCGAGCGAGTGCCTCTGCGTCTTTCAGGGGCACGAAGTTGGAGTCAGCGGTTGCGCCTTTTCACCAGACGGGCGCTGGTGCCTGTCGGCCTCTGACGATTGCACGCTGCGCCTGGGGGATGCTGCTTCGGGCGATTGCCTGCGTGTCTTTCAGGGGCACATGGGCGGAGTCAGCGACTGCGCGTTTTCAACCGACGGGCGCTGGTGCGTATCGGCCTCTGGCGATCAAACGCTACGCCTGTGGGACGCTGCTTCGGGCGAGTGCCTGCGCGTCTTGCAGGGGCACGAGGACGCTGTCAGCGGCTGCGCGTTTTCGCCCGACAGGCGCTGGTGCCTGTCGGCCTCTGACGATGACACGCTGCGCCTGTGGGACGTTGCCTCGGGCGAGTGCCGGCGTGTCTTGCAGGGGCATATGGGCGGGGTCAGCGACTGCGCGTTTTCGCCCGACGGGGGCTGGTGCCTGTCGTCCTCTGACGACCGCACGCTGCGACTGTGGGACGTCGCCTCGGGCGAGTGCCTGCGCGTCTTGCAGGGGCACGAGGACGCGGTCAGCGGCTGTGCGTTTTCGCCCGACGGGCACTGGTGCCTGTCGGCCTCTCACGATCGCACGCTGCGCGTGTGGGACGCTGCCTCGGGCGAGTGCATGCGGGTCTTGCGGGGGCACGAAAGCTGGGTCTACGGCTGCGCGTTTTCGCCCGACGGGCGCTGGTGCCTGTCGGCCTCTGACGATCGCACGCTGCGCCTGTGGGATGCTGCCTCGGGCGAGTGTCTGCACGTCTTGCGGGGGCACGAGCGTGGGGTCCGCAGTTGCGCGTTTTCGCCCGACGGGCGCTGGTGCCTATCGGCCTCTAACGATCGCACGCTGCGCCTATGGGACGCTGCCTCGGGCAAGTGCCTGCGGGTTCATCTGGTCGTGTCGCGCGGCTCGGCGGCTTGGGTTCCCTGGGAGTCGACACTGCTGCACGCCAGCGGCACCGCCTGGCGCCATCTGCGTTGGCGCGGCCATGACGAACAGGGCCGCTTGCGTCTATGGCCGCTCGAAAGCGGCCCGGCCGGTGCGCCCACCGTCGTGCAACCGTGGCGCATCGCTGATTCGGCGCCAACTCAGCCCTTGTCCAGCAGATCCAACGTCGCCCGGTCGCGCTCCTCGGCGCAGTAACGCCCCAGCAAGCGCCCGAACAGCGGTTCGCCCGGCGCCGCACGTTCGAACAGCGTCAAGCACGACCGCAGCTTGACCTCGTCGATCGGCCCGAAGATCTCGAGCGCCGTGTGGCTCTGCAAGCCCTCGAGCAGCTCGCAGCACTGCAACAACCGCGGGCCCAGCAGCGGGTGGCGGCAATAGGCCTGCGCCTCGGCAAGCGACACGATGCCGTAGAAATGCGCCGTCGTGCTGCGGCCCAGCCCGCGCAGCTGCGGGAACACGAACCACATCCAATGGCTGCACTTCTCACCCGCGGCGAGTTCAGCGAGCACCGCGGGCCACACATCGCGCTGCGCGGCGACGAAACGGTCCAGACCGGCGTCATCCACGATCAAGCTCGCGGCCAGACGAGCGGGAACAGCGCATCGTCCATCGGCGCGCCGGCCGGCAGGCGCTCGGCCAGGCCCGGGAACTCGGGCGATGTCTTCCAGCGCCGCGGCGCGTGCCGGATGTCGTCGCCGAGGTAGCGCGCCGAGAAGACACGCCGCCGGTGGTCGCCGTCCACACCTGCCGACGCGTGCAGCGCGAGCATGTGGAACGCGATCGCGTCGCCGGGCTCGAGCGCCCAGCCGATGATCGGGAAGGCGCCGCGGTTCGCGTCGATGTCAGGCAACTCGGCCAGCGTGCCTTCGGGGAACCAACGCGCTTCGTGCGTCATGAACGTGCGCGGCATCAGCCACGGCCCCAGGTGCGATCCGGCGACGAACTCGAGCGTCGAATGCCGGCGCACCGGGTCGACCGGGATCCAGAAGCTGACGTTGCGCGCACCGTCGATGTTGTAGTACGGCTGGTCCTGGTGCCAGGGCGTTGGTTGGCGCGTGCCGGGCTCCTTGGTCAGCATGTGGTCGTGGTAGAGGCGCACGGTGCGCGAGCCCGTCAGCGCCGCCGCCGCCTCGGGCAGTGCCGAGTCGCACAGGATGCGGCGGTATGCGGTGTTGCCCTGCCAGTTGCAGAAGTCCTCGATGAAGAACCCCGGGTCGTCCGGGCGGCTCGCGACGATCGCTCGCGGGCTCGGGTGTGCGAGGTTCTGATCGATGCCCTCGCGCAACAAGTCGACCTCGGCCGCCGACAACACGCCGCGGATGCAGACGGCACCGTCACGCCGCCAGTCGGCGATCAGCGATTCGGTGACGGCCTCGATTCCGATTTCCATCCCTGTCGATTGTCGAGGCTTCGAGCAGAATGCAGCGTCCCGCCGCACAGCATTGACCACCGACATGAGCAACACCCCCCGCATCGCCCTCGTCACCGGCGCCGGCTCCGGCATCGGCCAAGCCTGCGCGCTGGCGCTCTTGAAAGACGGCTGGAGCGTCGCGCTCGTCGGCCGCCGCGCCGATGCGCTGCAAGCCACTGCCGCCGCTGCGGGCGATGCCGCCGCACGCGGCGTGCCCTTCGCCTGCGACGTGACCGATGAGGCGCAAGTCGCCGCCACCTTCGCCGCCGTGCGCCAGCGCTTCGGGCGCCTCGATCTGCTCTTCAACAACGCCGGCGGCGGACTCGCTGCGAAGACACCCGACCTGATCAGCGGCGACGAGTGGCGCCAGGTGGTGAACGTCAACCTCAACGGCGCTTTCTATTGCCTCAGCCAGGCTTTCAAGCTGATGCGCGAACAGCAGCCGCAGGGCGGGCGCATCATCAACAACGGCTCGATCTCGGCCTACACGCCGCGGCCGGGGTCGATCGCCTACACCGCCACCAAACACGCGATCTCGGGCCTGACCAAGACCGCCGCGCTCGACGGCCGGCCCTTCGACATCGCAGTCGGTCAGATCGACATCGGCAACGCCGCCAGCGAGATGACGGCGCGCATGGTGGCGGGCGTGCTGCAAGCCGACGGCAGCATGCGGCCCGAGCCGCGCATGGATCTCTCGGCGGTGGCCGAGACCTTCATGGCGATGGCGCGGCTGCCGCTGTCGGCCAACGTGCTCTTCACCACGGTGATGGCGACGAAGATGCCGTACGTGGGCCGCGGCTAGAGGTCGGCTAGAGGGCTGCGGGGGGTGGGCCTCGGCCCTCGCCCCCGGACGGGCCGTAGAACACGACCCAGACGGCCAGATCGTCGGTGAAATCTTCGAAGCGATGCTCCATGCCGGCCGGCACGAACATCGCGTCGCCGACCTGGAACGGATCGTGGCGCCCACCGTGGAACAACACGCCGCTGCCCTGAACGACGATGTACAGCTCGTCCTGCTCGTGGGGGCGCTGTACGTTCGGGTCGGCCGGCAGCGACAACAACAAACGCAGGCTGCCGTGTTCGAACGCGGTGACGAAGTGCTGACCGGCAGGGCCCGGGATCAGATCTCGGGCACCCGACAGGGGAAACACACCGCTGCGGCCAGCATCGTCCATCGCGCTGCGAACGGTACTCCCGAAGCACGGCCGCGTGCAACGGCCGTGCCCGCCGGCTCAGCGCTTCAGCTGCCGGTACACCGCCGATTCGAACTCGACAAACCCCGGGTACGACGCCGTGTCCGGGAACGGCAGGATCTGTGAAGCCCAATAGCCGCCGATGCCGTTCTGGCGGTCGATCCAGTAGAAGCAATTCGCCAGGCCCGCCCACATCAGCGAACCCGTCGGGCGGCCCGTCGGCGCCGGCTCACGGTTCGTCATGAAGGTGTAGGACCAGCCTTTGGCCAGGCCCGGGAAGAACTCACCGGCATTGCTCAGCGACGGGATCGAGGTCGGCCAGCCGCCCGCGGCGAGGCCCATCGGCTCGAGGCCGTCGCGCGTCATCGCGGTCACCGTCTCGGGCTTCAGCACACGCCCGTTGGGCCCGGCGCCGTCGTTGAGCACCATGCGGATGAACTTCATGTACTCGCCGATCGACGCGTACAGGCCGTGCCCGCCGCAATCGAGTTCGGGCGGCTGCGGCAGCGCCAGGTCGGGCAGCGGCGTGAGCTTGCCGTCGGCCGCGCGGTCGTGGATCGTCACGCGCCGCGCCTTCATCGAATCGCTCATCGTGAACGCCATGTCGGTGATGCCCAGCGGCGCGAAAACCCGCTCCTGCAGCACCTCGCCGAGCCGCTTGCCGCGCTGCTGCTCGACGATCTTGCCCAGCCAGTCGATGTTGCAGCCGTAGGTCCAGGCCGCACCGGGGTCGTGCAGCAGCACGGTCTTGATCGAGGCACTGGTGCAGCTGACGATGCTCGGGATGCCCTTGGCAGTGCGGTACTTGAGATCGTCGGCGCTGAAGAATTCGTAGCCGAGGCCCGAGGTGTGCAGCATCAGGTCGTTGACCGTGATATCGCGCTTGGGCGCGCGCGTGATCGGCTGCCCGGCAGCGTCGAACCCGGTCAGCACCTCGATCTCGGCGATCTCGGGCACGTACTTGCGCGCCGCGTCTGTGAGGCTGATGCAGCCTTCTTCGACGAGCTGCATCACCGCCACGCCGCAGATCGCCTTGGTGGTGGTCGCGCCCCAGTTCGCGCCGGCCACTGGCGCCTTCGTAGACGTTGCCGCTGCGGTCGGTGACCATCGCTACCACGCCCGGGGCACCGCCGTAGCGGCTGGTGGTGTCGGACAGGATGGCATCGGCGGACTTCTTCAGCGCTTGCGACATGGGGTCTCCTGGCAGGGTGGGGAAGCTCAGAAAAACGCCATCGTGCGCACCTCGATGCTTTCGCGTCGCGGCGCGCCGGGCGGCGCGCTCGGGTCTTCGAAGGCGGTGTGGCCCATGAAGCGGGCGCGGCCGTCGGTTTCGGAGTCGTAGGTCTTCAAGAGCAGCGCCTGCTGCGCTTCCATCAGCGGGAAGTACACCCAGCGGTGCCGCGGCGAATGGCGCATCACGTAGATCTCGCCGGTGCGCTCGCGGTATTTCAGGGCCATCAGCAGCATGTCGCCACTGTCATGCGTGCGTGCATCGCACATCGCCAGCGGCAGCTCTTCGACGCGGCGGTACAGCGGCTTCCAGACGTTGTAGAAGGCCACGCGGCGCTCGAGCAGGCCATCGGCTTCGTCGGGCAGCAGATCGCGCACGCGCTGCGGGCCGCTCTTGACCGTGTAGTCGCTGTGCACCAGAAGCACCGCCGGGCGCTGCACGGTGGTCTGCGCTTTCAGGTCGGCCGGCAGCCGCTTGCGGATGGTGTGGTCGAACACCTGCACTCGCTGCGCGCCGCTGTGGCACTTCACGAAATCGACCACCTGCGGATAGAACTCGCGCGTGATCGCGTCGTCGATGTCGAACTGGTCGAAGCGCGCGCCGAAGTCGTGCAACTCGAAGCCTTCGCAGTCGGCAGAGAAGCGCTGCGCCTCGGGCCAGCCGTCGTGAATCTCGACCTCCTGCGGATCGGTGCCCGGCGGGTTCAGCGGCGTGCCCGGGTCGGGCTCGTAGAAGTAGTAGTCGGGCGGGATGCCGTTGTCGACGGTGTAGTTCAGCGTGGCGCGGACGGAGCGAGGCATGGCACCTGGTTTCACTGCGGCCGCTGGGTGGTGAAGCCTTCGAAGACCTGCGTCTCCTGCCAGCAGGGCAGCGGCTCGATGCCCTCGACCAGCCAGCGCTTCAGGTGCGGGTGGTCGCCGATCGGCAGGCGCTGCCAGCCGTGCAGGTGCATCGGCGCGGCCAGCGCGATGTCGGCAATCGTCGGCCCGCGGCCGGCGATCCAGTCGCCCTGCGCCAGACGTTCATCGAGGATGGCTGCGAGCTTGTGGAACTGCGCGCCCTGCGCATCGAGCACGGCAGCATCGGGCGCCCCGCCGAGCAGCGGCTTGACACAGTTCTCCACCAGGAACACGTAGCAGGAGGGGAACCAGCTCGACGACTCCCACAACAGCCAGCGGTTGATGTCGGCGCGCACGCGCGGGTCGCGCGGGTAGGCGCGCTCGTTGCCGAGCTTGTCGGCAGCGTATTGCAGGATCGCGTTCGATTCCCACAGCACGAAGTCGCCGTCGCTCATCGCCGGGACTGACTGGTTCGGGTTCAGCGCCGTGTAGGCGGGCCCCTTGTGCTCGCCCTTGAAGTAGTCGACGAGCGCCAGCTCGTACGGCGCGCCGATTAGCTTCAGCCCTGCCAGCACCTTGCGGCAGTTGACGGTGATCGGGTCGGCGTGAATCTTCATGGCTTGTCTCCTGGCATGAGGTGGTGGTCGCGGATGAGGGCCCCGCGTTGCACCGCAGTCTGCGCGGATTGACCCTGCGCTGCCTAGCTGATTGAATGCGAACAGTTTGTCTTCGAATTGGAAACAATGTCCCCAACCGGCGTCTCCACGGATCTGCTCGCCGCATTCGTGCAGGTGGCCGACGAGAGCAGCGTCACCGCCGCCGCAGCCAAGCTCGGTGCCAGCAAGGCGGTGGTGAGCAAGCGCATCGCGCAGCTCGAGGCGGCGCTGCGCGCCACGCTGTTCAGCCGCACCACGCGCCGCGTGGCGCTCACCGCGGCCGGCGAGGCTTACCTCGAGTTCGCGCGCCGCGCGCTGGCCGAGGTGGCGCAGGGCGAAGAGCGGCTGCGCGACCTGCGCGCCGAGCTCAGCGGTTCGATCCGCATGACGGCATCGGTATCGTGGGGGCAGCGTGTGCTGGCGCCTTGCCTGCCCGAGTTCCTGCTGCGCCACCCGGGCATCGAGATCGAGCTGTTGCTCGCCGACCGCATCATGGACATCGCTTACGAGCGCATCGACCTGGCGCTGCGCTGGACCTCGACGCCGAGCACGCCAGAGGTAGTCTCGGTCCCGGTGGCCACCGTGGCCTGGGTCATCGCCGCTGCGCCGGCCTACCTGGACACGGCGGGCACGCCGTCAGCACCGAAAGACCTGGCCGCGCATCACTGCATGGGCTACTGGCGCGAAAGCAGCGACGATGGCTGGGTGTTGACCAGGGGCACGCGGCGCCAGCAGGTGCGCGTGAAGAGCCGCTTTCATGCCAACAACCCCGAGTCGGTGGCCGAGGCCGCGCTCGCCGCTTTGGGCATCGGCTTGTTGCCGACCTATGTCTGTGCAGAGGCGCTGTCATCAGGGCGGCTCGTGCAAGTGCTGCCGGCGTGGACGCCGCAGACCAGGTTCGGCCAGCAGATCACCGCCGTCGCCGCGCCCGAGCGCATGCGGCTGGTGCGCAACCAGGTGCTGCTGAGCTTTCTGCGTCAGCGCCTGGGTGACGGACCCGCAGGCCTCACGGCAACACCGCCGTGACCTCGATCTCCACCCGCGCGCGGTCTTCGATCAGCGCGCCCACCTGCACGGCCGTCATCGCCACGGTGTAGCCGCCGATCACCTCGCGGTAGGCGGCGCCGACCTCTTTCGCGCGCGCCACGTACTCGCGCTTGTCGGTGAGGTACCAGGTCATGCGCACGATGTGCTCGGGTGCGGCGCCGGCCTCGGCGAGCACGGCGCGGATGTTCAGCAGCGCCTGGTGCACCTGCTGAACCAGGTCGTCGCTTTCGAACTCGCACTGGGCGTTCCAGCCGATCTGGCCGGCGACGAAGATCTGTGTTCCGGCAGCGGCTACGCCGTTGACATAACCGCGCGGTGCTTTCCAGCCTCCCGGTTGCAGGACTTTCATCGTTTCTCCTCGCGCAATTTGAAGCGCTGCAGCTTGCCGGTTTCGGTGCGCGGCAGCACCTCGCGGTAGGCGATCTCACGCGGGTACTTGTACGGAGCGATGGTCTGCTTGACGAAGTCCTGCAAGGCTTTCGTCATCGCCTCATCTGCAACGTTACCCGCCCTCAGCACCACGAAGGCCTGCACGACCATGCCGCGCGCTTCGTCGGGACGGCCCACCACCGCACATTCGGCCACGGCCGGGTGCAGCAGCAGCGCGCTTTCCACCTCGGGGCCGGCGATGTTGTAGCCGCCGGAGATGATCATGTCGTCGGTGCGCGCCTGGTAGACAAACTGGCCGTCCTCATCGATCAGGTACGCGTCGCCGGTGACGTTCCAGCCGTTTCGCACATAAGTCTTCTGGCGATCGTCGGCCAGGTACTTGCAGCCGGTGGGGCCTTTCACGGCGAGGTGCCCGACCTGGCCGCGCGGCAGTTCACGGCCTTCTTCGTCGAGCACGGTGGCGCGGTAGCCGGGCACCGGCAGACCCGTGGCGCCGGGCTTGGCGTGGGCCTCGTCGGCGCTGATGAAGATGTGCTGCAGTTCGGTGGAGCCGATGCCGTCGATCAGTTCGATGCCGGTGGTCTGTTTCCACAGCGCGCGCGTGGCCGCGGGCAGTGCCTCGCCGGCCGAGACACATTTGCGCAGGCTCGACAAGTCGTGCATCGCCGCCTGCGCCGCCATCGCGCGGTACGAAGTGGGCGCGGTGAAGCACACCGTGGCGCGCCACTGCGCTATTGCCGGCAGCAGCGCCTCGGGGCTGGCCTTTTCGATCAGCACCGTGCTGGCGCCGATCGACATCGGGAACAGCAGCAGGCCGCCGAGGCCGAAGGTGAACGCCAGCGGCGGGCTGCCGATGAATACATCGTCGGGCAGTGCGCGCAGCACCTGCGGCGGCCAGCAGCGGCAAGCGGCGATGACGTCGCGGTGGAAGTGCATCGTGCCTTTGGGCACGCCCGTGGTACCCGAAGTGAAGGCGATCATGCAGGTGTCGTCGGCGGAGGTGAGCAGGCTCTGGAACTGCGCCGGCCGCCGCGCCATCCTGGCTTCGAGCCCCTCCTTGCCACTGGCGCCGAAGTGCAGCACCTGGCGCAGCCGCGGTGCGGCCTCGCTCGCCTGCGACAGTTCGTCGGCCAGCCTGGCGTCGCACAGCGCGTGGCTGATCTGCGCCTTGTCGATGATCACGGCCAGCTCGCGCGCGCGCAGCAGCGGCATCGTGCCCACGGCGATGCCGCCGGCCTTCACCACGCCGAACCAGCAGGCCGCGAGCATGGGTGAATTCGCACCGCGCAGCAGCACCCGGTTGCCGCTGACCAGGCCCATGTCGCTGACAAGCACATGGGCAATTCGGTTGGCATGTTCCAGCAGATCGGCGTAGCTCCAGCGCACTCCGGCGCCCTGGATGCACAGCCGCTCGCCCTGCCCGGCCGCCACCCAGCGGTCGAGCAGCTCGGCGGCGCAGTTCAGCGGGCCGCCGCAGAGCAGCTCACGCAACTCGGGAAGCTCGAAGATGAGATCGGGCAGTGCCTCGGGCGGCGGCAGGTGCTCGCGCGCAAAGCGGTCGACGAGGGGGCTCTCGGCCATGCCGCGATGATTCGACGAGATACTTTGGTTGTCAACTATTTGGAAGTCCCGCATTTCGGCGCCTATGATTTCGCGCTGATCGCGAACGAGACAACGATGCACAGCCGTGACGATGCCCTGGCGCTGGACGCCGCCGATGCCCTCGCGCCCTTGCGCGGGCAGTTCACGCTGCCCGAGGGCGTGATCTACCTCGACGGCAACTCGCTGGGCGTGCTGCCCACCGCCACCGCCGCGCGCGTGCAGCAGGTGCTGCAGCAGGAATGGGGCGTGGGCCTGATCCGCAGCTGGAACAGCGCCGGCTGGATGGAACTGTCTCAACGCATCGGCGACAAGATCGCGCGGCTCGTCGGCGTGGGCGCAGGGCAGCTGGTGGTGGCCGATTCGACTTCGGTGAATCTGTTCAAGGTGCTGTCGGCGGCGCTGTCGATCGCGACCGCGGACGCACCTCGGAAGAAGATCATCCTGTCCGAGCGCAGCAACTTCCCCACCGATCTATACATCGCCGAATCGCTGGCGCGGGAGAAAGGATTCGAGTTGCGCCTGGCCGAGTGGCACGAACTGCCCGCGCTGCTCGACGAGCAGGTCGCCGTGCTGATGCTCACGCATGTCAACTACCGCAGTGGCCGCATGCACGACATGGAGCTGCTGACGCAGTCCGCGCACGAAGCCGGCGCGTTGGTGCTGTGGGATTTGGCGCATTCGGCCGGCGCGGTGCCAGTCGATCTGGCCGCGGCCAACGCCGACTTCGCGGTCGGCTGCGGCTACAAGTACTTGAACGGCGGCCCCGGCGCGCCGGCTTTCGTCTGGGCCCACCCGCGCCATGCCGAGCGCTTCTGGCAGCCGTTGGCCGGCTGGATCGGCCACGCCGCGCCGTTCGAGTTCACACCCGGCTACCGGCCCGCGGCCGGCATCGCACGCTACCAGTGCGGCACGCCGGCGGTGCTGTCGATGGCGGCCCTCGAATGCGGCGTGGACACGCTGCTCGCCGCCGAGCCGCTGGGCGGCATGACCGCGCTGCGCGCCAAGTCGATCGCGCTGACGCGAGCCTTTGCCGAGCTCGTGCAGTCGCGCTGCCGCGACGCCGCCTTCAGCATCGCTTCCCCGCTGCTGGACGATGAACGCGGCTCGCAGATCAGCCTGGCACGGGGCGTTGGCGCCTACGCCATCGTGCAGGCGCTGATCGCGCGCGGCGTGATCGGCGACTTCCGCGCGCCCGACATCCTGCGCTTCGGCTTCACGCCGCTGTACACGCGCTTCGTCGATGTCTGGGATGCTGTGGAGCACCTGCAGCAGGTGATGCAGCTCGGCGAATGGCGCCGGAGCGAGTTCAACGTGACGCACGCGGTGACCTGATCGCGATGGCCACCGAGCGCAGCCCCGAACAGGTGGTGCACGACGAACGTGCGCAACTCGACTTCAGCCGCGAGATGAGCTATGGCGACTACCTGCACCTGGACGAGGTGCTGGGAGCGCAGCAGCCGCTCTCGCCTGACCACAACGAGATGCTCTTCATCGTGCAGCACCAGACCAGCGAGCTGTGGATGAAGCTGATGCTGCACGAGCTGCGTGCCGCCATCGCCAACCTTTCAAATGACAGGCTCGCGCCGGCGTTCAAGATGCTGGCGCGCGTCTCGCGCATCATGGAGCAGCTGGTGCACGCCTGGGACGTGCTGGCGACGATGACGCCGCCCGAGTACAGCGCGATCCGCCCCTACCTCGCCAAGTCCAGCGGATTCCAGAGCTGGCAGTACCGCTGCATCGAGTTCAGCCTCGGCAACAAGAACGCGGCGATGCTCAAACCCCACGAACACCGCGCCGATCTGTTCGCCCTGGTGCAGGCGGCGCAGCAGGCGCCGTCGCTGTACGACGAGGCGCTGCGGCTGCTCGCACGGCGCGGTCTGCCGGTGCCGGCGAGTCACCTGGAGCGTGACTGGACGCAGCCCTACCCGGCCAGCCACGAGGTCGAACAGGCCTGGCTCGTCGTCTACCGCAACCCGGAGTCGCACTGGGACCTGTACCAGCTCGGCGAAGAACTCACCGACCTCGAAGACGCGTTCCGCCTGTGGCGCTTTCGCCATGTCACGACGGTCGAACGGATTATCGGCTTCAAGCGCGGCACCGGCGGCACCAGCGGCGTGAGC
>JANNQO010000420.1:0-19474 GCA_031400795.1 Rubrivivax sp. | reverse complement strand
TCCAGAGCTTGTTGCAGAAGTTGCGGTAGCCCTCGCAGCGCTTGGCGTCGAAGTTGATGTTGCGGCCCAGCGTGGCGTAGCTGGCCATCGTCAGGCGCAGCGCGTCGGCGCCGTAAGCGGGGATGCCGTTGGGGAATTCCTGCTCGGTCTCCTTGCGCACGCGCGGCGCGGTCTCGGGCTTGCGCAGGCCGGTGGAGCGCTTGTCGAGCAAGGGCGCGAGCGCGATGCCGTCGATCAGGTCCACCGGGTCGAGCACGTTGCCTTCGCTCTTGCTCATCTTCTTGCCTTGTGCGTCGCGCACCAGGCCGTGGATGTAGACATCGCGAAACGGCACCTGCCCGGTGAAATGGGTCGTCATCATGATCATCCGGGCGACCCAGAAGAAGATGATGTCGAAGCCGGTGACGAGCACGGTGGAAGGCAGGAAGAGCTGCTGCTCGAGCGCCGCCTGTCCCGTTTTCTCGGGCCAGCCGAGCGTGGAGAACGGCACCAGCGCCGACGAGTACCAGGTGTCGAGCACGTCTTCGTCGCGTGTCAGCGCGCCGCTGTAGCCCGCCGCCGAGGCTCGCTGGCGCGCTTCGTCTTCGCTGCGCGCAACGAAGATCTCGCCGCCGCTGCCGTACCAGGCCGGGATCTGATGCCCCCACCAGAGCTGGCGGCTGATGCACCAGTCCTGGATGTTGTTCATCCAGTGGTTGTAGGTGTTGACCCATTGCTCCGGCACGAAGCGCACCTGGCCGCTGCGCACGGCCTCGATGGCTTGAGCGGCGATGCTCGTGCCATCGCTGCCCGGCTTCGTGGTGGCCACGAACCACTGGTGCGTGAGCATCGGCTCGACGATCTGCCCGGTGCGCTCGCAGCGCGGCACGACCAGGTGGTGTTTCTTCGTTTCGGCGAGCAGGCCCTGCGCATCCAGGTCGGCGACGATCTTCTTGCGCGCGACGAAGCGGTCCAGGCCGCGGTAAGCGATGGGCGCGTTGTCATTGAGGGTCGCGTCCAGCGCCAGCACGCCGATGCTCGGCAGGCCGTGGCGCTGGCCCACTGCGTAGTCGTTGTGATCATGAGCCGGCGTGACCTTGACGACGCCGGTGCCGAACTCGCGGTCGACGTAGCCGTCGGCGATGACCGGGATCGAGCGCTCGCACAGCGGCAGCCGCACGTTCTTGCCGACCAGCGCGCGGTAGCGCTCGTCTTCGGGGTGCACCATCACCGCCACGTCGCCGAGCATCGTCTCGGGCCGCGTCGTGGCCACCACCAGCGCACCGGACCCATCCTCGAGCGGGTAGCGGATGTGCCATAGGAAACCGTCCTCCTCTTCGCTCTCCACCTCGAGATCGGACACCGCCGACTTCAACACCGGGTCCCAGCTCACCAGGCGCTGGCCGCGGTAGATGAGGCCTTCGTCGTACAAGCGCACGAAGGTCTCGGTGACGATGATCGACAGCCTGTCGTCCATCGTGAAGTACTCGCGCGACCAGTCGACGCTGTCGCCCATGCGGCGCATCTGGTTCGTGATCGTCGCGCCCGAACTGGCTTTCCAGTCCCACACCTGGGTGACGAAGTTCTTGCGCCCGAGCTGTTGGCGCGACAGGCCGGCTTCCTGCAACTGGCGCTCGACCACGATCTGCGTGGCGATGCCGGCGTGGTCGGTGCCGGGCAGCCACAGCGCGTTGAAGCCGCGCATACGGTGGTAGCGCGTCAGCGAGTCCATGATCGTCTGGTTGAACGCATGGCCCATGTGCAGCGTGCCGGTGACGTTGGGCGGCGGCAGCTGGATCGAGAACGACGGCTTGGCCGGGTCGAGCGTCGGCGTGAAGGCGGCGGCGGCTTCCCAGCGCGGCGTCCAGCGCGCCTCGATGGCGGCGGGTTCGAATGATTTGGCGAGCTCGGTCATGGTCGTGATCGGGTGCAACAACTGCACACTGCTCGGGTGGAGCGGCGTGTCAACGAGGTGGCGCGGAGATGTGTTCAGATTGTAGGTGTCACCCTCGATCGGTCCCGCGAATGAACCCCGTCCAACGCCTGCTCGCCTCCTCTTGTTTGCTCGCGCTGCTGGCGGGCTGCGGTGGAGGCGGCGGCAGCAGCGGCGGCGATCCGACCCCGCCCGCAGCCGATTGTTCGGTGGCCGCGCAGAAGACCTGGCTCGGCAACTACATGAACGACTGGTACTTCTGGTACCGGCTCTCGCCCAGCCCCGACGCAGCGCGCTTCGACACCGTGGACGCCTACTTCAACGCGCTGTTGTTCGGCGGCGACGCGACCTTCCCGCGCGACCGTTTCAGCTTCTTCGAGCCCACCGCCAGCTTCAACCAGTTCTTCGGTGAAGGCAGGACGCTCGGCTACGGCGTGTTCGTGGCCGGCATCGAAGTCACCGGCCGCCCCGACGCGCCGCTCTTCGTGCGCTACATCGAGCCGCTCTCGGACGCCGGCGCGAAGGGCGTGCGGCGCGGCGACCAGGTGTTGTCGATGAATGGCCGCAGCGCCAGCGACATCATCGCCGCCAATGACTTCTCGGCGCTCACACCGCGCAGCGCCGGCGATACGGTGACGTTGCTGCTGCGCGGTGCCGATCGCGGCGAACGCAGCGTGGTGCTCACGGCGCAGGCCTACACGTTGGCGCCGGTGCCCGTGTCAAGCGTGGTCACGTCGCCGGCCGGGCGGCGCTTGGGCTACCTGGTCGTGAAGGACATGATCAGCCAGACGGCGGGCGGCATCGACAACGCGTTCGCGCAGTTCCGCGCCCAGGGCGTGCTAGACCTGGTGCTCGACCTTCGCTACAACGGTGGTGGCCTGGTCTCGGTGGCGGGCAACCTGTCCTCCCACGTCACCGGCGCGAGTGGCCGCACCTTCGCCGCGCTGCTCTACAACGACAAGCGATCCTTTGCCAACAACGAGACCTTCCGCTTCGGCGCGCCGGCCGCGGGGCTGAACCTGCCGCGCGTCTTCGTGCTCACCGGCCCACGCACCTGCTCGGCCAGCGAACAGGTCATCAACGGTCTGCTCGGCATCGGTGTGCAGGTGGTGGCCATCGGCGGTGCCACCTGCGGCAAGCCGGTCGGCTTTCTGCCGGCCAGCCAATGCGGCAGCACCTACAGCGTGGTGAACTTCGAATCGGTCAACGCGCGCAACGAAGGGCGCTACTTCGACGGTTTCGCGCCGACCTGCGAGGTGGCCGACGATACGACGCAGCCGCTCGGCTCCACGCAGGAGGCGCTGCTGGCCGCTGCTGCCGGTTACGCCGACCGAGGCGTGTGCCCGCCGCGCGCGGCTGCGCGCGAAGCGCCGAACGCGCTGCGTGCACTGCCGGTGGTCGGCGTCGAGCCCGGTGAGCGCCAGGGCATGATCGCTCGCTGAAACGAGCCTGTGCCCCCATCCGCGGGGTGGAGCGAAGCCCATTCCCTGCGAGAATTTCGGCCGGTGACCGCGACGATGAATGTGTATTCGATTGCGTCGGCCAGCACCGATTTGGGCGGCAATGATCTAGCATGTTTTGGCAGCAACGGAAAAATCGAATGACCTCCAGGCTGATTGCACGTCCCTTGATGGCCGCTGCCATGGCACTGGCCGCGACGGGTGCCGCCCAGGCCGACCCGGTGATCTGGGTCGACGACAACGCCGGCCGGCTCGGCCGCGTCGACGTCGCCAGCGGCGCCGTCACCGTCGTCGGCAGCATGGGCTTGGTGATGGCCGACATCGCCTTCGACCCGATGGGCAACCTGTTCGGCACCAGCGGCAGTTCGCTGTACAGCATCAACACCGCCACCGCGGCGGCCACGCTGGTCGGCAGCCTGGGCGCGACAGTCACCTCGCTGGTGTTCAGCACTACCGGCACGCTGTACGGTTCGGGCACGGGGCTGTATTCGATCAGCCCGACCTCGGGCACTGCCACCTTCATCGGCAACGCCGGCATCACCTATGGTTTTTCTGGCGACCTGGCTTTCGCCGGCGGCACGCTGTACCTGAGCAGCGGCTCGCAAGGGCCGTTCAGCTTGTCGCGGCTGGACACCGGCACCGGTGCGCGCACGCTGATCGGCAGCCTGGGCGTGCCGCAGGCCTATGGGCTGGCCAGCCCCGACCGCGTGAATGTCTACACGGTGGGCGGCACGCGCGTCTTCACCGTCAACCTGGCCACCGGTGCGGCCTTGTCGCCGGTCGACTTCGGCGGCCGCGGCTTGTCGGCGATCAACGGCGCGGCTTTCATCACCGAAGCGGCGCCGGTGCCCGAACCGGGCCGCGCCGCGATGCTGCTCAGCGGGCTGGCGGTGGTGGTCTTGCTCGCGCAGCGCCGCTTGCGCCGCGACAAACCCGTCACATGAACAGATGCTCGCCGGCGTTCTCGCCGCCGAGGATCACGTAGTTCACCTTCTTCAAGTCGGCCAGCGTGCGCCCGCCGGCGTAGCTGATCGAACTCTGCAGGTCTTCGCGCATCTCGCGCAGTGTGTCGGCGAGCTTGCCCTTGATCGGTTCGAGTATGCGCTTGCCCTCGACGTGTTTGTACTCGCCCTTGTTGAAGTCGCTGGCCGAGCCGTAGTACTCCTTGTACAGACGCCCGTCGACCTCCACCGTCTGCCCGGGGGACTCTTCGTGGCCCGCGAACAGCGAGCCGACCATCACCATCGCCGCGCCGAAGCGCACGCTCTTGGCGATGTCGCCGTGGTGGCGGATGCCGCCGTCGGCGATGATCGGTTTGCTGGCCACGCGCGCGCACCACTTCAGCGCCGAGAGTTGCCAGCCGCCGGTGCCGAAGCCGGTCTTCAGCTTGGTGATGCAGACCTTGCCCGGGCCGACACCCACCTTGGTGGCATCCGCCCCCCAGTTCTCGAGGTCGATCACCGCTTCGGGCGTGGCCACGTTGCCGGCGATGACGAAGGTCTGCGGCAAGCGCTGCTTGATGTGCTCGATGATCTTTCTCACGCTGTCGGCATGGCCATGCGCGATGTCGATGGTGATGTAGTCGGCGCCCACGCCGTCGGCAGCGAGGCGGTCGATCACGGCGAAGTCGTGCGGCTTGACGCCTGAACTGATCGAGACGTAGAGGCCCTGCTCGCGCATGCGCCGCGCGAAGGCGACGTTGTCCAGATCGAAGCGGTGCATGACGTAGAAATGCCCGCTCTTGGCCAGGGTCTCGGCGATCGGCTCGTCGAGCACGGTCTTCATGTTCGACGGCACGACGGGAAGCGCGAAGCGGCGGCCGCCGAATTCGATCGACGGATCGCATTCGGCGCGGCTGTCGACGCGGCACTTGCGCGGCAGCAGCAGGATGTTGTCGTAGTCGAAGATTTCCATGGTCGCGGGGCTGTCGTGGACGCATCCGATTGTCGCGCGGTGGCTCACCCGAAACGCCCGTGCAGGAACCAGCCACCGGGATGGCTGCCGGGCGTGGGCAGGCGATCACGGAAGACCCACACCAGCGCACCGCTGCGCTGCTGGGCGATGAAGTAGTCGCGTGTGGCCAGGGCTCCGTCCCACCAGCCGGATTCGATGCGCTCGGGGCCCACCAGCAGTTGCGGCGCCTGGCCGTCCAGCAGCGGCAGCTCGTCGCGCGAGGCCAGCGGCTGCGGCGCAGGGGTGAGCCACAGCGGGCGGTGCAGTGGCAAGGCGCTGTTCGTCGTGCGAGTGTTTGCGCTGCCGCCCAGGCCGGCTTGGTGGATCGGCAACACGCGCGTGGCCCGCTCGGGGCGGTGATCGGCGACGGTTTGCAGGGCGAGCACCTGCTCGTCACCGAGCCGTGCGCGCAGCCGCTCGATCAGGCGGCCGAAGCCTTCTGTTTCGCTGTGCCGCGTGGCGAAGAGTTCGCCGCTGGGCGCCGCGCCGCGCTGCAGCTCGTGGCAGCGC
Organism: Rubrivivax sp.; assembly: GCA_031400795.1. Taxonomy (GTDB): domain Bacteria; phylum Pseudomonadota; class Gammaproteobacteria; order Burkholderiales; family Burkholderiaceae_C; genus Rubrivivax. Next base: position 13,639 of record JANNQO010000420.1, on the reverse strand, counting down.
AGCGCCAGTTCGAGCGTCGGCGCGGCCAGTTGGCAGCGCGCCAGGCGTTCGCGCAGCAGGCTTTGCAGGTGCAAGGGGTCGGCGCTCGGCGTGGCGAGCTCGATGCGCAACTCGCTGGTCTCGGCCTGGTCGGCGAGGTCGGCCCGATGCCTGGGCTCGTGTTTCATCACCAGCGTGAACGCGCGCACCCGAGCCTGCTGCGCCGTGGCCCAGGCCACCAGCCGCGCCAGCAGGAAGGCGGCGGCGTGCAACAACTGCTCGCTGGTGTCGGCGCGTGCGAAGAGTTCGAGGCGGCTTTCGAAGCGTGGCGGCAGCGCGAGCCAGCCGCGCGGGTCGGCGCGCTCGCCGCGCGCGCGATCCAGGTCGTCGAGCAGGCCTTCGCCGAAGCGCCGCGCCAGGCCCGAGCGTGGCAGGTGGCGCAGGTCGGAGAGTTGCCGCAAGCCCATGCCTTGCAGCGCCTCCCAATGTTCGCGGCCCGGGCCGAGCATCCACACCGGCGCCTCGTCGAGCAGCGTTTGTAGCGCTTTCAGGTCGTGGCTGTGCGCACCTCGTGCGAGATCACTGCGCCAGCGCGCGAGCAGCGCGGCGCCCAAGGCGGTGGGGGCGCTGGCGATCTGCACGTGGTGGGAGAGCGGTGCCAGCGTCTTGTGCAGCTGTTCGAGCAGCGCCGCCAGGCCGCCGAAATAGCGCAGGCTGGCCTGCACCTCGAGCAGCACGATGTCGGCGCCTTCGAAGGTGACCGAGGGCGTGAAGGCCAGCGCTGCCTGCGCCACCGCGAGCAGCGCCTGCGCGTCGCGCTGCCCATCGGCCTGGCCGAGGATCAGCTCGGCGACGAGGGCCAGCGCAGTGGCGCGTTTGCAGCCCGGCTGCACGCCTCGGCGCAGCGCCGCGGCGTTGGCAGCCGTAATGCGGTGCTCGGCGGCCAGCGCCACCGCTTGTTCGACGCTGGGCGACGGCAGCGTGGCGCAGAAGGCCTCCAGCGACAACTGCGGCAGGTGCAGTGCGATCCACAGCATGGCGAGCAGCGCTTCTCAAGCGGTGGTGGCAGGAACCGGTGTCGCAACCCGTTCATCCGCACGTTCGTAGACCGAGGGCGGCAACACCGGCGGAAGTTCCAGCACGATCGGCTGCGCCAGCGGCGGCCCGCGGCGCTTGAGCAGCCGCAGCTGCAGCCGATCGGCCCCCATCGGCGCGAGCCACCAGCGCAGCGGCGCGGCACTGGTGGCCAGGCGCGCCTGTGCGTCGCGCAGCAGAAAGGCCGGGCCATCGTGCGACTGCGCCGCCAGTTGCAGCCGGCGCAGCAGGTCGGGGGGCAGCCGCGCCGGCAGCCAGGCCAGCAGCGCACCGACATGGCCGCTGGCCAGCGCCTGCTCGGCCGCCCACCACATGTCGGCCGCCGGCAGGCGCTGGCGCAAGCCGGCGCGCGCCGTGCGATCCCCCGTGCGCCGCTGCACCACCACCAACTGTTCGGTGGCCAGGCCCATCCCCTGCCAGGCCCAGGCGCACAGCGGCGCCGGCGGATCGACAAGCAGCACACAACGCTGCGCGCGCTGCACGGCGGCCAGCGCCGGCGCCAGCAGCCTCAGCTCACCGATGCCTTCGTGCGCCAGCAGCAGCTCGGTGAGCGCGCGCGTCGGCCAGCCGCCGCCGGGCAGCTCGACATCCAGCGCGGCGAACCCGCTGGCGCACACCCCCACGCGCTCGCACCCGAGCTGGTGCGCGCGCCACAGCTTGGGGTGCGGCAGCGGCAGGACAGCGGTGGGAAAGGCTTCCACCAGAATACTGTATGTGCATACAGCTTCTCGAGCAAGCCCCGCCTTCAGCCTGTCGACTGCTCGTGGGCCAGCACCCGCCGCGATGCGCTGGCATACTGGCCGCGACCCGTAGCGACGAGATGAGAGTGCACGTGGAAGCGATCGACGAAGCGCCGCTGTTGACACGCCACCGCCTCACGGTGGCCGACTACTACCGCATGGGCGAGGCCGGTGTCTTCGCGCCCGATGCACGTGTCGAACTCATCGAAGGGGAGGTGATCGACATGGCGCCGATCGGAACCAGGCACGCGTCCGCCGTGTCCCGATTGAACCGCGCAGCGACCGCGGCCGTCGGGACGACGGCAATCGTGTCGGTGCAGAACCCGCTGCGCCTGAACGACCTTTCCGAGCCCGAACCCGACCTGATGCTGCTCGAGCCGCGCGCCGACTTCTACGGCAGCGCGCACCCCACCGCGGCCGACGTGCTGCTGCTGATCGAGGTTGCCGATACGAGCGCGCGCTACGACCGCGAGATCAAGCTGCCGCTGTACGCCCGGCACGGTATCTCCGAAGTCTGGATCGTCGATCTCGATGCACGCCTGGTGCGCTTTTTCCGCGCACCGGCGGGCGACGTGTATGCCGATATCACCACGACACAGACACCGGGCGCCACACCCATCGGCGCATTTCCTGGGGTCGCGATCGACCTCGCGGGCGTGCTCGGCTGAACCTTAAGCGTTGCGCTGGTGGCGGCGCCGACCGGCGGGTGCGAAGCATCCGATCGCCTTCGAAGGTCGCGAGGAAGGTCGAGACGGCTTCATGGTGGCAAGAGTGCGTCGGTCTGCAGATCGAGGCGGCATCGCACATTACAACAGCCCAGCCACCCGCTCGCGCAGCGCCGCTGGCGTCACGTTTTGCGGCGCCACCGCGGCCCCGGCCACCAGAGCGACGCGGCTGAAGAAGCCACGCCGAAACGGTTTCACCATCGCTGCTCCCTTCTCCACACGCGAGAAGTACGAGCCCCACAGGTTCTGCAGCGCCAGCGGCACCACCGGCACCGGGTGTGTCTGCAGCACCTTCATCACGCCGCCCTTGAACTCGCCGAGTTCGCCGTCGCGCGTGATGCCGCCCTCGGGGAAGATGCACAGCAGATCGCCCGCGTCGAGCACCTGGCGGGCCTGCGCGAAGGCCGCGTCGTAGACCGCCGGGTCTTCTTTCTGCGAGGCGATCGGGATCGCCTTGGCGAGGCGAAACAGCGTGCCCAGCACTGGCGCGGCGAAGATGCGGTGGTCCATGATGAAGCGGATCGGGCGTGGGCTGGCCGCCATCAGCAGCACCGCGTCGATGAAGCTGACGTGGTTGCAGACCAGGATCGCCGCGCCGCTGGCGGGGATGTGCTCGTCGCCGCGGATGCGAAAGCGGTAGATGAGCCGCGTCAGCACGAAGGCCAGGAAGCGCAGCAGGTATTCCGGCACGAGCAGGAAGATGTACACCGCCACCACCGCGTTGAGCAGCCCGACGACCAGGAACACCTGCGGAATCGTGAAGCCGGCGGCGAGCATCGCGCCCACGCCGATCGCGCTGACGATCATGAACAGCGCGTTCAGGATGTTGTTCGCCGCGATGATGCGCGCGCGGTGCGTGGGCAGCGAGCGGATCTGGATCAGCGCGTACATCGGCACGCTGTAGATGCCGGCGAACAGCGACAGCAGCGCCAGGTCGGCCATCACGCGCCAATGCGCGGCCACCGCGACGAACTGCGCCAGCGTCAGCGGCTCGCTTGCCGGCAAGCCGCGCGACGCGAAGTACAGGTCGATCGCGAACACGCTCATGCCGATAGCGCCCAGCGGCACGAGGCCGATCTCCACATGCCGGCGGCTGAGCATCTCGCACAACAACGCGCCGGTGCCGATGCCGATCGAGAACACCACCAGCAGCAGCGAGGCCACCTGCTCGTCGCCGTGCAGCACGTCGCGGGCAAAGGAAGGGAACTGCGACAGGAACACCGTGCCGAAGAACCACATCCACGAGATGCCGAGCAGCGAGCGGAAGACGACGGTGTTGCCGTGCGCGAGCTTCAGGTTGCGCCAGGTCTCGGTGAAGGGGTTCCAGTTGATGCGCAGGTTGGGGTCGGTAGCCGGAGAGACAGGCACCGCCTGCGCCAGCACACGGCCGAGCAGCGCCAGGCCGAAGCAGGCCCAGGCGACATCGCGTGCGCCGGTCCCGGGAATCGCGATCAACAAGCCGCCGGCCACATTGCCGAGCAGGATTGGCCACGAACGTGCCCATCTCCACCATGCCATTGCCGCCGGTCAGTTCACGTTCGTTCAGGTGCTGCGGCAGGTAGGCGAACTTCACTGGGCCGAACAGCGTCGAGTGCAGACCCATCAAGAAGACACAGGCCAGCAGCAGCGGCACGTGTTGCTGCATGAAGCCCCAGCCGGCGAGCAGCATGATCGCGATCTCGAGCGTCTTCACGAAGCGGATCAGCACTGCCTTGTCGAGCTTGTCGGCGAGCTGCCCGCTGGTGGCCGAGAAGAGCAGGAAAGGCAGGATGAAGAGCGCGCCGATCACGAGGCCGGCCATCGACGCCGGCAGCCAGCTCACCTGCAGCTGGTAGGTGACGAGCACGGTGAAGGCGAACTTGAACAGGTTGTCGTTGCCGGCGCCGAGAAACTGCACCCAGAAGAAGGCGGCGAAGCGGCGCTGGCCGAGCAGTGCGAACTGGTTGGGGTGGGGGTCCAAGCGGAGCCTCAAGGTTGTTTGGGTGCGGATGATGCCGGCAGCAGGCGGCGCAGCGCGGCGCCTTCGAACACCGACGCCGGCAAACGCGCACTGCCCAGCCGCAGGCGGCGTTTGAGCACGAAGTCGAAGAGCAGCGGGTTGTGCTCGCGCAGCGCTTGCAGTACGGGCAGGTCGCGCGCGTCGAGCAGCCCGGCGTCGACCAGTTGGCCCGGCGCGAACAGTGGCATCACGCCCGGCAGCGGGTAGTCCGAGCCGTTCAGCAGCTGGCTGTGCCAGGCTTCGGTGGTGATGATTTGCCGCCAGACTTCGGGCTTGCGGTTGCGCTGAAAGACCGCAGAGATGTCGGCCATCAGCAGCGGCGACGCGCGCTGCTCCTGCATCACACGCGCCCACAGGTCGAACGCAGTGCTTTTCGGGGCGGAGGGCTTGTCGGTGTTCAGTGCGTGGCCGAGCGACGCGGCATGGGCCACGATCACCGCCACGCCGGCGGCCAGCGGGGCGCGGATCTTCAGCGGGTTGCCGAAGGCCCCCTGGCGCGCGCCGGGCGCGGCAGCTTCTTCGCCGCAGTGCACGATCAGCGGCAAACGGGCCCGCGCCAGCGCGTCGTAGAACGGGCGGCAGCGCGGGCTCTCGGGGTCGATGTTCATCGCGCTGGGCAACCACTTCACGGCACGCGCGCCTTGTTCGATGGCGCGCTGCAGCTGCTCGAGCGCATCGTCCCGGTACGGATGGATCGACGCCACCCAGTCGAAGCGCGCGGCGTTTTCACCGGCGATCTGCGCCGCATAGGCATCGGGTACGTGGAAGGTGCTCCAGTCAGCGCGCTCGCGGCCTTCGTCGTCCGCGGCGTGCGCGAAAGCGAAGAGCCACCAGCGTGCGCCGGCCGGGAAGTCCTGCGCGAGCTGGTGCAGCCGCCGCACGTACTGCCCGTCGACCGAGCCCGCGTCTTCGCCAACACAAGCGGCGTTGAGGATCGCTTTCTTGCGCAGCACCTCCAGCGGCCGCCACCACTGGCCCATGCTCGGGTGCACGCTGCAGCCCGAGCCCGAATCGCCGGTGCCCAGCAGGTGCGCGTGCACGTCGACGAGGCGTGACGCGTCGAGCCCCTCGAAAGCGCCGAGCACCAGATCATGCTGCGCCAGTTCGCGCGGCAGTGCGCCGCGGCAGGGATTGCGCCACGGGAAGCCGCTGCTCCCGGCCCGCGCCGTGCCCAACGACGTGAAGAGGCCGGCAGCGAGCGCGCCGCTGCAGCACAACACACGACGGCGGTTCAGCATCAACGGAACTCCTGCATCGGCGACGCCAGCCCGGCACGCACCAGCCACTCGAACACCGAATCGGCGGTGGTGGTCTCGATGCGGTCGGCGAAGCGCTTTTCGTTCGGATGATCGTCGAAGGCGACGTTGGCCGCGGTCAATCGTGCGCCCAGCCGCGTCAGCGCGGTGAGGCGCAGCACGCCGGGCTCGTAGCCTTGTGTCTTCAGCCAGGCCTGCGCCAGATCGCGGCTGGCCGGCTGTTGCGGCAGCTGCGCCATCGCCAGTGTTTCCACCGCCCATTGGTTGGACTGCTGGTACCGCTGTGACCACGGATAGGCCACCATGCTGTACTCGGCCGTGTGCAGCAGCGGCACGCGGCGGTTGTCCTTCAGCACTTCGATCAGCCGGCTTTGCACCTCGGGTGTGGGCACGGCGTAGGCGGCGCGATACTCGAATGGATCGTCGAGAAAGAACTCGGCCAGGCCCTGGCGGTAGAGGTCCCCTTGCGCGCTGCCGCATTGGTTGAGCTTGTGCACGACGCGCCAGCCACCGGCATCTTGGTACGCCCAGCCGATGTGCGACCAGCGCAGGCGGTAGCGGCTCAAGTCCTGCCCGGCGCGCGCCAGCAGCACCACTTGCGCGCCGCTGGCATCGAGCGCGGCCATCGTGCGCTGGGCGAGATCCAGCGATTGCTGAATGCTGCTGGCCAGCGGCGGCTTGGTTTCACAGGAGCGGCCGGCCTGCGCGCCGCACATCGCCAGGGCCAGCGCGGCGGCCACGAGAGCATGGTGCGGCTTCATCGCGTGATGCGCTCGTTGTAGAGCAGCACCTTGCCGATTTCGTTGGGCACGAAAGCGATGGCTTTGCCGGCGGTGGAGAGGATCCAGCCGGTGCCGATGGCGCTCACCGCCACCAGCGTGCCCGCGGCCACAGAGGCGGTGGCCAGATCGCCGCTGAGCCGGATGCTGGCGCGGGCACCGTCGGAGCCGCGCTCCAGCACCCACACCGTGGCGCCCGAGGCCGCCTCGACGGCGACCACGGTGAGCGCCGCGCCCGAGGCGAGGATCGCCACCGGTGCCATCACCGAGACCGCGATCGGCAGCATCGACGCGGCGCTGAGTTCGGAGGCAGCGCTGTTGCGGTGCGCGTGAGCGGGAAGTGCCAGCGCGAGCGCGGCCAGAAGAGGGATCAGTGCTTTCATCGAGGGCTCCTTGGGGCAGCGCAGTGGAACATGCAGCCATGCTCGGGCAGGGGCGCGTTGGTATCAAGCGTTGCCTGGAGAGTGGTTTCAGGCCAGCCGATTGGTATCGTCTGGCGATACCCAACTGGACGGACCACCGTGAGCACCACCAAAGAACTGGTCACCGCGCTGAAGGCCGAACTGAAGCGCGCCGGCATCACCTACGCCGAACTCGCGAAACGCCTGTCCATCGCCGAATCGAGCGTGAAACGCATCTTCGCCAAAGCCGACATGCCGCTGTCGCGCGTCGACGAGGTGCTGGCGGTGCTGAAGATGAGCTTCGCGGAGATTGCCGAGCAGGTGGTGCATGCGCAGCCGATGCGCCGCGAGCTGACGCTAGAGCAGGAGCGCGCGGTGGTGGCCGATCGCAAGCTGCTCTTGATGGCGATCTGCTGCCTGAGCCAGTGGACCTACGAGCAGATCATCGCCACCTACCGCTTCAGCGACGCCGAGGCGGTGCGCTACCTGGCGCAGCTCGATCGTGTCGGCATCATCGAGTTGCGCCCTTTGAACCGCTACCGGTTGAAGCTCGACAAGACCTTCCGCTGGCGTGCGCAAGGCCCGGTGATGGCCTACTTCCGCCAGCAGGTGGTGGGCGACTACTTCAACGGCGGCTTCGACGGCGAAGGCGAGATGCTGATGCTCGTGCACGGGCGCATCAGCCACACGCTGGCCGGCATCTTCGTCGAGCGGCTGCAGCGGGTGGGGCAGGATTTCGCACAGCAGCACCTGGCCGACCAGAAGCTGGCCGCGGACAAGAAGGACGCCTACACGCTCGTGGTGGCGATGCGCGCGTGGCTGTTTGCTGCCTTCCGCGACCTCAAGCGGGAGCCGGAGTGAGCAGTTCGCGCCGCAGCACCGCGGCGCACACTTCCACCGCCGTGAGTCCCTCGTCGAGCACCCGCGACATGGCCACGAAACCATGCACCTGGCGCTCGAAACACAGGTACTGCACGCGGTTGCCGGCTTCGCTCAAGGCATCGGCGTACTGGCGGCCTTCGTCGCGCAGCGGGTCGTAGCCGGCGGTGATGATCAGCGCCGGCGGCAGCTTGGACAAGTCGGGCGCGAGCAGCGGCGAGGCGCGCCAGTCGCTCCACTGTGCCGCATCGGCGATGTAGTGGCCGCGGTAGTAAGCCACGCTGTCGGCGCTGAGGATGTAGCCCTGGCCGTTGGTCCGGTGCGATGGCGCGATGGCGCGCATGTCGGTGGCGGGGTAGATCAGCAGCTGCAAGCGCAGCGGCGGCGCCGCCAATCCGCGCAGCGTGAGAGCGACCACCGCCGCGAGGTTGCCGCCGGCGCTGTCGCCGCCCACGGCCAAGCGGCTCGCATCGAGCCCCTGCGCGGCGCCATCGGCCTGCACCCACCGAGTCGCGGCAACGCAATCGTCCACCGCGGCGGGGAAGCGATGCTCGGGGCCGAGGCGGTAGTCCACGGCCAGCACGGCCGCGCCGCCCCCTGCGCAGAGCTGGCGACACAGCACGTCGTGAGTCTCCAGGTCGCCGATCGTCCAGCCGCCGCCGTGGAAGTAGACGAGCGTCGGCAGCGGCCCGCCGGCGCCGAGCGGCTTGTACAGGCGGCAAGGCACGCCGCCCACCGACAGATCGGCCGCCGAGGCCACCGCGGGCGGCTCGGGCTGCGTGTAGAAGCGCCGCTCGCGGTACAGACGGCGCGCTTCGTCGGGCGCCAGCGTGTGCGTGGCGGGCACGCCGCGCTCGGCCATCAACTGGATCAACGCGCGAGCTTGCGGGTCGAGCATGGAGCACCTCGGGGTAGATTCGAGCCAGTGTATCGAGGCGTTCAATGACGGACATGTGCCCTTGCGGCAGCGGGCGGCCGTACGACGACTGCTGCGGGCCATGGCACGCCGGTCCGTCGCATCTGCAAGCGCCGACAGCCGAAGCGCTGATGCGCTCGCGCTACACCGCCTTCGTGCTCGACCGGCGCGACTACCTGCTCGCCACCTGGCACGCGTCGACACGCCCGGCCGCGCTGGAAGACCCGCCGCCCGGGCTGCGCTGGCTGGGCCTGGAGATCCGCCGCCACACCAACGCCGATGCCGAACGCGCGGCGATCGAATTCGTCGCGCGAAGCAAACTCGCCGGCCGCGCCATGCGGCTGCATGAAACGAGCCGCTTCGTGCGAGAAGCCGGGCGCTGGTACTACGTCGACGACGACGTCGAGTAGTCGCTCAGGCGAACTCTTGCCGCACCAGGTCCGAGCGCAGCCGCTGGATCAGCCAATACAGCACCGCACAAGCTGCCAGCGTCATCAGCATCGCCATCACTTGCGCGGCAGTGGCCACGCCGCCGAACACGCCCAGCGCTTGAGGCGGCAGCGGGCTCTTCAGCAGGGTGGCTTCGACCAGCGCATGCACCACCTCGTGCTGCAGCCACATGCCGGCCAAATTGGCGACGATGGCCAGCGCGAGCAGCACGATGGCTGTGCGGCGCGCCCATTCCAGGCGCATCAGCAGGCCCACGGCGCAGACCAGCAGCGCCATCGAGATGACGCCCGCAGCGCCCATCAGCCACGGCAGGTAAGCCACCAGCAGGCCCGTCACCAGCGGCAGCGGCGCGCCGCGCCAGGGCTCGACCACCGCGCTCATCTGGGCGTTCTGCACCAGCGCCGAGGCACTGGCCAGCGCGGCGACGACGATGAAAACCCACGCCGTGAGCGTGACGAACAACGATCGTGATCCGACGGTGAAGGTTTGCGGCATGACGTGCTCCCTATGCACGCTGCGTATTGTTCGCCGTGGCCGTCGCGAGCGCGATCCCCCAGACGGTGGACATCCCACGTTCGAGGGGCCGTTCGTGGGCGCCGCGCAACAGCGCCGGCGCCTCGCTGTATCGAGTTGTCAGCCGATGCGCACCGGGTGGATCGGCGGCAGGTTCGCCGAGACCGCCTGCCCATGCTCACCGCCGTCGAGCGAGCCCCACAGCTTGCCGGCGGTGCTGCCCATCAGCAGCGTGCATGACGCGCGGCATGGCAACAAGAATGCTCGCATCGGCGCGCGGAGAATGGCAAGCCGATGAACCCGGGTGTTTGGTACGCGCTGCTGGCTTTCACGACCTGGGGGTTGTATCCGCTGTATTTCCGCTTGCTGGCCAGCGTGCCGCCGCTGGAAGTGGTGCTGCACCGTTCGGTGTGGTCGCTGCTGTTCGTGCTGGCGATGCTGGCCTGGCTGAAGCGCTGGGACTGGCTGCGCCCACTGGTTCGCCAGCCGCGCCAGCTCGCGATCTATGGCACCAGCGCGCTGCTCATCGCCGCCAACTGGCTGGTGTATGTGCACGCGATGCAGACGCAGCAGGTGCTGCAGGCGAGCCTCGGGTACTTCATCAACCCGCTGGTGAGCGTGGCGCTGGGCGTGCTGGTGCTGCACGAACGATTGCGCGCGCTGCAATGGCTGGCAGTGGGCCTGGCCGCATTGGGCGTGGCCTGGCTCACCTGGCGCCAGGGCGCTCTGCCGTGGATCGCATTGGCGCTGGCGCTGCTCTTCGGCGTGTACGGACTGGTGCGCAAGACGGCACCGCTGGGCGCGCTCGAAGGGCTGGCCGCCGAGACGCTGCTGCTCGCGCCAATCGCCGCCACGCTGCTGCTGTGGCTCACGCTCGGCCACACGCAGCCGGTGGTGCAGGGCCGGCCGCTGCTGATGTTCTGGCTGGTGCTGTCGGGCCCGCTCACGGCGCTGCCGCTGTTGTTCTTCGCGCTCGCTGCGCGGCGGCTGCCGCTGGTCAGCGTGGGGGTGTTGCAGTACGTCTCGCCGAGCTTGCAGTTCGTGCTCGGCATCTGGGTCTTCGGCGAGGCATTCGATGCGATGCGGCTGGTCGGCTTCGCATTGATCTGGTCGGCGCTGCTCTGCTACAGCATCGATGCGTGGCGAGCGCGGCTGCTGAATGCGTAGTGCGACTGCACGCAGAAGTGGCACTTGCCGACGATCGATGTCCCTGCAGGAGAGGGTTGCGAGGACAACGACATTGGCTATCGACTCTGTGTATTTGGTTGTTTTTGCCTCAGTGCCGGAGAGTGCGTCTCGCGCAGCGCTGCGTCGATGAGCGCATCGGCCATCCACAGCGCGGTGCGTTCCACCTCGCGGTCGCTGTCGCCCCAGATGTCCTTCAGGATCACATAGGGCTCGATGCCGTAGACCACCGACAGCGCGCGGTGCAGCCGCTGCAGCAGCGCTGCGGGCAGCGTGCGTGCCAGCGGCGAGAGCGCGTGTTCGAGGATGCGCACGCGGTGGCCGCGGCGGTAGGGTACTTCCTCGAGCAACCCGGCGCGTTCGAGCTGCCATTGTTCGAGCGCGAGCTGCGCCGCAGCGCGCAGCTGCGGCTCGAAGTGCTTGAAACGCGGGAAGGTCTGGCGGAACAACTCGCGCACACGCTCGCGGCCGTCGGGCTCTTCGGACTGGAAGGTGCGCACCGGGCCGAGCGAGCTGTCGATCACCGCGGCAATCAACGCGCTGCGAGTGGCGAAGTAGCGGTACGCCGTGGCACGCGACACCTTGGAGCGCACCGCCACCTCGGCTACCGTGGGGACGCGGCCGTCGTGGCGGATCAGCGCCATCGCCGTGTCGAGCAGCAGGTTGAAGGTGGCCGCCTTCACGCCGCGCTCGGGCACCACGGGGCCCACGCTGGGTAGGGGCTTCTTGCGCGGCATGCGGGTTATTCCGGAGCGGATGGCCTGGGGTTTTTCTTGTGGCGCGCAGGACGCGGCCCATATGATGAGCCTATCCCGAATTGAGACGCAAGTCTCAAATTTGCACCCAAGTCTCGCGGCTGGCATCGGCACAGGGCGGGCAGGAGACAGTCACTCATGCGATGGGCCCGTTGGAGTTGGGGCGGCCGTTTTTATCTCGGCGTGGTGTCGCCGTCTGGCCAGGAGGTCTCTCCGCTTGTCGCCGAGCGTGACGGGGGCGACATGCTTACCCTCATCCGATCGCTGGTGAACGGCGCCGCGCCACCTGCGCCGGTGGCTGCACGGCTGCCGATCGACGCCGTCACACTCAGCGCGCCGATCGCGCGGCCGGCGCGAAACCTGTTCTGCGTCGGCCGCAACTACCGCGCCCACGCGCAAGAACTGGCCGGCACGGTGTTCAGAAGCACCATGCCCGTGCAAGACGACTGGCCGATCGTCTTCAGCAAGCTGCCCGAGACGGTGGTTGGCCCTTTCGACGCCGTGCGGCTGCCGGGCAAGACGGCCTCGCAGCAGATCGACTACGAAAGCGAACTCGCGCTGATCGTCGGCCGCGGCGGCCGCGACATCCCGCGCTCACGTGCGATGGAGCATGTCTTCGGCTACACGGCGGTGAACGACGTCACCGCGCGCGATGTGCAGATGCGCCACCAGCAATGGCACCTGGGCAAGAGTTTCGACACCTTCTGCCCGATGGGGCCGTGGATCGTGACCGCCGACGAGCTCGACGGACAGAACACGCGGGTGCGCGGCTGGGTGAACGGCGAACTCAGGCAGGACGGCCACACGCGCGACCTGATCTTCGACATCCCTACGTTGATCGAGACCTGCTCGCGCGGCATCACGCTGAACACCGGCGACATCATCGCCACCGGCACACCGGCCGGCGTCGGCATGGGCTTCACGCCGCCGCGCTGGTTGCAGCGTGGCGACGTGGTGCGCATCGAAATCGATGGCCTCGGCGCCATCGAGAACCGCTTCGAGTAGCGCGCGAGATGGCCATCGTCTGGATCGACCGCATGGCCGTGGATGCGCGCGGCGAAGGCGATGCGCTGGTCTTCGTGCACGGACTGGGCGGCAGCATGAACGCGTGGACGCCGCTGCTGCCTGCGCTGTCGCGCTGGCGCTGCGTACGGCCCGAACTGCCCGGCGCGGGGCGATCGAAACAGGCCTACGCGCTGGCGGATTCGACGCCGCACCGCGGCAAGCTCTCGGTCGAGGTGCTCGCCGATGCGGTGCTTCGGGTTTGCGAAGGGCTTGGCATCCAGCGGGCGCACCTGGTCGGCCATTCGCTGGGCACGATCGTCTGCCAGCACGCGGCGGTGAAGGCGCCCGGCCTGGTGCGTTCGCTGGCGCTGTTCGGCGCGCTGGCCGAAGCGCAGCCGCAGCAGCGCATCAACATGACACAGCGCGCCGCGGTGGCACGCGAGCAAGGCATGTTCGACATCGCCGAGGGCATCTCGCAAGCATCGCTGTCGGCGAGTTCGCGCGAGACGCAGCCGGTGACGGTGGCCTACGTGCGCGACTCGATCGCGGCGCAGGATGCCGAAGGCTTCGCGCGCAACTGCATCGCGCTGGCGGAGTCGACCAGCGCGCGTATCGAGCTGATCAAATGCCCGGTCCTCATCGTCAACGGCGACGAGGACGTCATCACGCCGCTGTCGGGCGCACGCCAGTTGGCCGAGCGGCTGGCCTCGGCGCGGCTGGAGGTGCTGTCGCGCTGCGGCCACTGGCCGATGCTCGAACGCGCCACCGAGTGCCAGCGGCTGCTGCGCGACTTTCTCGACCGCGTTCGCTAGGAGATCCAGCCCATGGCCGATGTGTTGTTCACCAATGTGCGTATCTTCGACGGCGGCGCCGAGCCGCCGTTCATGGGCGAGGTGCTGGTCACCGGCAACCGCATCACGCGAGTGAGCAAGAGCGGCTATGGCCAGCGCACAGCGCAGATC
>JANNQO010000419.1:0-17043 GCA_031400795.1 Rubrivivax sp. | reverse complement strand
AGTTGGTGTGCACACGGCCGGTGGCGTGGTTCACCATCAGCGGCAGCTTGTCGGTGTAGGTGCCCTTCAGCTTGGCGAGGCCGCGGTGGTCGAGGATGCGCGCGGGCAGCGGGTAGTTGGCGGCCAACTCCTGCAGCACCTCTTCGTCGGTGGACGGTGCGCCGCTCTTGGTCTTCTTCTTCACCGGCAGGCCGAGCTTGGTGAACAGGATGTCGCCGATCTGTTTGGGACTGCCCATGTTGAAAGGCTGGCCGGCGATCTGGTAGGCCTCTTCTTCGAGCTGCACCATGCGCTCGGCGAGCTGCTGGCTCTGGCGCGCGAGTTGTTCGCCGTCGATCAGCACGCCGTGGCGCTCGATGCGCTCGAGCACATGCGCCACCGGCAGCTCGATGCGCTGGTAGACCTCGCGCAGCTTGGCATCGCCTTCGATCTTCGGCCACAGCACCTCGTGCACGTGCAGCGCCATCTCGCTGTCTTCGCCCGAGTATTCGGTGGCGCGCGCCACGTCGACCTGCGCGAACGGGATCTGGTGCACACCCTTGCCGCACAGGTCTTCGTAGCTCAGGCCCTGGCGTGCCAGGTGCCGCTCGGCCAGCGACTCCAGGCTGTGCGGGCGGTGCGCTTCGAGCACGTAGCTCTGGAGCATCGTGTCGTGCGCGTAGCCTTGCACCGCGATGCCGTGGTTGGCGAAGACATGCAGGTCGTACTTGATGTTCTGGCCGACCTTGGCGCGCCGCGGGTCCTCGAGCCAGGGTTTCAGCACGGCCAGCACCTCGGCCAGCGGCAGCTGCGCCGGCGCGTCGGGGTAGCTGTGCGCGATCGGTACGTAGGCCGCGCGGCCGGGCTCGACCGCGAACGAGATGCCGACGATGCGCGCGCGCATCGCTTCCAGCGAATCGGTTTCGGTGTCGATCGCGGTGAGCGGCGCGGCTTGCATCAATGCGAGCCAATGCTGCAGGCGATCGACCGTCGCGATCGTTTCGTACTCGCGTGCGATTTCGCGCGGCGGCGGCCGGTGCTCGGGCTCGCCAGGCTGCTGGGCCGCCGCGACGACGGCCGCCGAAGGGCCCGTGCCCAACGACCCCTCCAACTCGCGCCGCCAAAGCTTGAAACCGTAGCGCACGTAGAAGTCCAGCAGCGCCTCGCGCGCCGCCGGCTTCATGGCCAGCGCTTCGAGCGCCGGCCAACCTTCGACCTGACCCGCCAGGTCGCAATCGGTCACCACCGTGATCAGCTTGCGCCCCATCGGCAGCCAGGGCAGCGCCTTGCGCAGGTTCTCGCCGGCCACGCCCTTGATGCTGTCGGCGGCGGCCACCACGCCTTGCAGCGAGCCGAAATCGGCGATCCACTTCGCGGCCGTCTTCGGGCCGACCTTGTCCACACCGGGCACGTTGTCCACGCTGTCGCCGATCAGCGTCAGGTAGTCGATGATTCGATCGGGCGCTACGCCGAACTTGGCCATCACGCCGGCGATGTCCAGGCGCTCGTTGCTCATCGTATTGATCAGCGTCACGTCGGCGTTGACGAGCTGCGCGAGGTCCTTGTCGCCGGTGGAAATCAGCACGCGGTGGCCATCTTGCGCGGCGATGCGCGCCAGCGTGCCGATAGCGTCATCGGCCTCGATGCCGGGCACTTCGAGCACCGGCCAGCCGAGGTGGCGCACCACCTCGTGAATGGGTTCGATCTGCTGGCGCAGCGCATCGGGCATCGGCGCGCGATTCGCCTTGTACTGGTCGTACCAGCCGTCGCGGAAGGTCGCTCCGCTGGCGTCGAAGACACAGGCCGCGTGCTCGGCCGGATACTGCTCGGCGAGCTTGTTCATCATCGCCACCATGCCGTGGATGGCGCCGGTGGGGAATCCATCCGGCGCGCGCAGGTCGGGCATCGCGTGGTAGGCGCGGTAGAGGTAGCTGGAGCCGTCCACCAGCAGCATCAGGGGCTTCGTCATCGCGCGCCGGGGCGCCCCAAGGGCGCTGAACCCCCCTGGGCCACGCAGGGGCCCTTGCAGGGCCAGGGGGGCAGCGAACGAAGCGAGCGTGGAGGCTGTCTCATGACCGCATTGTCGCGTGGGCCGCTCGTAGAATCGGTCCGATGCAACGCCTCCTCTTCGCGCTCGCGCTCCTGTCGTGCGCACCCGCCTTCGCCGAGCCGGAACCCGAGATCAAGCGTGTGGTGATCGAAGACGACCAGGTGCGCATCGAAGAGTTGCGCGTGCGCGGCCATCTGCAGCAGGTGACAGTGCGCAACAAGCGCAGCGCCGCGCCCGACTACCAGATCATCGTGCCGCGTGGCGGCAGCGATCCGTCCAAAGAGCGCAGCCCGAGCGCACCACGGGTCTGGCAGCTCTTCTCGTTCTGAATGGCCGTCTACACTTCGGTGGAGCCGGCCGATGCGGCGCGGCTCTTCGATCGCCTGGGCCTGGGCCTCTTGAGCGAACTGCAAGGCATCCGCTCGGGTATCGAGAACACCAACTACTACGCCACCACGTCGCGCGGGCAATGGGTGTTGACGCTGTTCGAGCGGCTTTCGCCGACCGAGCTGCCGTACTACCTGAAGCTGATGCAGCACCTGGCCGGCCACGGCATCCCCGTGCCGTCGCCGCAGGCCGATGCGCAGGGGGAGTTGCTGCACACCCTGGCCGGCAAGCCGACCGCGGTGGTGACGCGGCTGCCCGGCGGCCACCGCCTCGCGCCCGACCTCACGCATGTCGAACAACTGGGCGCGATGCTTGCGCGTTTGCACCTGGCCGGCGCTGGCTTCACGATGCACCAACCGCACCTGCGCGGCCTCGCCTGGTGGCTCGAAGTGGCGCCGGTGGTGCGCCCGCATCTCGGCGCTGCGCAAGCGGCGCTTCTCGACGACGAATTGCGCTTCCAGCAGCACTCGCTCGAGTCGCCCGCCGGCCGCTCGCTGCCCCGCGGGCCGATCCACGCCGACCTGTTCCGCGACAACGTGATGTTCGACGACACCGCCGGCGACGATCGCTTGTGCGGGCTCTTCGACTTCTACTTCGCCGGCACCGACATGCTGCTGTTCGACGTGGCGGTGTGCCTGAACGACTGGTGCGGCGATGCCGCCAGCGGCGAACTGATCGAAGCGCGCGCACAGGCTTTCGTGCAGGCCTACCAGCGCCAGCGCCCCTTCACCAGCGCCGAGCAGCGCTTGCTGCCCACGCTGCTGCGTGCCGCGGCCTTTCGCTTCTGGCTGTCGAGGCTGTGGGATGGGTACTTGCCGCGAAGTGCCGCACTGCTGCATGCCAAGGACCCCGGCCAGTTCGAGCGCATGCTGAAGAGCCGCATCGACAATCCCTGGCACCCGAGCCGATGAACAGCTGAGGCCGTCCCATGCCCTTGATCCTCAAATCCGTCGAACCCGCGCGCGGTGTGCGCTGGGTGCGTGATGGTTTTTCGCTGTTCGCGCGCCGGCCGTTGGCTTTCGCGTCGATGTTCGTGCTGTTCCTGCTGGCGATCATCGTTGTCGAGCTGGTACCGCTGGCCGGGCGCTTTGTTCAGATGGCGGCGCTGCCGCTGCTGTCGCTGGGCTTCATGGTCGCCGGGCAATCGGCGCTGCTCGGCGGGCCGGTCAAGCCGACGCAGTTCCTCGAACCGCTGCGTGGCGAACCCGCCAAGCGCCGCGCGCTCATCACGCTGTGCCTGATCTACGGCGTCTGCGCGCTGCTCATCCTGCTGCTGTGCGATGCGATGTCCGACAGCGCGATGCAGCGCCTGCAGGCACTGATAGCCAAGGGCGCGCCGCCAGCCGAGGTCGACGCGATCCTCGCCGAGCCCGGCGTGGCGCAGGCCATGCTCGTGGGCGCGCTGCTGGGCACGCTGCTGTCGGTGCCGTTCTGGCACGCACCGGCGCTGGTGCACTGGGGCAGCCACGGCGTCGCGCAAGCACTCTTTTCGAGCTGCCTGGCGATGTGGCGCAGCAAAGCCGCGTTCGTGCTCTATGGACTGGCCTGGACCGGGATCATCGTGCTCTTCGGAGTCGTCGCGGCATTGGTCTTCGGCCTGTTCGGCGCGCTCCAGCTGGCCTCGGTGGTGGCGATGCCGGCCGCCTTGTTGTTCTCCACGGTGTTCTACGTCTCGCTGCTGTTCACGTTCAACGACAGCTTCGGGGGCGACGAGCCGCGCACCGACACGACCGCATAGCGCCTGGACCTGCTGGCCACGTCGCGCGCTGCGAGCCCGAGCGCGGCGCGAGCCTCGCCCACTGATCGGCGCCGCGTCGGATGCGCCGCGCAGCGCTCAGGGCGCCGAATCGCCCAATGGCGCCATCGTGGCCAGCACGCGCAGCACCTCGCGCAGGTCGCGTTGCAGGCGATCGGCCGCCGCGGTCAAGGCGGTGGGCGGCGCGTCGGCGCCGAGCATCGCTTCGAGCACCTGCGCCTCGCGCGCCAACAGCTGCGCGCCGACCGTTCCGGCCGCTCCCTTCAAGCCGTGCACCAGGCGGCGTGCTTCGTCGTGCCGGCCGTCGGCCAGCGCCAATTCCAATCCACCCACGCCGCCGCCGTAGTGGTCGCGGAAGACGTCGAACACCTGATCGAGCAACACCGGGTCACCGCCCAGCGTGCGCAGCGCCGCGTCCAGGTCGATGGCGCGGCTCGCACGCCCCGGGGTCGCGGCCGGGCTCGGGCTCGGCGCCGAGCTCGCGCGCGGGCCCGACAGCCAGTGCATCAACACGGCATACAGCCGCTCGGGCTCAACCGGCTTGGCCAGATGGTCGTTCATGCCGGCAGCCAGGCAATTCGCGCGGTCGTCGCTGAAGGCGTTGGCGGTGAGCGCGATGATCGGCACCTGGGCGTTGCTGCCGGGCAGCGCGCGGATCGCACGCGTCGCCGCCAGGCCGTCCATCTCCGGCATCTGCATGTCCATCAGGATCAGCTCGTAGTGCCGCGCGGCGGCTTTGGCCACGGCCTCGGCGCCATGCACTGCCACGTCGACTTCGAGCCCGGCGTATGCGAGCAGCTCCACCGCCACGTCGCGGTTGACCGGGTTGTCCTCGGCCAGCAGCACGCGTGCGCCGCGGTGCGCCGCGGCCAGCGCCTGCGCAGTCAGCGGCGGCCGGGTGGAGGGTGCGGATGGCACCGCCTCCAGACCCAACGCGGCTTCGAGCGCATCGCCCAGGGCATCGGCCGTCACCGGGCGGCTCAGCATCGGCGCTGCATCGGCCGGCAGGCCGGCCGGCGGCTCGCCATTGGCGATGCGCACCTGCGGCACCGGCAACCCGTTCGGCCGGCTCGACGGCGCGCCGGTCCCGATCACGAGCAGTTCCACGCCCGCGCCGGCCAGCGAATCGAGCCCCTCGGCATCTTCGCCCAGCTCGCGGCCGACAACGCCCTCGGCGCCAAGCAACGCGAGCATGCGCAGCAGCGCCGCGGCCGCAGCCGGTTCGCGCTCGATCACGCCGACACGAACGCCGGCCAGAGCGGCGCGCGGCGCGGGCACGAGCGACGTCGAGCGCACCTTCAGCCAGGCGGTGAACGAGAAGCGGCTGCCCTGGCCGAATTCGCTGGCCAGGCCCACGTCGCCATCCATCAGACCGGCCAGGCGGCGCGTGATCGCCAGGCCGAGGCCCGTGCCGCCGAAGCGCCGCGTGGTCGAGCTGTCGGCCTGCGCGAAAGCGCGAAACAGCAGGGCCTGCTGGCCGGGCTCGATGCCGATGCCGGTGTCGGCAACTTCGAACTGCAGGTGGGTCTGGCCGTCGTCTTCGGCCAGGCACCGCACGTGCAGGGTGACGCTGCCTTGATCGGTGAATTTCACGGCGTTGGAGAGCAGGTTCACGATCGCCTGCGACAGGCGCGTCGGGTCGCCGCCCAGCGTCTGCGGCAGCGCTTCGGCGTCCAGCACCAGCAGCAGCCCCTTGGCGAGTGCACGCTCGGCCACCAGGTCCAGGCTGCGCAACAGCAGCGCGGCGGGCGCGAAATCGGTCTGCTCGAGCACCATGTGCCCGGCCTCGATCTTGGAGAGATCCAGGATGTCGTCGATGACCTGCAGCAGGTGCTCGGCAGCGTCGCCGATGCGGGCCAGGCGCTGCAGCTGGGCGGGTGCCGGATGGTCGAACTGCAACAGGCGCGTGAGCCCGACGATGGCATTCAGCGGCGTGCGGATCTCGTGGCTCATGTTGGCCAGGAAGGCCGTCTTGGCGGCGTTGGCGGCCTGCGCTTCGTCGCGCGCGCCGGCCAGCGCTTCGTTCAGGTCGTGCAGCCGCTGGTCGGCAGTGAGGTCGCGCGCCACGGCATACTGGCCCACCACCGCGCCTTGCTCGTCGCGCAGCGGGCCGCGCACCACCTGCATCACGCGCGGCCCGTTGGGGCCGGCGCAATGTTCCTCGAAGACCATCACGCGGCCGCCGGCCAGAACCTGCGCTTCGTGCTCGGCAGCAGTGCGCGTCTGGCCGGCGTCGAACAACTCGCTGTCGGTGCGGCCGAGCACCGCCGCTTCGTCGCGGCCGCTGGCGCGGCAAGCGGCCGGGTTGAAGAGCAGGTAGCGGCCTTCACGGTCCTTGGCCACGATGGCGTCGCTGGAGCCCAGCGTGATGCCTTCCAGCAGCGACAGCGCGTGCGGCGGCAAGGACGGGTTGGACCGCATCGGTCATCATGCAACGAACTGTGTCGGGGCGCAACCAAAGTACACCGCACGTCATCACTTGTGCGGTGCCTGGTGTGAATTCGGAAGTCAATCGATTGGGGTGAGCTTGGCGATCGCCAGCGCGAGCCACTTCGTGCCGTGCCGCCCGAAATGCACCTGCGCACGCGCGTCGTTGCCGGCGCCTTCGAGCGTCATCACCACGCCTTCACCGAACTTGGTGTGGAACACCGATTGGCCGACACGCAGGCCATGGCCGGCACCGGATCTCGAGGCCATCGCCGCGGACAGCGGCGGTTGGTGAATCCCCGCGGGCAGCGGCGGCTGGTGAGTCCCCGCGTACAGCGAGGCTTGCTGCACGGGCCGCGGCTGGACACGACCGGCGCCGACGATGCCCGAGAGGCCCGAGCCACGCTGCCAGGCCTCCTGGTAGCTGCGCGCGTAGCCCGAGCCGAAGCCTTGCTGCTTGGGCGTGAGCCACTTCAGCGCTTCGGCCGGCAACTCGTCGATGAAGCGGCTCTTCACGTTGTAGCGCGTCTGCCCGTGCAGCATGCGCGTCTGGCTGAAGCTCAGGTACAGGCGCTTTCTGGCACGCGTGATCGCCACGTACATCAGGCGCCGTTCTTCCTCGAGCCCGTCGGCGTCGGACAGCGAGTTCTCGTGCGGAAACAGGCCCTCTTCGATGCCGGTGATGAAGACCGCGTCGAATTCCAGGCCCTTGGCGGAATGCACCGTCATCAGCTGCACTGCGTCTTGCCCGGCCTGCGCCTGGTTGTCGCCGGCTTCCAGCGAGGCGTGGGTGAGGAAAGCGGCCAGCGGCGACATGATCTCACCAGTCTGCGCATCAGGCGTTGCGTCGGGCGGCAATGCGGCTTGTTGCTCGTCCACCGGCAGCGCCACCGCATCACGGCCGAAGCCTTCCTGCGTGACGAAGGACTCGGCAGCGTTGACGAGCTCTTCGAGGTTCTCGATGCGGTCCTGGCCCTCCTTCTCGGTGCGATAGAAGTCCAGGAGGCTCGAGACGTGCAGCATGTGCTCGATGATTTCGCGCAGCGTCAGGCCGCGCGTGGCGTTGCGCATCGCGTCGATCAGCGCGACGAAGGCCGACAGGTTGCCGCCGCCCTTGCCCGCCACCGAGCCGACGCTTTGCGCGAGGCTGCGCGCCGAGCTTCGGGCAGCGTCCTGCAGCAGCTCCAGCGTGCGCGCGCCGATGCCGCGCGTGGGGAAATTCACCACGCGCAGAAAGCTCGTGTCGTCGTTCGGGTTCTCGATCAGGCGCAGGTAGGCCAGCGCGTGCTTGACCTCGGCGCGCTCGAAGAAGCGCAAGCCGCCGTAGACGCGGTACGGAATGCCGGCGTTGAAGAGCGCGCTCTCGATGACGCGGCTTTGCGCATTGCTGCGGTAGAGCACCGCCGTCTCGCTGCGCGGCATGCCCGCGCGGTGCAGTGATTGCGCTTCGTCGAGCAGCCACTGCGCTTCAGCATAGTCGCTCGGCGATTCGAAGACACGCACCGGCTCGCCGGCGCCGGCATCGGTGCGCAGGTTCTTGCCCAGGCGCTGCTGGTTGTGCGAGATGAGCTGGTTCGCAGAATCGAGGATGTGGCCGAACGAGCGGTAGTTCTGCTCCAGCTTGATGAGGTGCCGCACGCGGTATTCGCGCTCGAAATCCGCCATGTTTCCGACACGCGCGCCGCGAAAGGCGTAGATGCTCTGGTCGTCGTCGCCCACCGCAAACATTCCTTGGCCCTCGTTGCCCGGCGGCGGGGCGAACATCTTCAGCCACGCGTACTGCAGGCGGTTCGTATCCTGGAACTCGTCGACCAGCACATGCGAGAAGCGCCGCCGGTAGTGCTCGCGCAGCGGGTCGTTGTCGCGCAGCAGTTCATACGAGCGCAGCATCAGCTCGCCGAAATCGACCACTCCCTCGCGCTGGCATTGGTCCTCGTAGGCCTGGTAAACCTCGACGAGCTTTTGCGCGTGGCCGTCGCGCACTTCCACGTCGCGCGGACGCTGGCCGTCATCCTTGTTGCCGGCGATGAACCAGCTCACCTGCTTGGGCACGAAGCGTTCTTCGTCCAGGTTCATCGCCTTGATGACGCGCTTCACGGCCGAGAGCTGGTCGCCGCTGTCCAGGATCTGAAAGCCCTGCGGCAGCGCAGCCATCTTCCAATGCGCGCGCAAAAAGCGGTTGCACAGACCATGGAAGGTGCCGATCCACATGCCGCGCACGGCCACCGGCAGCATCGTCGAGAGTCTCGTCAGCATCTCCTTGGCGGCCTTGTTGGTGAAAGTCACCGCGAGCACGCCGCCGGGCGAGACCTGCTGTGTCGACATGAGCCACGCGATGCGCGTCGTCAGCACGCGCGTCTTGCCCGATCCGGCGCCGGCCAGGATCAAGGCCGGTACCGCGGGCAGCGTGACGGCGGCGAGTTGCTCGGGGTTCAGGTTGTCGAGCAGGTTCACTCGCGCATCCTGCGGCATGGGCCACGAAGGGGCCCCATCGTGGCCCCTGCCCATCCCGCCAGGCGCGGGCAGGAGCACTCGGGGCGGCCCAGCGTGCTCATCAAGCCATTCCGAGCAGGTGCAACGCGAGCCGGTGCAGCCGGCCGCGCGGGTCCACCAGCGACTGCAGGATCGTGAAGTGGTTCATCCCCGCCAGCGTCTCGCACACCGGCACGCTCGTCGGGCCCCAGGCGTCGCGGATCAGGCGGTTCTGGCGCAGGAACTCCTCGCTCTCGTCGTGGCCGGCCACGGCGTAGAACTTGCCCTTGGCGCGTGGGAAGAAGGCCGGGCTGGTGCGCTTGACCATCGCCGGCGTCAGGCGCAGGTCGCCTTGCAGATACGGCGCCAGACGCAGCGGCTCGAGGTCGTAGAGGCCCGAGATGCCGAGCGCACCGGCCAGCAGCTGCGTGGGCAGGTCGTCAGCCAGCATCTTCCAGCGGCACGATGCCAGCATCGCCGCCAGGTGGCCACCCGCGGAGTGCCCGGCGACCACGATGCGCGACGAATCACCGCCGTGCCCGGCGATGTGCCGCGACGTCCAGACCAGCGCGTCGGCCATCTGCCGGCAGATCACCTCGATGGTTACTGCGGGGCACAGCGCGTAGTTCGGTACCACCACCGTCACGCCCTGGTTCACGAAAGACGGCGCGACGAAAGAATGGTCGGCCTTGTCGAGCGAGCGCCAGTAGCCGCCATGGATGAACACCAGCACCGGTGCGTTCGCTTGTGCTGCGGGGAAGATGTCCAGCGTCTCGTTGGGACCATCGCCGTAGCGCACGTCGAGCAGGCAGCGGTGGTGCTGGCGCGCCTGCGCCGAGGCTTCGGTCCAGCCTGCGACGAGCTGCGCGAAGTGGGGCACGCGCAGGCGGTTGTTGTACTGGCTGTCGAGCCAGGCGGGGTCGCTGAGACGGTGCATGAGAGTGGCGATGCGAGCAGGGTCCGCACGAGGGTGAACGATGCGGCCGATGCTAAACTCGCCCGCTCACGTGGGGACGTAGCTCAGCTGGGAGAGCGTCGCGTTCGCAATGCGAAGGTCGGGAGTTCGATCCTCCTCGTCTCCACCATCAGCGCATCGGGGGGGCGAGTTGCGCTTCGAGCGCGTGGTTCACTGAGCATTGACCAGAGGCCGAAGCGGCCGCTGGTGCGCTGCCGTGTGGGCGTCGGCAATCGCGCGCAGGAACACGCCCTCGACCTGCGCGACGATGCGCTCCCAGCCCCAGGCCAGCGCGCTCTCTCTGGCGCGGCGGCCGATCTCCTGTACGGCGCCTGGGTTGCCGGCGATTTGGGCCGCCTGCCGGATGAACGATTCGGGCTCGTCGGCCCGCGCCAGAAGTCCGTTCACGCCCGGCTCGACGAGCTGCCCGGCGGCCGCGCGACGGAACGCCAGCAGCGCCAGGCCACTGGCCATCGCTTCGGTGGCCACGTTGCCGAAGGTCTCGGTCAGGCTCGGGAACAGGAACACATCGGCCGACGCGTAGTGCGCCGACAGCTCCTGGCCTTGACGCGGTCCGGCGAAGACTGCGTGCGGGCAGCGGCGCTGCATCTCGCCGCGCAGCGGGCCGTCGCCGACGAATACCAGCTTGGCATCGGGGCGGCGCGCGCGCATCGCATCGAAGGCCTGCAGCAGCAGCTCGAGGTTCTTCTCGGCGGCGATGCGGCCCACGTGCAGTGCCACCAGCGTGCCCGCAGCGGCACCCCATTCGCGGCGCAGCGCTTGGCTGCGGTGCTCGTGCGAAAAGCGGCGCGTGTCGACGCCGCGTGCCACCACCAGCAGGCGCTGGAAACCCTGCGATCCGAGCTGCTCGCGAAGTGCTGCGGTGGGCACCATCGTGCAGGCCGTGCGGTTGTGGAACCTTCGCAGGTAGGCCAGGATGGGCTGCTGCAGCCAGCCGATGCCGTAGTGCGCGCTGTAGGCCTGGAAGTTGGTGCGGAAGTCAGAGGTCACCGGCAGCTTCAGGTGCAGCGCCGCTTTCAGCGCCGATCCGCCCAGCGGCCCTTCGGTGGCGATGTGCACCACGTCGGGCCGCTGCCCTGTCCAACACTCGAGCAGCGCGCGGCGTGAGGGCAAGCCCATCTTCAGGTGCGGGTAGCGTGGGATCGGCAGGCCGCGCACGAGCAGCTCGTCTGGCGCACCGTGGCCATCGCCCGTCTGACGCGGCCGCACCAGCTGAAGCGCGTGGCCGCGCTCGCGCAATCCCCGCACCAGTTGCGCCACCGTGGTGGCCACGCCGTTCACCTCGGGAGGGTAGGTCTCGCTGACCAGTGCGATGCGCAGCGGGCAACGGGGCGGGCAAAGCGGGCTCTCCATGGCGTTCCATCCTCGCGACGCTTGATGTCATCTCGATGACGTCACCGAACTTTCACGCAGCGCCTGCACGATGGTCACACCTGGACAGAAGGAGACCGCATGAAGGATTTTCTGAACACCCTGGCCGAACAGCGCTGGGACGACCACCGCTACTACCACCACTGCCGCATCAACCAGTCGCTGCACCTGGTCTCTGCGATCTGTTTCGTGATCGCCTACGGGCTGCTGTTCGTCGACCCGGCCAGCGCCGCGCTGCTCGCCTGGGGCGTGTCGATGACGACGCGCCAGGCCGGCCACTTCTTCTTCGAGCCCAAGGGCTACGACGAGCTCAACCGCGCCACGCACGAGCACAAGGAAGCGATCAAGGTGGGCTACAACCTGCGCCGCAAGGTGGTGCTGATGGGCCTGTGGGCGTCGTCACCGCTGCTGCTGTGGGCCTCGCCGTCGCTGTTCGGTCTGATCGAGCCGGCCGCAAGCGCCGCGGGCTACTGGCACGACGTGGGCCTGCTGTGGCTCGCCCTGGGCGTCGCCGGGGTGCTTTTCCGTGGCGCCCAGCTGATCGTGCAACAAGGGCCAATGCCAGCACTCGCCTGGGTGACCAAGATCCTCACCGACCCGTTCCACGACATCAAGCTGTACTGGAAGGCGCCGTGGCACCTGCTGCGGGGCGAGCGGCTGGATCCGGGCCATTGAGCCGCAGCGGCCACACCCGTTGGCGCCACGCCTGGATCATTTCGCGCAGCACTTGCCTGCGGATGTCGCGGTACGTGGTGCGGCCGTCGTGCCACCACCAGCCGTCGCGCTGCATCGCCAGCGCGGCGGCCACGAAACGGCGCTGCACCTCGGCGAACTCGGCGTCACCGAAGTCGAGGGCGAAGATCATTCGGCCGCTGCCCACCCAGGACAGCAGCAGCCCTTCCTCGCGCAGGTAGTACGGCAGCATCCAGTGATAGCGGCCGGGTTGTGTGTAGAGCACGGTCCACACCGTCGACAGGTTGGCCACCTGCACCGGCACGCCGGCGTCGCGCAGCGCCTGATTCATCTGCGCCGCATAGCCGTCGAAGCGGTCGTCCAGCGCATCGTAGAGCTGGCGCACGGGCAGCGATTGCAGCCGTTCCAGGAAGACCTGCATCGCGCCCATCACATAAGGGTGCGCGTTGAAGGTACCGCGCGCGAAGCACAGGTCGGCGGGATGCTCGTCGCGAAAGCGCCGCATCAGCGCACGGCGGCCGCAGACCACGCCCACCGGCAGACCGCCGCCGAGTGTCTTGCCGTAGGTGACGAGGTCGGCGGGCACGCCGAAATACTGCTGCGCTCCGCCCGGCGCGAGCCGAAAACCCAGGAACACCTCGTCGAAGATCAGCACGATGCCGCGCACCGAACACACCTGGCGCAACCGCTGGAGCCATTCGGTGTAGCCGGCGCGATCGAAGCCGGCGCGCCGCGAGCCGTCGATGAGCGACGAGTCGCCCGGCGCGGCCCGGTTGGGGTGCAGCGCCTGAAGCGGGTTGACCAGCACACAGGCGATGTCGCGGCGGGTGCGCAGCACGTCCAGCGTGCGCTCGTCCATCTCGCGCAGCGTGTGCACATGGCCCGGTGGCATCGGATTGCCGGGGCCGGGCTGCACGTCGTCCCACCAGCCGTGGTAGGCGCCGCAGAAGCGAACGAGGTGGGTGCGGCCGGTGTGGTAGCGCGCCAGGCGCACCGCCTGCATCACGGCCTCGGTGCCCGACATGTGAAAGCTCACCTCGTCCAGGCCCGACAGACGCTTCAGCGCCGCGACATTGACCGCCACGCAGGGGTGGTAGCTGCCCAGCACCGGGCCGAGTTGCATCACGCGCGCCGCGCCTTCTTCGATGCACGACTTGTAGAAGTCGTGGCCGAACAGGTTCACGCCGTAGGAGCCGGCGAGGTCGATGAACGTGTTGCCGTCCAGGTCGGTGACGCTGACGCCGCAGCTGGATTGCACGAAGCTGCCCATCGGCAGCAACGTGCGCAGGTGGGCGCTGTACGGAAACGGCACGCGGTAGGCCGAGGTGAGCTGCAGGTCCGACAGCGCGGCACGCGCGTCGTCGCCCACGGCCAGCGTGCGTGCATAGCGCGCCTTCCAGCGCCGACTCATCGCGTGCAAGGCGTCGCGCCGCTGCCGCACCACCTCGGGCGGCGCACCGTCGCTCGAGAAGAACTGCGTCTCGTCGAAGCGGTAGCCCGGCAGCCAACGCGCCACGCGTTGTGCCCAGCGCACATGGCCCGCCAGGCTCGGGTGTTTGGCGCGCGACAGCTGCCAACGCCGGTGGGCCGCGGGCAGCGCCCAGGCCAGCGCGCCGGCGCCGGCGAACACGGCCATGGTGGCCGAGGCGATCGGATGGAGCGAGAACAAGGACATGCGCAGGACCGACAGTGGAGATGCCCGATTGATAGCCGATGCCGTTGACAAGCCTGTGACCGCATGGCGACAGCGCTGGCGCGACGAACTGAATTTCGTCGTCACCAACCGCGTGCCGCGCGCGCTGCTCACGCGCTTCATGGGCTGGTACAGCCGCATCGACAGCCCGCCGCTCACGCGCGTGTCGATCGCCGTGTGGCGGCTCTTCAGCGACCTGGATCTGAGCGAAGCCCGGCCACAGCGCTGGCGCAGCCTGCGCGACGTGTTCACCCGCGAGCTGCGCCCCGGGCTGCGTCCGGTGGCAACCGATCCCGCGCTGATCGCCAGCCCCTGCGACGCGATCGTCGGCGCCTGCGGCCGCATCGAAGGCGACCAGGTGCTGCAGGCCAAAGGTTCACCTTACCCGTTGGCCGAGCTGCTGGGCAGCGCCGCGCTGGCCGCACGCTGTCCGGGCGGCACGTACGTGACGCTGCGACTCACGTCGGGCATGTACCACCGCTTTCACGCGCCCGCCGACGGCCACGTGAAGCGCGTCACCTACATCAGCGGCGACACCTGGAACGTCAACCCGCAAGCGCTGGCGCGGGTGCCGCGCCTGTTCTGCAAGAACGAGCGCGCGGTGATCGAGCTGCAATGCACCGACGGGGCCCGGCTGCTGCTGGTGCCGGTGGCGGCGATCCTGGTGGCCAGCATCCGGCTGCACTTCATCGACGTGCTGTTGCACCTGCGCTGGCGCGGCGCGAACGTGATGCGCTGCGATGTGGCGGTCGTCAAGGGCCAGGAGCTGGGCTGGTTCGAGCAGGGCTCGACGATCATCGTCATCGCACCGGCGGGCAATGTGCTGTGCGATGGCATTGGCCCGGGCCGCCGGATCCGCATGGGGCAGGGCCTGCTGCGGCACTGTCACGACGCTGTCGCAGGCGGCCCGCAGCATTGAGGGCCATGTGGATGCCCACCGCGCTGCGCGCCGTCATGCCGCCCGAGGATGACGCGGCAACCGAATCAACCAGGGGTCGACGCCTGCACGTGCGCACCGCGTGGATCTCCGACATCCACCTCGGCACACCGGGCTGCCAGGCCGGCGCCCTGCTGGACTTCCTGCGCGCGCTGGACTGCGAGACGCTGTTCCTCGTCGGCGACATCATCGACGGCTGGCAGTTGAAGCGGCAGTGGTACTGGCCGCAGGCGCACAACGACGTGGTGCAGAAGCTGCTGCGCAAGGCGCGCAAGGGCACGCGCGTGATCTTCGTGCCCGGCAACCACGACGAGTTCGCGCGCAAGTACCTCGACCACAACTTCGGCGGCGTCGACGTGGTCGACGAGTGGGTCCACGAGACCGCCGACGGGCGCAAACTGTGGATCACGCACGGCGACCTGTTCGACGGCGTCATCCAGTGCGCACGCTGGCTGGCGGTGGTCGGCGACTGGGCCTACGAGATCACGCTGAAGATCAACAGCCATCTGAACTCGATGCGCGCGCGGCTCGGGCTGCCGTACTGGAGCCTGTCGCGCTACCTGAAGTTCAAGGTCAAGCGCGCGGTGAGCTATGTCAGCGACTTCGAGGCTGCGGTAGCGCGCGAGGCCCGCAAGCGCGGCCTGCAAGGGGTCGTCTGCGGCCACATCCACCACGCCGAACTGCGCATGATCGACGGCATCCTCTACGCCAACGATGGTGATTGGGTCGAGAGCCTGACGGCACTGGTCGAGCACTTCGACGGCGCGCTGGAGATCGTCGACTGGTCCGGCCGAAGTGCGCCGGGCGAGCGGCTCGTGCTGGCGGAAGCCGCGACTGCATAGCGCCGACCACCGGTCCCTGGGATCGTCGCTCGCTCTCTCGCGTCAGAGCCAGATCCGGCAGACTGCACAAGCCTCGATCGTGCCGAGGCTTTGCTGGAGCACGCTCTTGCGGGTGGTCAGACGGCTCGCTTGCGCGGTTGAGCACGCGGCCGCCGACGAGTCACCGCTGCGCCGCCGCACAGCGCTGCGATTGCCAGCGCCAGGCTCGCCGGCGCGGGAATCGGCGCGACGTAGCCACTGATGTTCGCCGTGTAGGCGTGCAGCACGCCCGGCAGCAGCGCGTGGCCGGGCGTGAGCGCGGCCGGCGCGCCCCCCGCGGTGAAGAAGCAGCCACTGGTGCTGCCGATCGGACATTGGATCGAACTCGCGTAGGGGTCGATGTCGATGAACTGGTACCAGACGTCGAACTGCTCGCCCGAGCCGCTTTGCGTGACGCTGTAGTCGTTGTCGGTGCCCGCCAGCAGCAGGTAGTCGCCCGAGGCGAGCCTGGGCCCGACCGTGAGGCCCTCCCACTTTTCCGGCGAGCGGCCGCCCAGTGCGGCCAGCGTATCGGCGTCCAGGTCGATCTTCTTCGAGGACTTGCTCACTGCGCCGGCGAAGCCGCCGCCTGATCTCGGCAGCGCGACGCCGGTCACGTCCATCGCCGCGGAAAGATCGATCTCATAGACCGCCTTGTCGGCAGGGCTGAGCGTCGCGCCGACGCCGATGCCGCGGTTGTTGCGTTCGAGCACCAAGAATCGCTCACCGCCCAGCGCCACCAGCGACGAGATGCCGCGTCCCTGTGCAGCGGTGTCCATCAGGTAGGCGTACTGCGCCACGGCGGCGCCCGTGGCGGCGTCGTACTTGACGATGCGTGCGTAGCGCCCGTCGGCGCCGCCTTCGTCGAGCATCGCGCTTTGCAGCATCGCATAGACGAACCGGCCGTCGGGGCTGATGGCCAGGCCTTCGAAGCCGCGGTTCGTGCGCTTGCCGGCTGTGTTGCCGGCGTCGCCAGCGAAGTTGGGCACGCCGGTGGCGGCGTTTCGCGGCACCAGGTTGGCCGGCGTGGTGAAGCGGCGCAGCAGATTGCCGTTGCGGTCGAACTCGATCAGCGACGGTCCGTACTCGTCGGAGACGAGCAGGTTGCCCGTCTTCGGGTTGACAACCAGGCCTTCGGGGTCGAAGGCCTTGCCGAGGATGTTGCTCGGGGTGGGGGCGATGCCGTTCATGGCTTGCCCGGCGTCGCTGAACTTGATCGTTGCAGCGACGTTGAAATTGGAGATCGCGCCGTTGGCCGCCACGTCGATGGTGAAGCGCTGCACGCGCGTTTCGTAGTTCAGCAGCCCGCCGCCAGGGCCGCGATCCGACAGGCCCCACCACTCGTTGCGGTTGGGGTCGAAGTACAGATCCGAAAAATAGCCCAGGCGGCGCTCGGCATTGCTGCCCGCCGAGAGGTCTACGCCGCTGCCATCCAGCGCCAG
>JANNQO010000418.1:0-2777 GCA_031400795.1 Rubrivivax sp. | reverse complement strand
GCCAACTCGATTAACTTCACCCGGCTTCGGCTCGGCCTTGATTTCGGCATCCAGGTCGATGAAGTCGATGCGACTCACTGCCTCGTTGTGCTCGCGCACATAGTCGTAGCTGCGCGTGCTGCCGGTGTGA
This sequence comes from Rubrivivax sp., assembly GCA_031400795.1. Lineage (GTDB taxonomy): Bacteria > Pseudomonadota > Gammaproteobacteria > Burkholderiales > Burkholderiaceae_C > Rubrivivax. The sequence goes on along the minus strand of JANNQO010000418.1, from coordinate 2,647 downwards.
TTGTTGAAGGCGACACAAGGGCTGATGACGTCGAGGAACGCCGCCCCGCCGTGGCCGATGGCGCCTTTGATGAGCGGCACGAGCTGCGCCTTGTCGCCCGAGAAGCCACGCCCGACGTAGCTGGCGCCGAGCTGCATCGCCAGCCCCACCAGGTCGACCGGCGCATCGCTGTTCACAGCGCCTTTTTTGCTCTGGCTGCCGCGGTCGGCGGTGGCCGAGAACTGGCCTTTGGTGAGGCCGTAGACGCCGTTGTTCTCGACGATGTAGACCATGCGCACGCCGCGCCGCATCGCGTGCGCGAATTGGCCGAGGCCGATCGAGGCCGAATCGCCGTCGCCCGAGATGCCCAGGTACAACAGCTCGCGGTTGGCGAGGTTCGCGCCGGTCAGCACGCTGGGCATGCGGCCGTGCACGGTGTTGAAGCCGTGGCTGGCGCCGAGGAAATAGTCGGGTGTCTTGCTCGAGCAGCCGATGCCCGAGAGCTTGGCCACGCGGTGCGGCTGGATGTCGAGTTCCCAGCAGGCCTGCACGATGGCCGCGCTGATGCTGTCGTGACCGCAGCCGGCGCACAAGGTGGAGACCTTGCCTTCGTAGTCGCGGCGTGTGTAGCCGACGCTGTTCTTCTGCAGCGTCGGGTGGTGCAGTTTCGGCTTTGCAAGGTACGTCATACCCGTTCCCTTCTCGGCTCGGTGGCCAGGTCATGCACCTGCTGCGTGATGGCCTGCGCGATGTAGCGCGCGGTGATCGGCGTGCCGTCGTAGTGCAGCACCGGTGACAGCCGCGCCGGGCTGACTTCGAGCTCGTTGACGAGCAGCGAGCGCATCTGCGCGTCGCGGTTCTGCTCGACGACGAAGACCTGGTCGTGCGCGGCAATGAACTCTGCCACGCCGGGTGCGAACGGGAAGGCGCGCAGCCGCATCGCGTCGAGGTGGATGCGGCTTGCGGCCAGCGTTTCGAGCGCTTCGTCCATCGCCGCTGCGGTGCTGCCGAAGTAGATCACCGCCAGGCGTGTCTTCTTCTGCGCGGCACGCACCACGGGCTGCGGCACGAGCGTGGCCGCCGTGGCGAATTTGGTCAGCAGGCGCTGCACGTTGTAGGTGTAGTCGGGCCCGGTCTCGGAGTAGCGAGCATAGGCGTCGCGGGTGGTGCCGCGCGTGAAGTAGGCGCCCTTGGTCTCGTGCGTGCCGGGCAGCGTGCGCCACGGGATGCCGTCGCCGTCCACGTCCTTGTAGCGGCCGAAGTCGAAGCCGGCGTCGAGCTGTTCCGCCGTCAGCACCTTGCCGCGGTCCATGCGGCGCGCGTCGTCCCATTGCAGCGGCGCGCACAGGCGCTGGTTCATACCGATGTCCAGATCACTCATCACGAAGACGGGGGTCTGCAATCGTTCGGCCAGATCCAGCGCGATTGCCGCATGCTCGAAGCACTCGGCCGGGTCTTGCGGCAGCAGCATCGGGTGTTTGGTATCGCCGTGGCTGGCGTAGGCGCAGCTGATCAAGTCGGCCTGCTGCGTGCGCGTGGGCATGCCGGTGGAAGGGCCGCCGCGCTGCACGTCGATGATCACGAACGGGATCTCGGCGAAGTAGGCCAGGCCGATGAACTCGGTCATCAGCGAGACGCCCGGCCCCGAGGTGGCGGTGAAGGCGCGCGCGCCGTTCCAGCCGGCGCCGGTGACGATGCCCACCGAGGCAATCTCGTCCTCGGCTTGCACGATGGCGTAGCGCGCTTCTTTGGTCTCGGGGTCGTGGCGGTACTTCTGGCAGTACTTCTGAAACGCTTCGGCCAGCGACGACGAGGGCGTGATCGGGTACCAGGCGCACACCGTGGCGCCGCCGTACAGGCAGCCCAGCGCCGCGGCGGCGTTGCCTTCAAGGAAGATCTTGTCGCCCACCGCGTTGGCCCGGCGCACCTTCAGCCCGACGCCCGGATGCTTGGGCGGCTCGAGGTGGTCCTTGGCGAAGCCGCGCCCGGCCTGCAGCGCTCTAACGTTCGATTCGAGCAAGCGCTCCTTGCCTTTGTACTGCTCGGAGAACAGCTTCTCGATGACACCCCCGTCCACGCCCATCAGCACCGAGAGCGCGCCCAACACCATGATGTTCTTGAACAGCGTGCGCTGGCGTGGGTCTTCGTAGGTGGCGTTGCAGATCGCGGTCACCGGCATGCCGATGACGGTGATGTCGGTGCGGAAGGCGGATTCCGGCAGCGGCTTGGTGCTGTCGTAGAACAGGTAGCCGCCAGGCTCGATCTCGTCCAGGTCCTGCTCCCAGGTCTGCGGGTTCATCGCCACCATCATGTCGATGCCGCCGCGCCGGCCGAGCCAGCCGCGCTCGCTCACCCGCACTTCGTACCAGGTGGGCAGGCCCTGGATGTTGCTCGGGAAGATGTTGCGCGGGCTCACCGGCACGCCCATGCGCAGGATGGCCTTGGCGAACAACTCGTTGGCCGAAGCCGAACCCGAGCCGTTGACGTTGGCGAACTTGATGACGAAGTCGTTGACGGCTTCGAGGCGGTGCACCTTCACTTCAAACTCCCGCGGCACGCCGGGCCGGCCGTGGTGGTGAGGAGCAGGAACTTCTGCATGTCCCAGGCACCCGTGGGGCAGCGCTCGGCGCACAGCCCGCAGTGCAGGCAGACGTCTTCGTCCTTGACC
>JANNQO010000417.1:0-9973 GCA_031400795.1 Rubrivivax sp. | reverse complement strand
GCACTTGCTGCGCGCGCAGGCGCAGTTGCAGTCCTTCTTCGATCAGGCGGGTCAGGCTCGTGCGCTGCTGCGCGGCGAGCGATTTGGCCTTGGTCAGCAACGCGTCGTTCAGGTCGAGCGTGGTCTTCATGGGCGTTCCTCAAGCGGGTAGGTGATACAGATTTCTGTATTTTACGGACGAGTAAGCCGGTTCTCAATCCTGTGCGCCGATGCAGGCCGCACAGGCCGCTTGAAGTGGCTGGGCGTGCCGAGCCCCGTGGGTTGACACCCAACGGCCGCGGGGGAGACTGATCTGGTCATCTCCATCGGAACATCTCATGCAAGCTCTCAAGCTGACCCTCAAGGGCTTCCGCGGAATCCGCGATGGTGTGGGACTGGAAGAGATCACGCTGGATCTCGAACGGCTCGCAGACGGTGCCGAGTTGATCGCCATCTACCGCAATGGCGAGATCAAGACGCTGCTGGCCGATCTGCCGGGCCAGGAAGAGATTCGCGCCATCGGCCACAAAGCCGCCGAAGTCGCACGCCTGCTGAAGGCGGGCCTGGTCGCGATCCGGCAGGAGCAGTCCGGCCTGGCCCACGAGATCGCGGCTGTCGAGGCCGCCAGACAAAGGCTCTACGGCGCGGACTCGCGGGTGGCCGGTGCCGAAGGCGCGCCAAGCGGGCGGCCCGAGCCGGGCTGGACGAGTCGCTCGAGCGGCACGCCCGCTTGTCGGCCGAGCGCGAACAGTCTCGCGCTCGAAGAGTGAGGGCGGCCAAGGTCTTGATGCCGGCCTTGCGCAGCACCACGGCGACGCGCGGCTCGAGCCAGAGGTTGACTCCGTCGCCGACCAGGGGAAGCGGAACGGTCGCGCTGTGAAGCTGCTGGTTGGCGGCGGCCATGGCGCGTGCAGCCGCGGGGCCTTTGCGTGCAGTTCCGGTGAAGAGCTTGTCAAGGTCGTCACGGTGGCGCGACCTGGCGAAGGCCGCGATGTCATGGCGGATCGCCCCGATGAGGCCGCGCGACGACTGACCGGCCGAACTTCACTGAGATACCGCGTCACGGCATCCTTCGACGACAGTCCCTCGTTCCAGGCCCGCAGTGCTGCAAGCGCCGCCGCGTCAGGCAACCGACAGCGGTATTGCGGTTACAGACAAGCCGGTTTCCACGCAGATCAGTTTGCGCCTCTGGCAGTGCTATGCCGCTAAGGTTAGTTATCGGCATAGCAGTGGAAAGAGCCGTCTCGTTCAAGGCTGGCAGAGCCGGGTTCGGGCCCGGCTCGCCCTCACCGAGCGCTCGGTCGTGCGGATTGCTTGCGAACGGCGCAAGACGCTGGTGTTGGCCGACCTGACAGGGGCGGCGCTCAAGGCCCTGGGCCTGAACAACGACATCAGTGCATCCGCCGACTACACGACGAGCCAGGCCTGGGCACGGGCAATCCACGGCGCGAGTCCGCGCTGGGATGGGATCCGATACGTGTCGCGGCAGATGAACAAGGGGTTCGCCTACGCCATATTCGAGCGCAGCGGCCTGCGCAAAGTGCGCGCCGAGAAGCTCAAGGCGCGGCAGCTGGACGACCTCTGCGATCGGTTCAACGTCACCGTGGTGTGACCGCGCGCCGGGCTGATCCTGAAGGTCGGCGACCTGGCGGGGACCGGCCGTTCGTTGGCGAAAACCGGTCGGCTGCCACATGCCGTCGCTCGCGGTCGGCGGCTCCCTGGCGACTCAACGGGGTCGACGCCCTCTGCCGGGCAGCGGGTTCGAGGGCTTCCCCCGCCTGGGCCAGGTGCGCGGGCAGAACGCTTGGGCATCGTGCGTTCCGCCTACGCATGCAGCGATCGCGTCATCCTCGAGAAGCTCGCCTCGATCCGCCGGGCCGGTGCCGACCTGGTGCTGACCTACTGGGCGATCGAGGTCGCCCGCCGCCTTCGCTAGCGTCCCGCTGTACAAATTGGCACGTCAGCGCGAGACTCACCTGCATGACTGATGGGCCGCTTGGCGAGATCGTACGTGGCTACCTTGAACGTGTCGTCAACCGTCGGGACGTGACAGTGGTGGACGACCTCGTCGCCGCAGACTACCGAGGCTTCGGACACGGCTGGCCGGCCGACGTGGACGCGCTCCGGCAGTTCTACGTTCGGCAGGCGGAGTTGCGGCCGGACTGGCGGATCGACGTGCAGGAGACGATGGAGCTGGATGACGTAGTTGCTGTGCGGGCGTACGCCGGTGGTTCCGTGTCGCACGATGCTGGCGGGTCGCCGCTCGCGACGCCGTACCGCTAGGACGTCGAATGGCTGACGGTCTACCGCATGCGGGACGGCCGCATCACGGAGATCACGCTCCTGGTGGCGAGAGACCGCGAAGTCCCGCAATCCGATGAAGAGAACCCAGTGTCGGCTCCGACCAGCGGGTGACTGGGCGTCAGTCGGAGCAGAGGGAGACTCGTGTGAAGTACGTGATCCTCGTCCACGCCAAACCGCAGCCGTGGGCCACCCGACGACGATCCTGTTCATCGCTGACAGCAGCAACTCGACGTTGACGCGCAACATATTCAACGCGCTGCGCGACCAGATCGACCCCACCATCCCCGCCATCTCGACGCTGATGATCGTGGTGACGTCACTGCTGCTGGCGCTGGCGCAGGTCTACGGCCGCAGACGCACCGATCGGCCCGATGATCTTTCCCTGTGCAACTGCGCCGACGACTGACCACTGGCTGCGGCGTACGCTGGAGCAATGGCTGGCCGAAGCGGCGCGGTGAACGTGGGGGCGCCCTTGGTCCAGATGCAGGAGCGCCCGAGAACGGCGTCTTTGCGGAAGTCCACTTGATGACGCGGATGTCGCTGTCGTTGGCCGCCGGTGAGCAGCAGCCGGCGACTGTCAGCTGACTGCCACTTTGCCGACATCCCATCCACGACCGCACAACCAGGAGCAACTCCTGGAGACGCGCGCGGTGCGACGCGCCGAACAGACGCTGCCGCTGCGCCGCGCGGCGGCCGAACCAACGATCCGCTACACCTTCGACGGAGCGCTGCGCAGCATCGACGACTACCTGGCGGGCAACCCGGCCAGCGGGCTGCTCGTCGCCCGCGGTGACACCATTCACGTCGAGCGCTATCAGTACGCGCGCCGTGAGGCGATGCGTTTTTCCGGCCACTCGTCCTACGTGCTGTCGCCCTGAGCGCAGAGCGGGCGAGCGGCGACATCGGCAAAAAGGACAAGCAGGGGTATCACTGCCGCGCACTTCATCTTCTACGTCGCCGACTCCGTGCGCAGCGCGGGCTTCTACCGCCACGTGCTTGCGCTCGAGCCGCGCCTGGACATGCCCGGCATGACCGAGTTCGAGCTGCTCGGCGGCGTGGTGCGCGGGCTGATGCCCGAGCAAGGCACGGACCGCTGCGGCCAAATTGCAGCCGACGCTCCCCAAGTCCGACAGACTCCTAGCTCGAACACAACCCCAGGCTGGGGTTCATGCATCGCCTCTGCGCTTGGGCCATGGGCTTGACAAAGGGATTGGAGTTCGAGTGCGCGAACCCGGTCGACAAGCGTTGACCCTGCGTGCCAGGCCGGGCTTACAGTCACCGATGCTTCGAGCCGGAGCATTAGCGCCGCCGGCCCAGCGCAAAGCATCCGCGCAGCGCCGCTCCATGCACACACCTTCCGGTTCTCTGCGGCATGCCCTGACATGGGCCGAACTGCTGCCGTCCGTGCGCATGGGGGCCTGGGTGCTCGGCATCTTTGGCTTGGCGTTGCTGCTGGCGCGGGAGTTCGCCGCGCCGATCCAGGCCGCGCTGTCCACATACCCGCGCCTGGCCGTCCTGATCTTCGTCGCCACTTCGGTGTTGGCGGTTCTGGTGCCCGTGCTGAGCAATCTTGCGCTGGTGCCGCTTGCGGTGTTGGCCTGGGGTCCGGCCTGGACCGCCCTGCTGCTGCTGCTGGGTTGGGTGATCGGGGCCGCGGCCTCCTTCCTGCTGGGGCGCCATGCACGCCTCTTGATCCTGCGGCGATTCCCGTCGGTCAGTCGTCACGCGGACATCGATCGACTGATCCACCCGCGCCAGCGCATCGGTTCGCTGATCCTGCTTCGCATGACCTTCCCGGTGGATGTTCTATCCTATGCGCTGGGCCTGTTCAGCCGCAACACCACGTGGGCCGAGAACGCCGTGTCCACGGCGGCCGGCGGTGCGCCTTTCGCTGTGCTGTTTGCGCTGTATCCGGCGCTGCCGGCGAGGATTCAGCTGCCGGTCTTCCTGGCCTGCGTGCTGGTGTTCGTCGCCTATGCGCTGTGGGTCGTGCGCGCACCTTCGGCAAGCGCGGGCAAGGATGGCAAGCGCATTGACCCGTGAGGCCGCGTCCGTCGTGCTCGCGCCGGCGCCGCAATCGGCACAGCCATCAGCCCAAGTGGTCGATCACCGCGCGTTGTTCGCTCAGCATTTCCAGGTTCAGGTTGGAGGCGGAAATTCAAACACCATTTTTCTCGCCCATTACCGGCCCGACACGGCACCTGATCCCGCTGGATGGCAGCAACCACCATCGAAGCGCACAGCGCGCCGAGCGGCAACGCCCGGTGTGACGGAGCAGAAGTCAGCAGACGCCGTAGTAGGCAGCCCAGGAGTCGGGCCGCCGAAGGGCTGAACAACAAAACACAAGGAGCAGACGTGCAGACCTCGAACGCATCACCGACCCCGCCCGGGGAAGATGCGCCGGCGGTGGGCACGCACCGAGCCTTGAACGAAGACGAAGCGATGTCCCGAGAGCTGCTGCAAGCGGTGCTGGGAGGATAGGAAATTCAGAACTGTTGAGCTTTGACAGCGCCGCCGAAGATCGTCTTTCTCGGGCGCCGTCTGGGGGTTATCCCTTGTCACAAGGCCGCTTCCATTGGTCCCGCAAACTCTCGGACGCAGCCGACTCCAGCGGCCCTGGTCGCCGGGTCGGCTGAACGGTCACGGTTGGGCAGCGTCAGGCCGCTTGCAGCGCCTGGCCACGGGCAGGCGGCGCCTGGCCCCACGGGCAGGCGCCCGAGGTGGTGCACGCGCCTGCAGACCCAGGTGCGTGAGGATCTTCTCGATCACTGGCTGCTCCAGGATCGCCGCGATGAATGCTAGCTTTCCGGGGTTATCGCTTCCAATATTTCTTGTCCGTTTCACCTCTGGAAGGACTGGGAAGGGGTGATCTGATCCGCTGGATATTGGAAGCGCCGATGCTCACGGACTCGGAAGTCAAGCTTGCATGCCGGGCATCGTACCCAGCGGGGGCACGTGGACACGACCTGTCGCAAGACATCTCGGTTGTGCGCGTGGGAAACCCCAGGCCTGGAGTCGCGTCCGGATTTCGAAGAGCACGGCCGCCAGTTCCAGCGCATCGAGGTGGTTGCGCCAGGACTGACGATCAACACCGGGTGAACCGATTCAGTCCCGCTTGCGCCCCTCGCCTGCGCCCGTCCTCTTCGGCTCCTCGTTTGCACTGCGGTGGCACAGGGCGCAGTTCTCGAAGTTCCGGATGCCATCCTCAAGGTGCTTCGCCCGTATCGGGTCGGGCCGGTGCTCATGGCAGCCGTAGCAGGTGTAGCGGCTGTAGTCGTCGTTGGTGTGGCAGGTCACGCATTTCGTGTTGTGGTCGCGATCCAGCACGAACAGCTTGTCATGGTCGAACGTGGCGGGCTTCCAGCGCTCCTGGCTGTGGCACTGCTTGCAGTTGCCCGCGATCTGGCGGTGCAGGGTGTCGGCCGGCGCCTTGTGGCAAGCCTCGCAACGGTCGAGCACGGCTTTGGCGAGCAGTGCATGGTCGAAGGTGGCCGGCTTCCAGCGTTCGGACTGATGGCATTGACCGCAGCTCACGCTGAGATCGCGGTGGATCTTGTCCTTCGGGCTGGTGTGGCAGCTTTCGCAGCGCTCGCGCACCGGGGCGCGCAACACTGCATGCGAAAAGGCCTTGCGGCTGCGATAGGTGAGCCTCACACCCTGGTGGTCACTGTGGCAAGCCATGCAGTCTTGTTCGATCAATTGCTGGTGGAACGGGGTCTTCACGGTCTGTGCAGCGAGCGGCGATCCCTTGGTCGTGCGCAGTCCGATGTCGGGCAAGGCATGGCAAGCGATGCAACGCTCCGGGCTGGCACCGCGCAGGGGTGCATGGCAGCCAAAGCAGTCGGTGGCGAGTTCGGCATGGCCGCGCACCAGGGGCCCAGGGCTCAGCATCAGGTCCGGGTAGGCGAAGGCGAGGGCCACCACCGCCAGCAGGTTGGCCACGATCAGGGCCAGCAGCCAGCGCTTCACTTCCAGCCCCAGAACAGGAACACGGCGACGATGTGTGCCGTGGCGAGCACCGCGAACGCCAGCGTGATCGGCAGGTGCACCGCGCGCCACTGTTTCATCGCATCGAAGGTCAGGCTGTCGCGGTACAGGCGCTCTTCGAGTTCTTCGGCGGACAGGCCTTGCTGGCGCATGCGTTGCTGCGCTTGTTCCAGCCGTCGCCGCGAACGCTCGAGCAGGAACTTGCCGGTGAGGCCGCTGCCGACGTCGATCAGCATGGCCCAGACGGCCAGCCAGCCCAGGATCGCATTGAAGTGGATGCCGGCATGCACCAGCACCAGCAAGGAGCCGAGCCAGGCCATGCGTTGATGCAGATGCAGCAGCCGCGCCGGCTGGCCGATGCTGATCAGCCTGCGCTTGCGCAGCGAATAGCCGAACGAACCCAGGATCAGCAGCGTGCCGGGGATGCCGAGCCAGCGACCGATCCATACCGCATCGAGCAGATGCAGCAGGCCATCGAACAGCAGTGCCGCCAGCGCCAGGGCAGCGAACGACAGCAGGAAGGGCAGGACTTCGCGGCTGACCAGTTTGGCGGGCATCGACGTCAAGCCTCGAGGACCAGTGCCGATGCCGGCGTGCCGACGCACAGCAGGCAGTGGCCCGGCGCCACGTCATGGTCCGGAGGGTGGGCGTAGGCCACCGTGCCGCTGACCAGCCGGGCCTCGCAGGTTCCGCAACTGCCGGAGCGGCAACCCGAATCGACGGCCACGCCGTGCCGCTCGGCGAACTCGAGCAAGTTGGCGTCCTGACCGTCCCACGCCAGCGTGCGGCCGGAGCGATGGAAGCGCACTTCGACGGCGGCGGCGAGGCGGGTGACAGGTTCCTTCGACTCAGCGTCCTCGAACCGCACCGAAGCCGGGCCGAAGGCTTCAAAGTGGATGTCCTGCCGCGGCACACCCCAATCGGCCAGCGCGGGAACCAGGCTTTGCATCATCGCCGCCGGGCCGCACACGTAGAACTGGTGGCGGCCATGCGGCAAGGTCCGGCGCAGCAGGTCGGCGTTCGCATGTCCGGCATGCTGGTAGTCGCGGCCCGGCACGTCGTTCGGGCTCGGGCGGCTGTACACCACGCTCAGGTGAAAGTTCGGGTGCGACGTGGCCAGTTGCTCGAGCACCGGCTTAAACGCATGTTCGCTGCCGTTGCGAAGACCGTAGTAGAGATGGACCGTGCGCCCGGGCTGCTCGGCAAGGCTCCAGCGCAGCATGCTCATCATCGGCGTGATGCCGATGCCGCCGGCCACGAGCACGGCCGGCACATTCGGGTCCGGATCGATGAAGAAGTGGCCCGACGGCGCCTTCACCTCGAGGATGTCGCCCTCGCGGACCCGGTCATGGAAGTGGCTCGATGACGCAGCGGGCGGCAGCTCGGGTTGATCGACCGGCGCCACCACGCGCTTGATCGTGACGCGGTAGCTCGACGGGTCGGGCCGGTCGGACAGCGAATAGCAGCGCGTGATCTTGCGCTGCCCGCCCTTTGATGCCGCGTCTGCGTCGGCCACCTGCAGCGCAAAAGTGAGGAACTGGCCGGGCCTGAACGGCGGCAGCGCCGCGCCGTCGACGGGCGCGAGATGGAACGAGCACTGCGTGTGGGCGCCGTCCTCGAATTCGCGGCGTGCGACGCGGAACTTGCGCCTGCCAAGCCAGGCGCCCGGCGCGACTTGTGCCGCACCGATCGGCACGGCAACCGACGTGCTCACCGGAGCGCTGCGGCGCCGCCATACCCAGACGCCGATCCCGACGGCAAGCTGGAACAGCAGTGCCGCATTGATGTAGGCGAGGAGCAGTGGAGCAGTCATGGGTTCGCCGGTCGTGAACTCGGCACCGCTGCCCCTCGCAAGTTTGGGGCCGAGCTAGCGGCACAATTCTCAACGGCGCGTTGACCAGCGAACTTGACTCGCATCAACACCGCGGCGGCCAGCACTTGCCCTTGTTCAAGCTGCAGTGTCGATCGCTACGGGCGCCGCGCACGCGGTACGTGCACGAGCGATCCGTGCCGTGACGCGCGGAGTCGGTCGGCGCCGACACCCCGCACGCCAGAGTTCTACACCGGCGGCGAAGGCGCCAGGGCAACCTCCAAGCCGAACACCTTGACTCGCCGATGCGCCGCGGAGTTTGAGCGGCTGGTGTCGGCGACGCGCCGCAGTTGATGCGTGTCAAGCATCTGCCCTGCGAGCGGGAGAACAGTGCCAATCGCCCTAGACTCGTTGTCCACTCGATGGCGTCCAGGAGCAATGCCATGGCGATGATGAAGGCGGCCGTATTCGTCGAACCCGGGCGCATCGTGCTCGAGGACAAGCGAATCCCTGACGTCGGCCCCCTCGACGCCCTGGTCAAGGTGACCACGACCACCATCTGCGGCACCGATATCCATATCCTGAAGGGCGAGTACCCGGTCGCTCGCGGCCAGACGGTCGGCCACGAGCCCGTCGGCGTCATTTACAAGCTGGGCTCGGCAGTCCAGGGCTACCGCGAAGGGCAGCGCGTCATCGCCGGCGCCATCACACCGAGTGGCTGGAGCAATGCCTGCCAGTGCGGCTTTGGTTCGCAGGACGGGGCCGGCACCGCCCACGGCTGGAAACCCCTCGGGGGCTGGAAGTTCGGCAACACCATCGACGGTTGCCAGGCCGAGTACGTGCTCGTTCCCGATGCCATGGCCAATCTCGCGCCGGTTCCCGACGAGCTCAGCGACGAGCAGGTGTTGATGTGCCCTGACATCATGTCGACCGGGCTCAGTGGTGCCGAGCGCGCCAACATCCGCATCGGCGACACGGTGGCGGTGTTCGCGCAGGGGCCGATCGGCCTGTGCGCCACCGCTGGCGCCAAACTGAGCGGCGCGACCACGGTGATCGGCGTGGATCGCCTGGCCAACCGGCTCGAGATCGCGCGCCAGATGGGTGCCGACCACGTCATTGACAGCAGCCGCACCGACCCGATCGAGGAGATCATGCGACTCACCGGCGGGCGCGGAGTGGATGTCGCCATCGAGGCCTTGGGCACGCAGGCTACGTTCGAAGCCTGTTTGCGCGTGTTGCGGCCAGGTGGCACCTTGTCGAGCCTGGGGGTTTACTCGACTGACCTCACGATTCCGCTGTCCGCCTTCGCAGCCGGACTCGGCGACCACCAGATCGTGACAAGCTTGTGCCCAGGGGGCAAGGAACGCATGCGCCGCTTGATGTCGGTGATCCAGTCGGGCCGCGTCGACCTCAGCCCGATGGTCACGCACCGCTTCAGGCTCGGCGACATCGAGAAGGCTTACGAGTTGTTCGGCCATCAGCGCGACGGCGTGCTGAAAGTCGCGATCACGCCTTGACCGATGAACCAGACGACGCCCAGCGCGGCCCGGTGGCGACGGTTGGGGCCCGCACCGTGACCGAGCCCAAGGCGCCGGTGGCACCGCACACACTGGACGCCGAGGCGGTGGCAGCACTGCTGGCGGTCCGCCCCGAAATCGGGCTCAGCGCCCCACCTACAGCCGCCGCACGCAGTCGGCCTCGATCTGATAGACCAGCGTCAGGAATTTGTGGCTCTGGCCGATGTGGATCTCGTCGACGCCGATGGCGCGCAGGGTCCCGAGTTCGCGATGCTCCAGCCCCCACTGCACGACATACGCCACCGCGCGACAGACCTGATCCCAGGTCGTGCCGAAGCTCAGTGCCGTCTCCTTCCACGACAGCTTGCGCGCCCAG
>JANNQO010000416.1:0-35437 GCA_031400795.1 Rubrivivax sp. | reverse complement strand
GGTAGTTCTGGTACCAGTTCGGGTTCAGATAGCAGCGGCGCACGAGCAGGCGCCGGCGCGCACCTTCTTCATGCGGTGCGGGCAACTCCAGACCTTCGATGAGCCAGCGGATCCAATCGGACGGGTGGCGCGCGAAGCGCTCGGCGGCCTCGGGCTGCAGTTGCCTGAGTTGCGTGTAGACGTTGTCGAAATCGACGAAGAGGGCACTTCTCATGGCGTGATGGTGACTTGCCAACGGGAATGTCGTTCAACCGAACGATTGCCTGGCAGCGTCACGGCGAAGTGCTAGCCCGCCGGCTCGAGCAAGCGCAACTTCAGCTTGGAGAACGACCGAAAGCCACGATCGAAGGTGACCATTTCGCAATCATGCGCCTGAGCCAACGCCGCCAACCAGGCGTCGGTCCACAAGTCGGGCGTCGGCTCGCGCCGGGCGACGTTGTCGTGCCAGAGTTTGGCGTGCGCGGTCGGCGCTTGTTCGACGACAGACACCCGCGAATCGTCGATCAGGCACTGCACGGCCGCCCAGGCCTGCGACGGCCGCAACGTGCCGGAACCCATCACGCGGCTGTTGGTGAGCAGCCTGAGCAGCGCCATGCGGACAGGCAAGCTCAGCCCGACATCACCATCACCACAAGCCTCCCACCAACGGTTCGCCGGCTCGCGGTGTGCGTGCCCTTCCGTCAACAACGGCAGCAACACGTTGGCGTCAGCGATGCAGCGCACGCGCCTTGCCCTCTTCGGCTCGCTGCACGGCTTCGGTGTCGAGGCGCTTCACGGCTTCGGGGCTCAGCCTGCGCAAAGGCGCGTCGGAAGCAAGCTTGATGGGGGGCCGCGTCAGCCGCTTGCCGGGCCGCTGGGCAGCGGCCATTTCGCGCTGAAGCGCGTCGATGACCAATTGCCGCAACGTGGAGCCGCGTTCGACGGCCTGGATCTTCGCGCGGCGCAGCACCTCATCGGGAAGGTCGAGTGTCGTTCGCATCGCAGGGACTCATAAATGTGGTTGCCTGCATCACTGTACCAGCGGCGGCGACGTGATGCCGTCGAGCATGCGATGGGTCAGTTGGTGCACAGCCGCGCTGACGGTCTGTTCGGTCTGGCGTGCCTGCCGCGCACCTCGCCTCAGTGTATTGACAACAGCTATACAGCCGCCCAGAATCCGTAGTGCCGTTGTGCGGCCAACCGGAACCGAGCCATGCGTGATGCCGCCATCAATCTTCGTGCGCGCCCCGAGCAGCGCGACTTGATCGACCAGGCAGCGCAACTGCTCGGCAGGAATCGCTCCGATTTCATGCTCGAAGCCGCTTGCGACAAGGCACAGTCCGTGCTGCTGGATCAGGTCTTCTTCAGGCTGGATGCCGCGAAGTTCCGTCAGTTCGCGAAGCTTCTCGACGCACCGCCGGCCTTCAACCCTGGGCTCGAGCGGCTGATGGCGGTCCGTCCGCCGTGGTCGCGCAAGGCAACGAAGGGCTGAACTTGCTTGTCGGATCGCCGCAGCCGCTGACGGCTTCGCATCGTCTGGACGAGTTCGAATGCGGCGAGCCGTCACTGGATGAATGGCTGAAGCGCCGGGCGCTGGCCAACCAGTTCAGTGGGGTCAGCCGAGCATTTATCGTTCTCGACGAAGGCGGTTCCGTGCGCGGTTACTACGCCCTGGCTGCCGGCGCGGTGTCGCACCGGTCAGCCACCCGCATCGTTCGGCGCCACATGCCCGACCCCGACCCCGTGCCGGTGATGGTGCTCGGCCGGCTGGCGATCGATCGGGGCGCGCAGGGGCGGCGGCTCGGCGCAGCATTGCTGCAGGATGCCGTCAAGCGCGCCGTGGCCGTCTCGAACAACGCTGGCGTGCGAGCGTTGCTGGTTCACGCGCTGCATGAGCGGGCGCGACGCTTCTACGAACACTACGGGTTGCAGGCGTCGCCGACGCACCCGCTGATGCTCATGCTTCGCCTGCCCGCGGGTGCGTGAAGTCGGTTGCCACGATGAATGCCCTCCGCGATGAGCGCCCGATGACCCGCACGCCGCCCCCCGCGCCCGCCACCGCCACCGCCGCCGCGATCTACATCGCGTTGGTCCAGTTCCTCTTCGTCACCACCTGGACGATCTACGTCATCTTCCTGCCCCGGCTGCTCCAATCCGCCGGCCTGCCGGTGGCCTGGGCACCCTGGATCCTGGTGCTCGATCAGATCGTGTTCATGGTCGCCGACGTCGCCACCGGCGTCTTCGCCGACCGGGTGCAGCGCACGCTCGGGCGCATCGGGCCGTTGATCGTCGGCTGCACGGTGGTCTCGTGCATCGGATTCCTGCTGTTGCCGCATGCGGCGTTGCTCGGTGGCGCGGCGCCGCTGCTGGGCCTGGCGCTGATCCTGGTGTGGACCATCACCTCGTCGGCGCTGCGTGCGCCGCCCTGGGTGCTGCTCTCCAAGCACGCCGCGCAGCCTGCGCTGCCGTGGTTGACCGCGCTGACGCTGTTCGGCCTGGCCGCGGGCGGCGCGATCGCGCCCTTCCTCGGTGTGGCGCTGAAGAACGTCGACCCGCGGCTGCCGTTCGCGCTGTCCAGCCTGACGCTGCTGGCCGCCACGGCAGGCATCGTGCACGTTGAACGCCGCCTGGCGCGCGGGCCGGTCGCAGGGGCCGCGCCTGCGAACGTGCCGCAGGTGCCGCGCCTGCCCCACGTGCTCAATGCGCCGCATGCCGCGTGGATGCTTGGCATCCTGCTGCTGGCCGCGGCTTTCCAAAGCCACTTCTCGCTGAACGCCGCTGCTCTGTACCTGCGCTTCGCTTCGCCGGCCAGCCTGGAATGGTTGATGCCGCTGTTCTGGGTCGGCTTCGGCGTGGCCGCGCTGCCCGGCGGCGCGCTGTGCAAGCGCCACGGCGCGTTGGCCGTCACGGCCGTGGCCGCGCTGCTCGGTGCCGGTGCGGCGCTGGTGGCGGTGGGCGCGGGATCGCTGGAGCTGCTGATTGCGGCCCAGCTCGTCGCCGGCGCTGCCTGGGGCTGCATGCTGGTGGCGATCTTCTCGACGGCCGCCGAGCTGGGCCGCAGCGGGCGTGAGGGCCTGGCGCTGGGCACGATGTTCGCGATGCTCGCGTTGGCGACGATCGTGCGCATCGGCGTGGTGCTGGCCGGGGTGCCGAAGAACGCCGCGCTCGCGCCGCTGCTGGCATGGCTGCCGGTGGTGCTGTGGGCGGCCGGTGGCGTGCTGATCGGCGCGCTCGCGCTGCGCTTGCGGCCGCAGCCGGCGATCGCGGCTCAGAGCCCCAAGTGATCCAAGCACGCCGGAGTTGCCGAAACGCGTCGATCTGGTCGAGCCGCGCCGCGGGGTGGGTCGGCAGCGCTGCCTGGTACCGGCCGCGCGACCGCCGCGCGGACGACCCCGCGTTCACTTGCTCTGGAGCTGGCCAATGGCCTTCGCCTGCTCTCCCAGCTTCAGATTGATTGCGTTGATGTCACCCATCAAGCTGTTGGTCCGCTTCTCATAGCCCTGGATGCACTCGTTGATCTTGGCCTGCAGCCGTTTCTCGAGGTCAGCCAGTTGTTTGTTGACATACCCTTGCAGCGACTGCAGGTCCTTCTTGGTCACTTCGTCGGCCATGTTGGGGCCTCCTTCCTTTGTTTGTGTCACCGAACAGCGTTGGAGTGTAGGTAGCCGATTCCGAGGCGAGCTGGCACATGACAGCACAGCCCAGCGGTACGGCGCCTACGGTAAATACGGCGCTTGCGCATCGAACCGCCACTGCGCACCCGCTCGTCAGTCAGGCTTGATTTTGGCCCGCTGAATCACCTTGCCCCATTTGTCCTGTTCGGCGCTCTGGAATGCGGCGAGCTCCAGCGGTGTACTGCCGACCGGGACCGCGCCGAGGTCGGTGAGCCGCCTGGCGACCGCCGGCTGCTTCAGCGCCACGGCCACCTCGGACGACAGGCGCTTGACGATTTCGGCCGGTGTTCCGGCTGGTGCATACAACGCGAACCACGACGACGCCTCGAAGTCCTTCATGTCCAGCGCCTCGGCGATGGTCGGCACGTCGGGATACTGGGGCAGGCGCTGCGCCGTTGCCACCGCGAGCATGCGAAGCTTGCCGCTCTTGACGAAAGGCGAGCTGGTCAACAAGGTGTCGAACATCAGGTGCACGTGACCGGCAACGAGGCCGCCAGAGGCCGGCCCAGTGCCTTGGTAGGGAATGTGGGTCATGAACGTGTCCGTGCGGAACTTGAAGTACTCGGGCACCAGATGCGACGAGCCGCCGCTTCCCGCTGACCCGTAGTTCACCTTGCCCGGGTTCGCCTTGAGGAACTTGACGAGCTCCCGGACGTTACCGACGGGCAGCACCTCCGGATTGACCACGAGCACGATCGGCACCGTGACGACCAACGACACGGGCGCGAAGTCCTTCTCACTGTCGTAGGGGATCTTCTCGTGAAGGCGTGGATTGATGGCCATCGCGCCGATG
Source organism: Rubrivivax sp. (assembly GCA_031400795.1). Lineage (GTDB taxonomy): Bacteria > Pseudomonadota > Gammaproteobacteria > Burkholderiales > Burkholderiaceae_C > Rubrivivax. Next base: position 30,991 of record JANNQO010000416.1, on the reverse strand, counting down.
CTGGACATGAGCAGGGTGTAGCCGTCGGCCCGTGCCCTGCCCACTTCGGACACGCCGACGAACCCACGCCCACCCGCCTTGTTCTCGACGACAAACGGCGCGCCGAGTGCCTCCGAGAGCGCCTGCCCCACTGTGCGAGCGGTGATGTCGGTGGGGCCGCCGGCGGGAAACGGCACGACCATGCGCACCGGCTTCGTTGGCCATTTGTCGGGCGTTTGCGCTGTCGCGCTTGCAAACGTGAGCGCGGTCAATCCCGCGGCCAGGATTCGTGCTGCCGGGGAAGCATTCATGTTCGCTCTCCTACGCATCGTGCGGCTGTCCGGTTGCACTGCGGCCTCAGTTGTCGTAGGTCCATTGCGCCTGACCTTCGGTCCTGCAGTCGCTGCCGCCGGCCTTGCCGCGGTAGACCTCGCTGCCCTTCGAGTTGCGGTACTTGCCGGTGCCGCCGACGATGGTGCCGACGCCCTCGAACGAGGACGAGCCGTCCTTCGCGTCAGTCCGGTGCGTGCCGCGAAACTGCCAGAAGATCGACTCGCCGTTGGCCAGCCTGTCCACTGCGGTGCCGAAGTTGGTGCCGTTGCCGGCGACGTCGTCGCTGACCATGAACACCGTCGTGTCCGCCTCACCGTACTCGGGATCGGTGGTCGTGTAGTTGTGTCGCCACACGCTCAGCGAGTACTTGTGGCCGGGCGCATCGCCGGGCGTCACGCTGTGAGCCGAGATGCCCTTGTGGTACTTGTCGCACTCGACGAAGGAGAACTTCCTCATCGCACGAGCCGGTGCCTGGACGGTCGCCGCTGCCTCAGGCGGCGCAGGCAGTCCGGCCGATGCATGGTCGACGACGTAGAGCGACTGGCGCCCGCTCACGCGGATCAGCTCGCTGGCGCGGAACATCGAGCTGGCAAGGCTGCCATCCGCGCGCGGGTAGGTCTGTTCCCAATGACTCACGGTGGCGATGTAGCCGCCGCCGAGCGCGATCGCATCCTGCGCGTGCAGCGCCAGCCGGCTGCCTGCAGGAAAGCTCTTCAACGTCGATTCGATCAGCCTGCGGATCGCGGGCTTGCCGCGCGCCTCGTCGCCGGCGCCGGGCCAGATCACCCGCCCATCCTCGGCGTAGTGCGCCAGCACCGCAGCGACGTCGTTCGCATTCATGGCCCGGGCGAAGGCTTCGCTGTGCGCCCTTGCCGTGGTGGCAGCGTCAGCGGCCAGCGCCGCGGTCACCCACAGATTCAACAACAGCATCGAGACATGCTTGATCGTGCGCAAGGTGTTCATGGATCCTCCAACGCTTGGGTCGGAACAGCCGCCGATCGGCATCCATCTGGCGTGGCGGGTGCCAGCGGCTGGCCAGCAGCTGTGCTCAGCCCGCGCGCATGTTCGCACCACTCATGGTCAGCGACAAGCTCGCGGAGAGCTCACCGACAGCTCACGCACCGCACCGCGATCTCCAGCCGGCAGCACGTGATCGGCGACGCCGGGCCGACAGCACGATTCGCCGCCGGCGAGGTGGCCGACGACGCCTTCAGGCCACGGCGGGAACGGCGGGAGCGGCTCGATCGGCGGACTCGTCGATCAGGCTCTCACCCGGGCGCACGCGCGTGAAGTGCACTGGCTGCCGCTGCAGCACCAGGGTGCCGCTGTCGTCCTGGCGCGCGACGATGTAGCTCGAGGTCTGCATGTCGCCAGCGGCGGGGAAGTCTTCGCGGAAATGCGCGCCGCGCGAATCTTCGCGGGCCAGGGCCGAGCGCGCGATGACGCGGCCGACGGCGATCAGGTTGCGCAGGTTGAGCCAGTCGTGCCAGCTCAGGTTGAAGGCGCGGTCGTCACCGGCCACTCCCGTCGCGGCCAGGCCCGCATCGAGTTCGTCGAGCTTCGCCAGCGCGCGACGCAGGCCCGTGGCGTCGCGCAGGATGCCGACGTCCTGCCACATGCAATCGAACAGGGCCTCGCGGATCGGCTCGATGCCCGCCGTGGCCGCTGAGTTCGGAGCCGGCGTGGCAGCCGCCGAGAAAGGCGCCTCGTGCACGGCGATGCTGTCGGCGATAGCGTCATCGCCGGGCGCGCGCCACACGCCCTCGCGGCGCACCCAGGCGGCCATGGTGTCGCCCGCGATGCCGCCGAAGACGGTGGAATTGGCGACGCCGTTGCCGCCCAGCCGGTTCGCGCCGTGCACGCCGCCGGTGTCTTCACCCGCCGCGAACAGGCCGGCAAGCTCGGTGCTGCAATCGGGCGCGAAGACCAAGCCGCCCATCATGTAATGGGCCGTCGGCACCACTTCGACCAAACCACCGGCCAGGTCGAAGCCGCAATCGGCGCAGCGCTCGACCATGCCCTTGAACTGCTTGCGCACGGCCTCGGGCCCCAGGTGCGCCATCGCGATGTGCACACCGCCATTGGGCGTGGTGCGGCCAGCGCGCATCTCGGCAAAGATGCCACGCGAGACGACGTCGCGCGTGGCGCGTTCGCCGCGCGGATCGACGCGCTGCATGAAGCGCTCGCCCTGCCCGTTGAGCAAGTGGCCCCCTGCGCCGCGCAAGCCTTCTTCGAGCACGGTGCCGGTCATTCGCGTGTGATTCCCTGCGAGCAGGCCGGTGGGATGGAACTGCACCATCTCCATGTCGCGCAGCGGCAGCCCGGCGCGCAGCGCCATCGCCATGCCGTCGCAGCTCTTGTCGCCCGAAGGCGTGTGGTACTTGTACATGGTGGGGCCGCCGCCGGTGGCCAGCAGCACGGCCTTGGCCTGCACGAAGACGAAGCCGCCGGTTCGCATGTCGATCATCAGCACGCCGGCCAGGGCGCTGCCGTCGGCTGATCTGATCAGCTCGACGGCGCGGTGTTCTTCGAGCCGCTCGATGCCGCGCGCCCAGACCTGCTCGGCCAGGCGGTTGATGATCTCGATGCCGGTCAGGTCGCCCTTGTGCACGGTGCGGTCGAAGGTCTGGCCGGCGAAGGCCTTCTGGTGCACGCTGCCGTCGGGGTTGCGGTCGAAGAAGCAGCCGAGTTCGTTCTCGAGTTCGTGGATTCGCTCGACCGCGGTCTGGCACAGCGTCCAGGCCAGGTCCTGGTCGGCCAACCATTTGCTGCCTTCGATCGTGTCCATGAAATGGCGCTCGACCGAATCGCCCTCCGCCAGGGCGACGTTGTAGCCGCCCTGGACCATGCGCGTGCAGCCGCATTTGCCGAGCAGGCCCTTGACGGCGACGGTGATCTTCAGCTCGGGCGCGACCTGGTGCGCATGCAGCGCGGCAAAGAGGCCGGCGCCGCCGGAGCCGAGGATCAGGATGTCGGTTTGTCGATGCGCGATCGTCATGCCGTTTTCACGCCCAGGCCGGCCAGCACCGCGGCGCGTCGCGAAGCCGCATCCAATTGCACCTCGCGGTACAGGCTGCCGCCGTGGCTGTCCATTGCGACGAGCAAGGGCCCGAAATCGCGGATGCGGAACTGCCACAGCGATTCGGGGTTGAGATCGTCGAGGTCGACGTCTTCGATGCGCTCGATCCAGGTCGTCTCGAGCGCCGCGGTGCCTCCGACGATGGCGAGGTAGGCGCCACCCAAGTCCGCGAAGGCATGCTGCGAAGCCTCGCGAAGCCCCCCCTTGCCGATCACGATGCGAACGCCGCATTGCGCCATCAGCGGCCGCGTGAAGCGCTCCATGCGGTCGGAGGTGGTGGTGCCGATGCACACCGGCGCATAGCCTGCGGGGTGGGCAGCGCTCTTCTCGACCTTTCTCACGTTCGGCGCGGTGTGGATCACCGCGTGGCCGCGCAAATCGAAGCGCGTGCTGCGGCCGCGGTCGAAGAGATGGATCTGGGTCGCGTCGCGGATGCCGAACAGGGTGTCCTGCAGCGTGACGGTGTCGTTGACCCGCAGCGCGCGCACATGGGCTTCGCTGACGGGGGTGTGCAGTTCGTGGTGGGCCATCGAATGCTCAATAGCCGTAGCTGACGCCGGCCGACGTGAACGTGGCCCGCGCGCGCCGAGCCGAGTGGCACTGCATGTTGACCGCGATCGGGTTCATCGTGATGTGGGTGGCCGCAAGTTCGATCTGCACCGCGAACGCCGTGCCGTCGCCGCCCAGGCCCTGCGGGCCGACGCCGAGCTGGTTGACGGCGACCGACAGTTGCGCTTCGAGCGCGGCGCCATCGGCATCGGCGCAGCGGCTGCCGAGCGGGCGCGTCGCGGCGCGCTTGGCCAAGGCCACCGCGAGGTCGGAGGTGCCGCCCAGGCCGACGCCGACGATCGTCGGCGGGCAGGTCTTGCCGCCGGCCGCGAGCACGCAGTCGATGACGAAGGCCTTGATCGCGTCGACGCCTTCGGCGGGGACGGCCATCTTCAAGAAGCTGTTGTTCTCGGAGCCGCTGCCCTTGGGGATCATCTCGATCTCCAGGCGCTCGGCCTCGTCAGAGAAATCGATGTGGATCACCGGCACCTCGATGCCACAGGAGCTGTGCTCGTTCGTGCGCGTCAGCGGGTGCACGACCGAACTGCGCAGCGGGTATTCGCGCGTCGCGCGTTCGCAGCCGCGGCGGATCGCCTGTTTCAGCGCATGGCCGTCGATGGCCACGTCGCGGCCGATCCACACGTTGTAGATCGGCACCCCGGTGTCCTGGCAGAGCAGGTTGTCGGTGTCTTCTGCGACGCGGATGTTGGTCAGCATGGTGCCGAGCACGCGCTGCGCGGTCGGCGCCGTCTCATTGGCGGCCAGGCGGTCGAAGCCGGCCTTGATGTCGGGCGGCAGTTGTTTCAAGGCGCGGATATAGAGCGCCTTGGCGGCCTCTTCGACGGTTTGCAGATCGACCTGGAGCATGGCGGGCCCTCGCTCAGTTGGTGCTCAGCTTGCGGTTCTTGACCACCTGCGCCCAGCGCGTCATCTCTGCATCCATCTGCCGCGCGAGTTCGGCCGGCGAGCTGCCGACCGGCGCCATGCCGAGCACGTACAGCCGGGCCTTGAACTGGGTTTCGGCCAGGGCCGCTGCCGTGTCGCGATGCACCTTGTTGACCACGTCGGCCGGCGTGCCAGCGCGCGCCAGCAGGCCGAACCAACTGGTGTTCTCGAAGCCGGGCAGGCCGCTCTCGGCAACCGTGGGCACATCGGGCAACAGCGGCGAGCGCTGCTTGCCGGTGACCGCCAGCGCGCGCAGCCGGTCCGGGCCGAGCAGTGCCGCGGCCGCGGCGATGTTGCCGACCATGAGCTGGGTCTGGCCACTGATCAGGTCGGTGTAGGCCGGCGCCTCGCCCTTGTAAGGAACATGTTGCATGTCGATGCCCGCCGCATCGGCGAAGTTTTCGACCGCCAGGTGGGTCTGGCTGCCGACGCCGGCCGAGCCGAAACTCAAGCCACCGGGTTTGGCCTTGGCCGCCGCAATCAATTCCTTGATCGACTTGATCGGCGATTGCGACGCCACCACCACCAGCATCGGACCGCTGGCCACGTTGGACAGCGGCAGCAAGTCCTTGCGCGTGTCGAACGGCATCTTCGCGTACAGGTTCGGATTGATCGTGATGCTGCCCGACGCCATCAGCAGCGTGTAGCCATCTGCCGCCGACTTGGCCACCGCATCGGCACCCAGGTTGCCGCCGGCACCGGCACGGTTTTCCACCAGCACCGTCTGGCCCCACATCTCGGACAGGCGCTGGCCGAGCATGCGCGCGAGCACGTCGGTGCTGCCACCGGGCGCGAAGGGCACGACGATCTTCACCGGCTTGGTGGGCCAGGCCTGGGCAATTGCGGGGCCGGTCGCGGCCAGCACGATGACGCCGACGGCGGCCAGCAGGAGACGGCGGGGGTTCAGGTGCGTTGTCATGGCTGGAAGTCCAATGCAAAGGGGCCCATCATGCCGCCAGAGCCAGTGCGAATGCCAGGCCGGCGGCCAGCGAAAATCCCAGGCTCACCGCGATCAAGTTCTTGCGCGGCCCGGCCCAGTCGCCGAACTCGATCAGCAGCAGGCGCACGCCGCCGGCCATGTGCATCGACAACAGGACCACGAGGCCCCACTCGGCGAGTTTGACGCCCGGCAGGTCGGTCAGTCCGAGCGCGGCGTCGAGCGCGGCCTGACCGTTCAACGCCTGGGCCAGCAGCGTGAAGTGCAGCGGCAAGAAGAGCGCGAGCGCCAGCCCCGACAGCCGGTGCACGAGGAAGGCCCAGTACACCGGGTGTCGTTGGCTGCGCGCGTCGATGCGCCTGCCGACGGCCGCCGTCATGACACCACCACCGCATAGACCGCGCGCCAGCCGGCGAAGAGGATCACGAGCCCGAACACGCGGCCGAACCACAGCGACTGGCGCGCCGGCCAGCGCCACCATTCGCTGGCGATGTTCATCAGCCCCGGCGGCACATGCAGGGCGCAGGCAAGCACGAAGACGCCATAGAACAGCGCCCAACCGACACTGCCTTGCGTGCGCGACAGGATCTCGGCTGCGCTCAAGCCACCGCGCACCGCGAGGATCATGCCGGCCAGGTGCACCAGCACGCACAGCGCCAGCAGCATCGCGCTGAGGCGCTGCACGTACCAGCGCCGTGCCTGGGCGATGGCGTCATCGATCACAACAGGCCCTTCATCGCCGCGCGCCGACCAGGCGCTTCAGTCCGGCGATGCCGGCCGTCGGCGCGATCTGCTTCGGGCAGTGCTGCGTGCAACTGCCCTGGGTGTGGCAGGCGTGGCAACCGGCGTCACCGGCAACGGCGCGCAGGCGCTCGGTGCCGGACTGGTCGCGAACGTCGTTGACGAGGGTCCAGGCGCGGTTCAGCGCCGCAGGGCCGAGGTAGTCGGGCCGCCGGGTGACGACGTCGCACGAGGCATAGCAGACCGCGCAGCCAATGCACTCGATGCCGGCGTCGGCGGCCCTGCGCTGCGCCGACGCGGGCTCGACGGTGGCAAAGGCCTCGTGTCGTGTGCGCGTGCCCTTGAACTGGCCCTTGGCGCGCGCCCACTTGTCGAAGAAGCCGCTCATGTCGGTGGCCAGGTCCTTGATCACCGGCAGGTTGGCGAGCGGCGCGATTTCGAGCCGGCCGTCGCTGCCGACGACCTTGCTCACGTGCGTGCGGCAGGTCCAGCGCGCAATACCGTTCACCGTCATCGCGCAGGAGCCGCACATGCCGACGCGGCAGGCGAAGCGGTACGACAGCGTCGGCTCGATCTCGCGTTGGATGTGGGTGACGATGTCGAGCACGGTCTGGCTGGACTGGCGCGGCACCTCGTAGCGAACGAACCCGCCCTCGGCCTTGCCCCGCCACACCGACACCGTCAAGCCCTGTTGCATGGGTCGATGATGACCGCTTGCGAGATGAAGGCAAAGCGATTTATTCTTTGCACGAGAACAAGGGAATCTTTACCTCATGCCCGCGATCCGCAGCCTGCGCCACTTTCTCAGCGTCGCCCGCCATGGCAGCTTCGCCGCCGCCGGCCTGGAGGTCGGCCTCACCGCCGCCGCTGTCGGCCAGCAGATGCGCGCGCTCGAAGACGAGCTTGGTCAGGCCCTGTTCGACCGCGGTCCGCGCTCGGTTGTCCTCAGCGCCGCGGGCCGCGCCCTGGTGCCCGGCGTCGAGGACCTCGTCGCGCGTTACGAGGCGCTGGCCCAGCCCGCGGCGCGCGAAGGCGGGCTCAGCGGCTCGGTTCAGGTGGGGGCCCTGGTCTCGGCCCTGATGGGTGAATTCGCCGACGCATTGTGGGCTCTCAAAGGCCAGCATCCGCGACTCGAAGTGCGGCTCTACGCAGGCTTGTCGGCCGAGTTCGCACTCAAGGTCGAGCGCGGCGAGCTCGACGCCGCCGTCGTCACGCAACCGCCGTCCCGGTTGGCCGCCGGCCTGCGGTGGAGCCCGCTGTATGCCGAGCCGATGGTCTTGGTCGTGCCACGCAAGCCGCACTTCAACTTGCCCGCGCGGGGCATCGACATCCTGCGCAAGTCGCCCTTCCTGCGCTTCGACCACAGCACCTGGACCGGCCGCCTCGTCGACGAGGCGCTCGCGCAGGCCGGCGGCAGCGTGCGCGAGGAACTCGAACTCAATTCGGTCGAAGCGATCCTGGCCCTGGTGCGCCAAGGCTTCGGCGTCTCGATCGTGCCGCGACTGCGCAATGTCGACTGGGCTCGCGACCGCGCGCTGCGCGTCGTGCCGCTGGCCCGCGTCACGGTGCAGCGCCACGTCGGCCTGCTCGAGCGGCGGCAGCATGGACGAACGCAATTCACCGACGCCATCAGTGCCTACTTTGGCGCTCGCCGCGTCAAGGCGGCCTGATCAGCCCGCCGCGGTCAGCGCTGCCGGCGCCCGCCGATCAGCGCCAGCACCTCGTCGAACACGTGGTCGCCAAGTCCGGCGTCCAAGAACCTATCCGTAAGAAGTGATCGCACGAGCAGTTTGCGGAAGTGGTTGAACCAACTGTGGCCAACGAGCACGCCAAACAGCGGAACACCGACGCGCGGCTGAGCTTCGAAGTTGGCAACGCTTGTGCGCTGCCGTTTCCTGGCGCCTCCTTCGATCACGCTGTATCGATGCTGACCTTGCAGTTCGTCTCGCGGGCCGATCTTGCGGTAGGCGAGATGCGGCGCGTCACGCGTCCGGGCGGGACCGTCGCCGCCGCCACATGGGATACACGGGGAGGATTGATTGCCTATCGCATGTCGACTTGCCCGACGCCTGCGCCGCCGCGATCAGCGTGATGCGCGTCGCACCGGGCACGGCCTCGCGCAGCAGCTGCAGCACCTTGCCCGTGACTTCGACACCGGCCCAGGACGTGCCGGTGACGTTGCCGCCTGGCCGCGCCAGGCTTGGCACATAACCCAACTCGACCGGCGGCACCGCGCCGATCATCACGATGGGGATGCGCTGGGTGGCGCGCATCGCCGCTTCGATGGGCTCGTTGGTGATGGCCAGGATCAGCTCGACGTTCAGCCGCACCAGCTCTTGCGCCAACGCGGCCAGCCTGGGTACCTCGGCGTCGCCATAGCGCCATTCGATCTTCAGGTTGCGGCACTCTTCATAGCCGCCGGCCTGCAGCGCGGCGCGCATGACGGTGGCTTCATACGCCGCCATCTGTGACGCCGCCTTGTTCAGCGACGGCACGCCGATGCGGCGCATGGTGCCAACGGCATCGTTGCGCGATCTGATGGGCGCATGAGGTGGTGCTGCCCGATGTGAACGTGCTGGTGTACGCGCACCGGGAAGACTCGCCACACCACGCGGGCTGCCGCGAATGACTCGAGGCCTTGATCAACGGCCCCGAGTCCTATGGCCTGTCCGAGCTGGTGTTGAGCGGCTTCTTGCAGGTGGTCACCCACCCCAAGGTCTTCACCCGGCCGAGCCCCTTGGCCGACGCGCTCGAATTCACCGAGCAACTGCGCAGCCAGCCAAACTGCGTGCCGGTTGCGCCGGGGCGCCGGCACTGGGAGATCTTTCGTGGTCCGTGCGCCGAGGCCGGCGCCAAGGGCAACCTGGTGCCCGACGCCTACCTGGCCGCTTGAATGCACGGTCGACTCGGCTCCCCAAACGTTCGTCGTCAAGCGACAGACGCTCTGCGAGTCAGCATCGATGGTGTGGTCGCGGCCACTCGCATCGCCGTTGCCAGCGAACGCACGGTTGGATGCTGCGCCATGTGGCGCGACACGAAAAAGCTCACTGGCGGCAGGTTCCACGTGAGCTTGTGGGGCAGCGCCGCGCAATCGCCGCGCTGCACCAGTTCCGCGACGATGTCCTTCGCCAGAATCGTCACGCCGTTGGGCAGGTTGCGTAGCACCGTTTCGATGGTGCGCAGCGACGTCGTCTCGACAATCGGCGACGGCGGCTGCACCCCGGCGCTCAGGAAGATCGTGCTGAAGGTGCGCCGCATCGGCGTGTTGGGCGGAGGGAAGATCCAGTCCAGTTCCGCCAGTCGTGCCAAATTCAACGGGCCGCGCGACAGTCGTGCGCGGCTGCGGGCCGACACCAGCAGGCAGGGCTCCTGCTCGTAGATCGCTTCCTGGGCGATGTCCACGCCGACGCTGTCGTCGAAAGACCGGCCGATGGCGCAGTCAATCTCGCGCGCCGACAATGCGGCGACCAACTCGTCGGTGGTGCCTTCCTTCGCCAGCACCGACACCCGCGGCGACTGGCCCAGCAGGTGCGTTAGCGCAGCGTGTAGCAGCGCTTCTGGCATTTGCGGCGTGATACCGATGCGTACTCGTCCAGTCAGGCCAGCGTCGATGGCACTCAGCACGCGAGTGGTGGACTCCAAGTCCGCCAGCGTCACGAGCGCGAAGTGCAACACCGCTTTGCCCGCTGCGGTAGCCACCAGGCCGCGAGGCGTGCGCTCGAACAACTTCGTCGTGAAGATGTCCTCGATCTCGCGCAGCGCCTTGGTGATGGCGGGCTGGCTGAGATTCATCTCCGCGGCGACGCGAGTCAGCGTGCGATGGCGCTCCACACTCTGCAGCAGCGCCAGATGCCGCAGCTTGAGGCGCGAGCCCACGGTGTGAAGAAAGCGTGTCGATCGTTCGCCCAAGGGCATGAATCCAAGGTTATACCTTGATCAGAAACCAGAGCGACAAGGTAATTCCGCACTCCTAGACTTCAGCGCATGTCCACACCGCCTCCGACCGAAGCTGCCAGCACGTTGCTGGCTGTGGACCTGTGCTCGAACATGCTCGACGCACTGTCTGAAGTCGCCAGCGCTGAAGACGCGTTGAAGCAGATCGACGTGTACCGCCGCCTCTTCGCCGGGCCGGGCATCTTCAGCATCCAACTCAACGTGACCACCCGAGACGACCCCAAGAACGAGATTCGACTGCAGCGCTTTTACTCGTCGAACGGCAGCGAATTTCCGGTTCAGGGACGCAAGCGCAAGACGCTGACGCCGTGGACGCAGACGCTGTTTGTGCAGCGCCGCGTTTTCGTGGCTGAAGGCAGAGATGTGCTTGAGCGGACCTTCGACGATTTCGCGGAGATGCGGCCGCTGGGCCTGAACGCCGCCGTCAACGTGCCCTTGCTGAAGGACAACGTCTGCTACGCGACCTTCAACGTGTTCGGCACGCGCGGCTGCTGGCAGCCTTCGGAGATCATGGCGCTGCGCCTGCTGGCCCTGGCCGCGGCGCGCTGGGTGTCGCCGGCACCTGGCCTGTCGTACTCACTGGAACCCACATGAGCAGACCATCCAGTTCCTCCCGCCGCACACAGGTGTTCATTGTCGGCGGTGGACCCGTGGGCCTGTCAATGGCCATCCTGCTGCAGCGCTTCAGCATCGACTTCGCGCTCGTTGAGCGCAGCGACACGACCACCGATCACCCCAAGGCGCGCGGCACCTACGCGCGCACGATGGAAATCTTCCGCCAGTGGGGCATCGATGGCCTGATGAAGCGCCACGCGCTGCCGGACGGCTCGGACTTCTTCACCTTTTGCGAGTCGATGACCGGCCACGAGTGGGGCCGCACCAACCCCGAGCCCAACGTGGGCCACTCGCCGTGCTGGAAGATCATCCAGTCGCAGGACACGGTGGAACAGGAACTTCTGAAACATGCACGCACGAGTGAGGTGGGACAGATCCTCTTCGGGCACGAGTTCTTGCACTATCAGGAAGATGGCGACAGCATCGCGGTGACCAGCCGAAACGTGGATTCCGGCGAGACCAGCACCTGGCAGGCACAGTACCTGATCGCTGCCGACGGCGCCGCCAGCGCGGTGCGGCGGCAAGCCGACATCGAGATGCGCGGGCCTGCCGCGCTGGCCGTGATGGCCAATGAGTACTGGCAGGCCGACCTGTCCCATGTCCGCGACGCGGCCTTGTGCGCCGGCTGGCGTGTGCATGCGAAGGATTCGCCCTACCCGATCTCCACTGTGCTCAATACGAACGGCAAGGACAAGTGGCTCACGCTGATGCCCGTGGGTCGCGAGGTGGACGATCGCGCTGGCGAGCGCACAGATGACGAAGTGGTGCGGCTGGCCCGCGCCATGTCCGGCGTGCCCAACCTGGACGCGAAAGTGATCAACCGCTCGGTGTGGCGCATGAGCCGCCAGGTGGCCGCGTGCTTTCGCAAGGGCCGCGTGCTGCTGGTGGGCGACTCGGCCCATCGCTTTCCGCCGAACGGCGGCTATGGCATGAACTCCGGCATTCAGGACGCGCACAACCTGGCCTGGAAGCTGTCCTACGTGCTGAGGGGTCTTGCCGGGCCGCGGCTGCTGGACAGCTACGACAGCGAGCGTCGGCCCATTGCGGAGTCGAATGCCGACTTCAGCCTGCACAACGCCACGCGCTTCACACAGTGCGACGAAGCATTGCGGGCTGGCAACGTGGATCGCATCAACTTCTGGATCCGCGACAGCGACAACCACATTCACAGCATCGGTCAATCGCTTGGCTTTGTCTACGAAGACGGCGCGGTCATCCCCGATGGCACCGGCAAGCACCTATGGAACCCGCGCTACTTCCAGCCTAGCGACAAACCAGGGGCGCGCTTCCCACACCTCTGGCTGGACCCAGCGCGGCGCCACACCACGCTCGACTGGTTCGATCGGGAATTCGTGCTCGTCACCGGCCCGAAGGCGGATGGGTGGATCGAGGCGGCGCACAAGGTGTCGGGCACGAACGGACGCGCCTTGCAGGTCCGCCAGCTCGAAGACACGCATGAAAGCGACGGGCTGCTGATCGGCCTGCGCGGTGCGGTGCTGGTGCGCCCCGACGGACATGTGGCCTGGCGCATGCCGTGGCTGCACATCGATCCGCAGGCGGAGCTGATGGGCGTGTTCAACAGGCTGCTGGGCTGAGCTGCAGGCAAGGAGTCCGCAATGACCATCGGCAAGCTCAACCACTACACGCTGCGCTGCTCGGTGCCGGGGTTAGCGCCACTGCTGGATTTCTACACCCGCGTGATCGGCCTGGCGGTCGGCGCGCGGCCGGACATTCCTGCGCCCGGCTATTGGCTGTATGCCCAGGGCCAGCCGATCGTGCATCTGTACGCGATCGGCGAGCGTGCCGATGGTGGCGCCACCGGTGCGCTGGATCACATCGCCTTCAGCGCGACGGACCTCGAAGCGACACGCACCCATCTCGCGTCGCTGGCCGTGCCTTACGACGAGGCGCCGGTGCCGGGCTGGCCACTGCACCAGATCTTCATGCACGACCCTACCGGCCTGAAGATCGAGCTGACCTTCAATCTCGACGCAGAACCTGCGGCCAAGGGCTTGCGCGGCCATGACTGAGTTCATGGCCTGCGGCGAAGCGCGCATTGCCTACGATGTCTGCGGCAGCGGGCCCGCGCTGATCATGATGCACGGCGCCGAGGCCAGTCGCCTGATGTTTTCCGCGCTGGTGCCGCTGCTGGCTCCGCACTTCACGGTGGTCATCTATGACCAACGCGATTGTGGCGAGACCGAGGCGCCGCTGCGGCCGGCAACGCTGGCGGAGCTGGCGGCGGATGCCGCGGCGCTGGTGGCTGGGCTGGAGTTTGAGCGTGCGCATGTCTTCGGTTCGTCCTTCGGTGGACGCGTGGCGCAGGCGCTGGCGGCGCTGTATCCGCAGGCCGTCGATCGCCTTGCGCTGGGCAGTACCTGGCCGCTGCCACGAAGCCTCGTTGAGTTGAACCCCGCAGGCGCGGAGCGCATCCGCGAACTTCGCCAACGCTTGCCGGACACGGCCGAGGAGCTCGCCACATGGTTCTTCCCTGCGCCGTTCCTCGCCGAGCGTCCCGAGATGCGCCGCATCTTCGCGAACGTCGCGGCAGCGAGCGCGCGCACGCGCCGTCGTGCAACGGCTGTCGAGTCGAGCATCGACATCGACTGGCGCACGATGGACCTGCCGGTGCTGCTGCTGGCCGGCGAGCTGGACCACGTTGTCCCAAAGGACCTCACGCTTGGCATGGCTTCACGCCTGCCGCGCAGCGAGCAGGCGGTGCTCGCTGGTGTCGGCCACGCAACGGCCCTGCAGGCACCCGTTGCCGTCGCGAGCCAGCTCCTGCGCTTCCTCTCGTCACCTGCTCATGCCCACTGAAACGACCCACCAAGGAGACCTCATGTTGCGCACTGCACTGAATTCGATCGCCGCCGCATCGCTGCTGCTGGCCACGGGCTTGACCCATGCCGATCTGGGCGAGGATTGGCTGGCCGGCAAGGTGAGCACCGGCAACCCGGCCATCACCTACACCGGCGCGCCGATCGAGTTCAAGTACGGCCATCCATCGCCGCCCGCATCGGTGTTGGTGCCGCCGACGCAAGCCAACATGAAACGCATCGCGGCCGCTAGCAACGGCAAGCTGGTGGTCAAGGAATATGGATCGGGCAGCCTGTTCGGCGCCAGGGACGGCTTCAAGGGCGTGCGCACCGGCGTCGGTGAGTGGGGCGTGTGCTACCCGACCTACGAAGGCCGCGGTATGCCGCTGTCGCGTGTCTGGGAGCAGCCCTTCGTGGCGCCGTCGAGCCCGATGGCGGCGACACGCATCGCGCAGGAGCTGGCATCGAAGTATTTCGTGCCCGAGTTCAGGAAGCAGGGTGTCGGCTGGGGCATGTACATCGCGTTCCAGCCTGCCGACATCCTGAGCAAGAAGCCGATCCGCAAGCTCGAGGACCTGCAGGGTCTGAAGGTCGGCGCGCAGGGCTTCTCGCCCGATGTCGCCAAGGCGCTGGGCGTGGCGCTGGTCAACCTGCCCTATCCCGAGCTCTACACCGCGCTGCAGCAGGGCATCATCGACGCGGTGTTCTGGGTCGATGCGGGCTTCATCCCCTTCAAGCTGCATGAGGTGGCCAAGTACCACACCGCTCTGGGCTTGACCGGCGGCGGCGCCTGGACCTGCTACAACACCGACGCGGTCGCGAAACTGCCGCCCGACCTGCAGCAGCTGTTCCTGCGCGGCCTGGAGCCGTTTGCAATGCAGGGCGTGAAGGTGACTCAAGTCGACTTCGCGATCAAGGCGCAGGACGCCTACAAGGCTGCGGGCGTGGAGATGATCGTGCTCACGCCGGCCGAGTTGAAGCGCTTCAAGGACAAGCTGCAACCGGTGGTCGACGCCTGGGCCGAGGATATGGAGAAGGACAAACTGCCCGCGAAGGCGTTGCTGAAGGACATCCAGACGCTGTCAGCGAAGTACCAGTCGATGTCGCCGGCCGAGCTGATGAAGCTGTCGATCGAGAACCCGGCGGTGGTGGCGCGGTGAGCGACCCGATCCTCGACTCGCAGGAGGCGCGCGACCAGGGCTTGGCGTCGGCTGCGCTGGACGCCGAGGCATGGGGCGGCCGCTGGCTCACCATGCGGCTGCCGAAGTTGCTGCGCGACGTCGCGGCCTTCGTCTTCCTGCCGCTGATCGTCGTGGTGATTGCCGTCGACGTGGTCGGCCGCTACTTCTTCAGCCATCCGTTTCAATGGTCGCAGGAAGTGGCGACGCTGGCGCTTTTGCTGCTGTTCGTGGCCGCGATCCCGTTCACCACCGCATCGAACGGCCACATCCGCACGGAGACCCTGTACGAGCGCTACTCGCGGCGCACGCGGGCTTTGGTCGACGCTGTGGGCGCGTTCTGCGGCGCAGTTTTCATGAGTGTCGTCGCGTACTGGCAGTTCCGTGAGCTGCCGGGCATGGTCGAGCGTGGCGAGGGCGCCGAGTTCATCGACATGCCGTACTGGCCGATCAGCCTTTTCCTGGCGCTGTGCATGCTGCTCGGGCTGGTGCAGCTGGTGCTGCGCATGGTGCAGCGCTCATGCGACGCGATCATGCTGAAGGACCGGACGTGAGCCTCATCGCTGTCGGCTACATCGCGATCGTCGCGATGCTGGCGTTGATCATGTTCGGCATCCCGATCGGCTGGGCCATGGCCATCGTCGGCGTGATCGGCGAGGTGTATGTCACCGGCTTTGTAGCGGCCGCGTCGAAGCTGAATCTGACGCTGTGGGAGAACGGCACGCTGTTCGTCTTCATTGCGTTGCCGCTGTTTCTGCTGATGGGGCAGCTCGCCTACCGCACCGGGATCACTGAAGATCTGTACGACTGCGTGAGCAAGTGGTTTGGCCACATGCCCGGCGGCATTGCCGTGTCCGCCGTGCTCTCGAACGCGGCCTATGGCGCCGTCACCGGCAGCAGCATCGCCTCGGTAGCGACCCTTGGGCCGATGGTGATGCCCGAGTTTCGCAAGTACGGCTACGACCTGAGCCTTGCCACTGGCACGCTCGCCTCCGCGGGAACGCTGGCGGTGCTCGTGCCGCCGAGCACCTTGCTGATCATCTACGGTGTATGGACTGAGACGTCGATATCCGAGTTGTTCATGGCGGGCATCGTTCCATGCGTGCTGCTGACGGTGGTGTATTGCGCGGTGCTTGCGATCTGGTGCGCGCTCAAGCCCGAGCTCGGGCCGCCGGGCCCGAACTTTTCGTGGTCCCAGCGCATGGCATCTCTGAAGAAGTTGTTGCCGGCGCTGGTGCTCATCACGGTCGTGTTGGGCGGCATCTACGGCGGGATCATGACGCCGTCAGAGTCGGCGGCGGTCGGTGTCGTCGGCGTGCTGGCGATCGCGGCGGCGATGCGGCGGCTGCGGTGGGTCGCAGTGGCGGAATCGCTGCGCCAGACTATCCAGACCTCGGGCATGGTGTTCGTCATCGTCGTGACCGGCATCATGTTCACGCGCTTCATGGTGCACACCAACGTCACTGCGGATTTCGTCGCGATGATCGCGAGCTTGGACCTGAGCAAGACCGAGTTGCTGCTGGCCATGCTGGTGCTGTACTTCATCCTTGGCACCGCCCTCGACGGGCTGGGCATGCTGATCCTGAGCCTTCCGTTCGTGATGCCCTTGATGGCGACCGCAGGCGTTGACAAGGTCTGGTTCTGCATCTTCCTGTGCGTGATGATGGAGCTCGCCGCTGTGAGCCCACCCGTCGGCATCACCGTCGCAGTGATGCGCAGCGTGGCGCCGGACGTACCCACCAACGTGATCTTCCGCGGCTGCTATCCATTTCTGGGCCTGACCATCCTGCTGACCTTTGCCTTGATTGCCTGGCCGCAATTGGCGCTGTGGCTGCCAACTGCCATGCGATAGGCTACCGGATGGCTGCACGCGAAGCGCGGGCTGCCCTGCCGACATTTGACTCAGGTCGCGGCGCCCTTCGCCCGAACGCAAGTGCACGCTGCGGATATCGTGGGTGCGTGGCAGCGGCAGCTACTTCATCCAAGAAGATGCGGCGCTCGCCGCACGCAGCGGCCAGGAGCTGCTGACGGGTTTGCTGCGATGTGCGCGCTGCGGGCGCAAGTTGCACATCCGCTATTGGGACAAGCACGGTACCGCAGCGCGCTACCTGTGCAGTGGCGACTTCGAAACAGGTGGCGCGTATTGCCTGGGCTTCGCCTCCCGTCTCGGAGTGCCTGTGTTCTATCAGATCAAGAATCTCGCAGGAGCGGTCCGCGCTCTTCCCGCGTCCCAGGGCGATCCACCGTAGTCGCAGCCGAGTTCGTTGGTGCGCTTGGCGGAGGCCTTGGTCTCGATCGGCGAGATGCTGCTCATGTCGACGACGGTCTTGCCCGCGTTCTGCCACATCGTGCGCAGGCGGTTTTCTCTCATCGGTGGGCTTCAGAAGTCAGCGGACCATGCAGGGCCGCTTGGGGTCGAACTGCCAGTTCGGGATCAGGGCCTGCATCGCGACCGCGTCGTCGCGTGCGCCCAGGCCGTGCTGCTGGTAGAGCTGGTGCGCTTTCTCGACTTCGGCCATGTCGAGCTCCACGCCCAGCCCCGGCTTCTTCGGCACGTGCACATGGCCCTTGACGATTTGCAGCGGCTCTTTCGTCAAGCGCTGGCCGTCCTGCCAGATCCAGTGTGTGTCGATCGCCGTGACCTTGCCGGGCGCGGCGGCGCCGACATGGGTGAACATCGCCAGCGAGACGTCGAAATGGTTGTTCGAGTGCGAGCCCCAGGTCAGGCCCCAGTCGCGGCAGGTCTGGGCCACGCGTACCGAGCCGGCCATCGTCCAGAAGTGCGGGTCGGCCAGGGGGATGTCCACCGATTGCAGCGCCAGCGCGTGGCTCAACTGGCGCCAGTCGGTGGCGATCATGTTGGTGGCCGTGGGCAGGCCAGTGGCGCGGCGGAACTCGGCCATCACTTCGCGACCCGAGAAACCAGCCTCGGCGCCGCACGGGTCTTCGGCATAGGCGACCACGCCGCGCAGGTCGCGCATCAGGCGGACCGCATCCTTCAAGAGCCAGCCGCCATTCGGGTCGAGCGTGACGCGGGCCTGAGGGAAGCGTTCGTGCAGGGCGGTCACAGCGTCGATTTCGGCTTCGCCTGCGAGCACGCCCCCCTTCAGCTTGAAGTCGTTGAAGCCGTAGCGATCGCGCACGGCTTCGGCCTGGCGCACGATGGCGTCGGGCGTCATCGCTTCTTGGTGGCGGATGCGGCACCAGGCGTTGTTCGCGTCGGGCTCGCTGATGTAGGACAAGTCAGTCCTGGTGCGGTCGCCGACGTAGAAGAGATAGCCGAGCATCTCCACCGATGCACGCTGCTGGCCTTCGCCGAGCAAGGCGGCGACCGGCACGCCCAGGTGCTGGCCGAGCAGGTCGAGCAGGGCGCTCTCCACGGCCGTGACCGCATGGATCGTGGTGCGCAAATCGAAGGTTTGCTGGCCGCGGCCGCCCCAGTCGCGGTCGGCGAAGCGGCGCTGCATCTGCTGCAGCATGGCCTGCACCTGGCCCAGCGGCTGGCCGATCACCAGCGTGGCGGCGTCTTCCAACGTCCGGCGAATCTTCTCGCCGCCGGGCACTTCGCCCACACCGGTGTGGCCAGCGCTGTCGCTCAGGACCAGCAGGTTGCGCGTGAAGAAGGGGCCGTGCGCGCCGCTCAGGTTCATCAGCATCGAGTCGCGGCCGGCCACGGGGATGGCACGCAGTGCGGTGACGACAGGCGTGCTGTTCATGGCGTGAGAAGTCAGACTGGATAGGTCATCGTACAACCTGCGCCGCACGCCGCCGGTGTGATTGTCCATGGGTGGGTCGGTTCAGTACAAACCCCGAGTGCTTGGCCTTGACGGGGCATCGGCAATGCCGAAACAATGTGTCAGTTGTACGACAACAGACAAGTTATCACAACCGGGCCGCCCCCAGTGACCACCGGCCCTACACCTGAGTTTCTTCCCGGGCGCGTGCAGCGCCCTTGCCTGACCCGCAGGCGTTTTGCCTGCACGCCTGAAACTGCAACGTCGCTATCGAACTGGAGACCAACATGTTGATTCGCAGAACCCTGATCGCCGCCTGCACTGCCTTGGCCGCCTGGGCCAGCGCGCCGCTGGTGGCACAAGCGCAGACCGTGTGGAAGGCCTCCGATGTGCACCCGCTGGGCTACCCCACGGTCGAGGCCATCGTGCGCATGGGCAAGAAGCTCGAGACCGCCACCAACGGCCGCATTTCGATCCAGATGTACCCGCTGATGCAGCTCGGCGGCGAGAAGGAGATGATCGAGCAGGCCCAGGTCGGCGCCTTGCAGATCGCGCGCATCTCGGTCGGTGCGATGGGGCCGGTGGTGGACGACGTCAACGTCTTCAACCTGCCCTTCGTCTTCCGCGACGAAGCGCACATGCGCAAGGTCATCGACGGCCCGATCGGCCAGGACCTGCTCGAGCGAATCAATACGTCGCCGACCACGCGGCTGGTGGTGCTGGGCTGGATGGACGCGGGCACGCGCAACGTCTATTCGAACAAGCCGGTCACCAAGCCCGAGGACCTGAAGGGCCAGAAGATCCGCATGATGGGCAACCCGCTGTTCGTCGAGACCATGAACGCGATGGGCGGCAATGGCGTGGCGATGGGCTTCAACGAGCTGTACAGCGCGCTGCAGACCGGCGTGGTGGACGGTGCCGAGAACAACCCGCCGACCCTGCTGGCGCAGAACCACTACACCGTCAGCAAGGTGTACAGCCTGACCGGCCACCTGATCATTCCCGAGATCTTCGTTTTCTCGAAGCGCTCGTGGGACGCGCTGACCAAGGCCGACCAGGATCTGGTGAAGAAGCTCTCGCGCGAGGCGCAGATGGAACAACGCGCACTGTGGGACGCCTATGTCGGCGACGCCGAGACCAAACTCAAGGCTGCCGGGGTCAGGTTTGTCCCCGCCGACAAGCCTGCCTTCTACAAGGCCACCCAGCCGGTGCGCGACAAGTACGGCTCGAAGTACGCCGCGATCCTGAAGCGCATCGAGGACACCAAGTAAGCCCCTTGGCTCCTGCCGCAGGGCCGCGGAGCCCTTGCGGTCGTACTGGCCCGCCACATCCGACATGAACGCAAAACAACGCTATGCGCGGGCGATGGAGTGGCTCTATCTGGCCTGCATCGTCTTGTCCGGTACCGCCCTGGTGTTGATCACGCTGATCATTCCGCTGGGCGTTTTTGCGCGCTACGCGCTCAACAGCCCGTTGTCGTGGCCCGAGCCCGCGGCAATTGTGATGATGGTGATGTTCTCGTTTCTCGGCGGCGCGGCGGTCTATCGGGCCAAGGTGCATATCGCCGTCGAAGCCCTGCTCAACGCTGTCAAGCCGGGCGTGCGGCGCTGGATGCTGGTGGGCGTGGACATCTGCATCGCATTGACCGCCTTGTTCATGCTCGGCTACGGCATCCAGCTGTGCCAGATCACGTG
This sequence comes from Rubrivivax sp., assembly GCA_031400795.1. GTDB lineage: Bacteria > Pseudomonadota > Gammaproteobacteria > Burkholderiales > Burkholderiaceae_C > Rubrivivax. The sequence continues at coordinate 10,437 of JANNQO010000416.1, read as the reverse complement.
GCACCAGACGATGGCCGAGTTTCCGGATCTCAAGCAGGGCATCGTCTACATGCCGATTCCCCTGGCCGGCTTGCTCACGCTGCTGTTCCTGATCGAGCGGGTCTGGGCCGGCGATCCGCCCAAGACCTCGCTGATGTACAGCGACCAGCAAACTGAACTGGAGTAGCCCGCGTGGATACCCTGATCTTGCTCGGCTCCTTCGCCGTGCTGTGCGCGCTGGGCGTGCCGGTGGCCTATGCGCTGGGCCTGGCGGCGCTGGCGGCGGCCTTCTGGGTCGATATTCCGCTCGAAGCGGTGATCCTGAAGATTTCCGACGGCACCGATGACTTCGCGCTGCTGGCGATTCCGTTCTTCGTGCTCGCCGGGGCGATCATGGCCGAGGGCGGCATGGCCGCGCGCCTGATCAACCTGGCGCGCGTCTTCGTCGGCATGATCCGAGGCGGCCTGGCGCTGGTGAACATCCTGGCCAGTACCCTGTTCGGTTGCATCTCGGGCTCGTCGGTGGCCGATACCGCCTCGATCGGCTCGGTGATGATTCCGCAGATGGTCAAGGCCGGCTACCCGCGGGTCTTTGCCACCAACGTCACGATCTGCGGCTCGGTTCAGGCCCTGTTGATCCCGCCCTCGCACAACGCGGTGATCTACGCGCTGGCAGCTGGCGGCACGGTCTCGGTGGCGCACCTGTTTCTGGCCGGCATCTTTCCAGGCCTGCTCTTCGGCCTGTGCCTGATCGGGCTGGTGCTCTGGACTTCGCACCGTCGCGGCTACCCCAAGGGCGAGCCGGTCCCGCTGACCCAGATCCCGAAGATCGTGATCGATGCGCTGTGGGGTCTGGTCACCGTGGTCATCATCATGGGCGGCATCCTGTCGGGCATATTCACGCCCACCGAGTCGGCCGCAGTAGCCTGCGTCTACGCCTTCCTGGTGACCTTCCTGGTCTATCGCGACTACAAGTGGCGCGACCTGCCGCACCTGGTCCACCGCGTGGTCAAGACGGTGGCGATGGTGATGATGTTGATCGGCTTTTCCGTGGCCTTCGGCTACATGATGGCCATCATGCAGATCCCGGCCAAGGTGACGCAGTTCTTCTTGAGTGTGTCGGACAACAAGTACGTCTTCCTGCTGATGGTCAACGTGTTGTTGCTCGTGCTGGGCACCTTCATGGACCTGGCGCCGATGCTTCTGATCTGCACCCCGATCTTCATGCCAGTGATCCTCAAGCTGGGCATCGACCCGGTGCACTTCGGCATGGTCATGATCCTCAACCTGGGCATCGGGCTGATCACGCCGCCGGTCGGGCCGACGCTGTTTGTCGGCTGTGCAATAGGCAAGGTGACGATGGAGCAGGTGTCGAAGGAGCTGTGGCCGTTCTACGGCGCGATGTGCGTCGCGCTGTTGCTGGTGACCTATGTCCCGGCGATCTCGCTGTGGCTGCCCCGGACCTTCGGAGGCTGAGCGAGGTGTTCGTGCCCAAGCTTCGCTACCCCGACCCGTCGGCGCGGGTTGAGGTTCAGCGAGCCGATGAACACCGCACGCCGGTCGAATACAAAGGTCTTGGCGTGCAGCGAAGCGCGCGAGCCCCCAGGCATAGGTGGCTCACTCTATGAGCCACCTGCCACTGAAGATGGTCGCATCCCCACACCGGAGGTGCGCCATGACGATGAACAGAGTCCAGTTCCAGCGCGGGCTGTCGATGCCGGAGTTCTTCGGCGTCGAGGCCACCCCTGTGCGTCTGCTAAAGCGTTCACCTGCCCGCGCTCAGGCTCCTCCGGCGACAACCTGCACGCCGATCATGTCCGCCAAGCTCAGCAGCTCCAGGTAAGCGGGCCCATCATCGAGCAAGGTCCGCGAAGGCCGTTGCCGCATCAGCACGCCCGCCCCGATGCGGTCGCCGAACAGCATCACCGCCATGGCACTGTCGTCCTGCCGCGAGGTCCAGCACAGGCCCTGGATGTGCGCATGCTGCGCGTGGATGGCTGCGGCCCACTTGCGGGTCTGGCCGTAGGTGTCCTTCTCCGTGTCGATCAACTGCTTGCGTTCGACGCCCAGCTTGCGCAGCGGCACGTTGCGCAGGTCGGCCAGCGTCAGTGCCGCGGTGGTGGCCAACACCGAATGCAATTGCCCTTCGAGCTTGTGCTTGGCAAAGGTCTTCAGCCCGGCTGCGAACGGCACGTCGTGGAAGACGGTCTCCATCGCCGCGCACTCGAAGCTGCTGCCTCCGTAAAGCGTCGGGATCGGCTTTCCGGCGGCGTTGACGATGGGGCTGAACCTGGCATTGCCTCTGATTCCCGGGTTGAACGCCTCAGCCGCGTAAACATCGAGATGAACGCGGTGCAGCGCGGTGCCGGCCTTCCAGGTGGCCGGCGTGATGTGCAGAACCGCCGGCGGGTCTGGCACGGTGCTGGCCGACGTGAGCTTCGCCTTGGACGCGCCGACGCGCCGCGGACGGCTTGCGCCGGCCGGGTCAGCCATGGGCGATCTCGGCCATTTCATCGGTGGCCGCCGCGAGCACACGGTCGGGCGACCGGGGCAGCACGTCCTGGGGGCGCTTGCCGCCCAGGAAGCTGTTGGCCGAGGCAAACCAGTACGCCAGGCCCCAGCCGTCCTTGGCAGTCCCGAAAACCGCCAGCATCGGCGCCAGAGCCTTCAAGGGCCGGTAGCCCGACTCGGCGTCCAGGCCGTAGGCCGGAAAGTAGTCCAGCCCCTGGTGGCGGATGGCAAAGATCTGCCCTTCCTTCTTCCACTTGTTCGGCTGCGCGCTGAGGTTCGAGGTGCTGAAACCCGCCAGCTCGGCCACCTGCGCCGCCGTGAGCCAGTCGCCCGAAGCCAGCACGTCGCTGCGTGCATGCGCCGTCATGCGCGCCTCCACCATCATGTGCGCCGGCAGGGGCACGGTCGGCACCAGTGCATCGACGATCTTGTCCAGCGCCTCGCGCTGGCGCCGCTTGATCAGGCCCGCCACCATCGGCGCCAGGCTGCCCAGCGCATCGGCGATCGCGCGCACGGTGCGCTCGCTCTCGTGGGCGAAGGTCAGGGCGATGGCGCGCTCGGCGCCGGAGTGCCGCAACTGCTCGCCGATCTCCCCGGGCGTACCGGCCAACGTGCGCACGCCGAACGGGCCCGACGGCGCCACCCGCCCATCGTTGACTTCACGCATGGCAGCTCCCAAAGAGATGATGAATATTATCATGATCGCTGCATCACCTTCATCACTGAAAGAGGGCTGACACCAGGCACGCTGCCGACAGGCCATGCTGCCGCGACCGACCGGCTGGGCAGGCCGCTCGCCTTCGATCTGTCGTCGAAAGACTCACGGTAGCCCCGCCTCCAGGATCCGCCCGGCGCAGGCCTTCAACCGGCCAAGATAGTTGTCGTCGCCGGCCAAGGTAATTGTCGCCAACCACCACGGGTGACTTCACGCGACCCAAAGAGGACCGCGGCGGCTTACAGGTCGACCGACCGCTGCACCTTGCCAGCTTTCGGCCGCCGACTCCGGCCGTCCGGCAGCACGTGACCGACAGCGCTGGCGCTGCCCCTTACCGCATCGCCTTCGGCCCACGAGCCGGGCAGAAGGTGCTGACGCTGCAGAACTCGATGCCCAGGGAGAAGGAATTCAAGCAGAACCTGTGCGCCGACAGCAACGGCTTCAGCCTGCACGCGGCTGTGCGCTGCGGGGCGGATGACCGCCAGGCGCCCGAGCAACTGTGCCGCTACATCATGCGACCGGCGCTGGCCAATGAGCGCGTGCAAACCAACGCCGCGGGCCAGGTGGTGCTCAAGCTCAAGTCGCCCTGGCGCGACGGCACCACGCACCTGGTGATGTCACCGCTGGAGTTTGTGCAGCGCCTTGCGGCTCTGGTGCCCCGACCGCGACTGCACCTGATCCGTTTGGTGTCCGCGTAACTTCGCTTCGCGAAGTGAGCGGACCCCCGCTGCGCGAACCATGGTGTGCTGGCTCCGAACGCCAAGTTGCGCGCGATGGTGGTGCCGCAAGAGCCGCAGGCGCCCGCCGCCCAGGCAGCGCCGCCCGGCGAGTGCGAGACGAAGCGTGCTCACCATCGGCCGATGCGGCTGAGTTGGGCCCGGCTGCTCAAGCGCGTCTTTAGCTTCGACATAACTTGGGTAGGCTGCCTTCGACGCCGTCTTGTTCAACCCTTGCCCGGCAGCACGCCTTGCAGGCATGCCCTTCAGACGCGAAAGCTGAGCGGGTCGATCCCGCAGCGCACGCGGCCGGTGACTTCGTACGAGCCCTGGTTGGCCGAGATGTGGTGCGTCAGGCAGCTGGCCTCACGCAGCAGCCGCTGCAGCACCCCGGCCCGGTGCACCGCGCTCGCGCCGGCAGCGTCGTAGGCGGTGCGCACGATCTGCGCACACTGGTGCACCGCGGTGGTTCCTGCGACGCGGGCGTCGAGGCGTTCGGCCTGCGTTGCCGGCTCGCCGCGCAGCGCGCGTTGCCACACCGCGCCGAGTGCTTCGCGCAGCCCGGCGCGACAGGCGAACCACAGGCCTTCGGCCGCCTCCAGGTTGCGCTGCGTTGCCGGGTGTTCGAGCAGCGGCGCCTGCGTGAGGCGATTCACCTTGCCGCGCAGTTCGTTGCGCGCTTCGTCGAGCGCGCGCCGCGCCAGGCCCAGATGCGTGGCGGCAGCGGCGATGGTGATGAACCAGCCACCAGGGACGAACGCCGCCGTCGGGAACGGCGCGGTGGCGATTCCCGCCGGCCAGGGAAAGACGCGGTGCCAGGGCACGAGCAGGTCGTCGAAGTGCACGTCATGGCTGCCGGTGCCGGCCAGGCCCACCGGATCCCAGGTCTCTTCGATCCGCGCTTGGGCGACCGGCGCCAGCGCCGTCACCATGCGCGGCGGCGCCTTGTCGCCCAGCGGCGGCAGCATGACCATGCCGCCGACATAAGTGGCCGCGGTGCAGCCGGACTCGAAGCCCCAGCTGCCGCTGATGCGCAGACCGTCGTCCTGCTCCTTCGCCTTGACGCGCGGCAGGTTGCTCCACGAGGCGTAGGCGCCGGGCTCGGCGAAGAACTCGCTGCGCAGCCGCGGTTCGGCCGAGGCATGGATGATGCCGGCGCAGATGTTGCCGTGGGCACAGACCCATCCGGTCGACGCGTCGGCCTCGGCGAGCGCCGTCGAGATGTCGAGCAGATCGTTCAACGAGCCGCCCGACCCGCCGGCGTCGGCCGGCACGACGATCTTGAACAGACCGGCGCGTTTGAGCCCGTCGACGAAGTCCGGCGCCAGCCTGCGCAGCCGCTCGAACTCGTCCGACCGCGAGCGCGCTTGCGCAGCCAATTCGGGCAGGGCCGCCCGCAGCTTCTCGATCGATGCGTAGGCAGCCATGCGGTGACTCCTTCGATGCCCGGCGATGCCCGGCGATGCCCGGCGATGCCGCAGTGTTGACCGCTGCCCGCGGCGATGCAACGATAGTGCGCCGAAAGTTCACCGCAAGTCTTCCGAAAGCGCCTTGCCGGAGCCGCCGCGGCGTTGCCGCGCCGCACGAACCCATGTCGACCCTCCCGCCGCGTCCCATCCGCTTCGGCAGCTTCACGCTGGACCTGGGGCAGTGCGCTGTGCGCCGTGGCGATGAACGCATCGCGTTGCGGCCGAAGGCCTTCGACGTGCTACGCCATCTCGTCGAGCATGCCGGGCGCGTCGTCGGCAAGGACGAACTGCTTGCAGCCGTCTGGCCCGCTGTGGTGGTTACCGACGATGCCCTGGTCCAGTGCATCAAGGAGGTTCGCCTGGCCCTCGGCGACGACGGGCACCAGATCGTGCGCACGATTCCCCGACGCGGCTACCTGATCGACATCGAGCCTGCGCCGGCCGATGCAGCCGGTGTGTGGCCCGAGCAGCGCATCGAGTTCTGCCGCACGGTCGATGCGGTCAGGCTGGCGATCGCATCAGTGGGCCAGGGCATGCCGCTGGTGCGTCCACCGACCTGGTTCAACCACCTGAGCTACGACTGGAACGTGCCGTTCAGGGGTGCGCTGTATGCGCGCCTGGCGCAGCGCGTCAGGCTGATCCGCTACGACGGCCGCGCCAGCGGCCTGTCGGACCGCTTCGTGCCGCCGCTGGCCTTCGAGTCCTTCGAACAGGACCTCGAGGCGGTGGTCGGAGCGCTCGGCCTTGGGCGCTACGCGCTGCTCGGCATCTCGCAGGGCGCGCCGGTGGCGATCGCGCATGCCGCGCGCCACCCCGAGCGCGTGACGAAGATGGTGCTGAACGGCGCGTTCGCGCTCGGGCGCAACAAGCGGGGCTCGGCGCGCGAGCGCGAGGTCGGGCAGGCCTACCTGACACTGATGCGCCACGGTTGGGGCGACGAAGACTCTGCCTTCCTGCGCACCTTCGGCATGCTGTACTTCCCCGGCGCAACGCCCGCCGAGCTGAAGGCGCTGGCCGAACTGCAGCGCATGGCGATGACGGCCGAAGCAGCCACGCGGTTGCGCCTGGTCTGCGACGAGATCGACGTGACGGAACTGCTGCCACAGGTGCAGACGCCCACGCTGGTGCTGCACAGCCGCCACGACAACGCCGTGCCCTTCGAGGAGGGCCGGCGGCTGGCGGAATCGATGCCGAACGCGCGCTTCGTCGCGCTCGAATCGGAGAACCACGTACCGATGCCCGACGAGCCAGCGTGGCCGGTCTTCGTCCGCGAGATCGAGGACTTTCTCGGCGGTTGAGCGCAACGACGCCGGCGCGCCGACTGCGGCCGTCAGCGCTTTGGCGTTGCCGCGGCCGAACAACCGGGCCGCACCCTGCCCGCCTACCACTCGCGCAGCTTGGCGCGCAGCCGCGCGATCGCCTGGCTGTGCAACTGGCAGACGCCGCTTTCGGTGACGCCAATGACTGCGGCGATTTCCTTCAGCTTCATGTCGTGCTCGTAGTACATGCTCATCACGTACTGCTCGTGCTCGGGCAGGTGCTTGATGGCCTCGGCCAGCGCCATGCGCATGCGCTGGTCCTGCAGCAGCGCCAGCGGGTTGTGCGCGTCGCTGGCGACATGGCGGTCGAGGTAGTCGTCGTCGCCGTCGTCACCGCTCATGTCCTCCAGGCACACCAGCTGCGTGCCGCGCACCTTGCCCAGCAGTTCCTGGTAGTCGGGCCAAAAGCTCGGCTGAAGTGCGTCTCCCCCTGCCGGATGTGCAGAGCCGCGCCGCGCACCTCGCCACTCGCACAAGCGCCCGTCAGAATCTCAGCGGCTTTCTCAAAAGCCGCTGGCATGAGCCTCACTGGGGCTTCTTCTTTGTGTGGGAAAGCAGCCAGGTGAAGAGCTCCGGGTTGTCGTAGGCGGCGGTCCAGGAGTCGTGGCTCGCTTCGGGGTAGATCGTGAACTTGACTTTCGTCGCGCCCGCTTTGGTGAGCGCGTCCACCATGTCCTGCGACTCCTGAAGCGGCACGGTCATGTCTTTTGCGCCATGAAAAACCCAGATCGGCATACTCCTAAGCGCCCGCGCTCCCTGCCGTGCCTGACCGCCGCCGCAGATCGGGGCAATCGCCGCGAAGCGCTCGGGATTCGCCGTCGCCCAGGCCCACGTGCCGTAGCCGCCCATCGAGAGACCGGTGAGGTAGACGCGATCTGTGTCGGTGGAGTACTTCGCCAAAACATCATCGAGCAGCGCGTTGAGGGTCTCCACATCCCAGCCACGGCGCGGAACAAGTGGCGCTTGCGGCGAAACGACGATAAACGGCAAGTCTTTGCCCAGCACGATCAGCTTGGGCGGGCCACTTAGAGACCTTCGAAGGATCGAGTTCGTCATCGCAAAACTGTCATCCAGCTTCGGGGCGGCGACCAGTGCTCGGGTTGACAACGCAGCAAGGCCAGGTCGATGACTGCCGGCGGCTGTGCGCCGAGCAGCGACAGTAGGTGCTTCCCGAACCTTCCCTTGTGAGTGGCGCTGGCCATCACGATCGCAGACGCGAAGACCAGGCCCGCAGCGCCGAACGCGGCCACTGCCGGCCACTTCAGGCGGCCAGGCAGGATGAAACGCCCCACGACATTCAGGCCAGCCGGCAGCACATTTCACGGATGTGAACAGTGGGCCGCAAGGACCCGCATGCGCCAGACCCTGCCCCCGGCGCTCGGGACCAGGGCGTTTGAATTGCCTGGCGCGGCCTGCGGCCACAGCCAGATGGCTCGCGTCCTGACGGTGCGTGTGGGCCTGTGCCGGCGCCTGCTCGCCGATCAGTCGAACAGCAGCCGCCGGTAGTCGACGAACATCCCGCCCGAGACATCGCGGCGCAGCGCGGCCCAGGCGTCGGGCTGGCTGTCGATGTCGGCGAGGATCTGCCTCGGCACGGTGTATTCGTCCTCGATGTCCTCGCCCACCGTGTGCAGCCAGCCGACGATCAGCTCTTCGGCGTTTGCGCCGACGAGGCGGAACTCGAGCTTGGCGCCGAGCTTGACCGCACCCATCGCCTGCAGCGTGGCGAGCTTGGCCATCTCGAGCGCGACGTCGTCGATGCCGTGCTCGAGTGCGATCAGCTTCTCGTTCAGACCCAGCCAGCCGAACACGCAACGCGCCTGCATGCCCTGCGCCAGCGCCGCGCCGTCGCTGCCCGCGCCGAAAGCCTTGTCGTAGCTCGCTTGCGAGCGCGCCTCGACCTCTCTCCACTGCGCCACCTCCGACGACGGGTGCACGGCAAGGAACTGCTTGCGCGTGATGTCCAGATAGGTGAACTTCGGCTCGACACGGAAGGTGGTGCCGCAGCTCGGGCAAGGTTGACGCTGGAAGCTGCGGTCGAGGATCGCCGCGCGCAGCTCTGGCCGGCGCACGGCGTTGACGCTGTGCACCAGCGCGAACTTCACCGAGCTGCCACAGGCCGGGCAGGCCACCACGGTGGTGTCGAAGACGGACATCTCGGCCTCGCTTGTGTTGTCAGACCTTGAGCTTCTTGAGCCAGGTCTCGGCCGGGTGGCCCGCCTTCAGCTTGCCCACTTTCCACGCCGCGTAAAGCTCGGAGAACCATTCGCCCGGGGCGCGAAACTGGTAGCTCGTGATGCCGCGCTTGCGCGCCTCGGCGAGGTAGCCGAACCAGGTGTTCGGATAGGCCTCGTGATAGACGTGCTTGCCCAGCGTGGCCTGGTCGGTGAGGGCCTGGCTGTCCCAGACGTTGTCGGTCTGCGCGGCGGTGACAAAGGTCTCGAATGTGGCCTTGTCGCCGGTGAAGGTGGTCGGCGCCACCGCCGGGTTGCGCATGATGCGGTCGAGCACGTACTGCCGCTCCTCGCCGGCCTTGCCGAAACCGGTCGCCTTGAACACCGCGTCGGCGATCTGCTCGACCGCGCCGCCGATGGCGATCCAGCCCCCGTGGTCGTCGCTCTTGCCGAACGTGCCCATGTAGTTCTTGGCGTCGTCGATCGAGTGCGCCAGCTCGTGCAGCATGTTGAAGTCGAACAGATCCTCGGGGTTCGCGTTGGCCGGTTCGCAATCCTTCTCGCGCGCCGGCAGCCGGCCGGCGGCGCCGGGTTGGAAGTCGGGCTTGTTCCACTGTCCCGGCCGCGAGTTCATCACCACTTCGTCGGTGCTCGCCGCGTAGTACGGGAAGTCCTGCGACGCGCCCGAGCCATCGGTCTTCGTCACACGGCGGTTGATCTTCTTCAAGCTCGGGTTGCCGATCACGTCGTCGGGGATGTCCTTCATCAGCTCGCACATGCGCTTGACCGAGGCCTGTTCGTTGCCGTCGGCCTCGACCTCGAAATCGATCTTGAAGCGCGCTTCGGCCAGGTCGATGAAGACCTGCTTGTCCAGCGTCGGCGGCAGGCTCTTGATCAGGCTGTCGAGTTCCTTGGTGCCACCGGCTTCGGCGAGCTTCTTGGCCTTGTCGAGCAGCTTTGGGTCGGGCGGTGTCTTGCGCGCCATCGCATCGGCTTCGCTGGCGGCCAGCGTGTTGCGGATCGCCTTCAGCATCTTGTTCGCCTCGGCGAACTCGAGGATGAAGGCCTTCGCCCGAGCCTGCGTCAACGCGGTGCCTTGGGCCGCCTTGATCGCTGCGTATTCGGGCTTCTTCAGCTCGGTGTCGATCGCGTTGGCTTCCTTGTCGAACGCGGCGCGGTCGGTCATCGCCGAGTCGGCCGCCGCGGCGGCGGTTTCGGCGCGGTTCAGCGCGGCGATCGCGTCGGCATGCTTGCCGCCCTTCTCGGCAGCTTGCGCTTCGGCCAGCGCCCTGGCCAGCTCGTCGAGCTTGAGCTTGATGAGGTCGGCCTGGGCCTTGTCGGCCAGATGTTGATCCAGGCGCTTCTGGAGCACGTCTCGGCGCTCGACGAACTTGGCGTGTTCGATCTGCAGCCGCCGCCCGGCCACCATCTGCTGCCCCGCTTCGCCGAGCAGCTTGTCGGCCTCGGCGATCTCCTTGGCGTCGATCTTCTTCTGTACCTCGGCCAGCGCCGCGGCCACCCCGTCGTACTCCTTCTTGGCCAGGTCGTCATGGT
>JANNQO010000415.1:0-14220 GCA_031400795.1 Rubrivivax sp. | reverse complement strand
GGCGGCGCGGGTCGGGTCGTCGATTGACTGCCACAGCGCCATGTAGCCCAGATACAGGAAGAACAGCACCAGCACGGAGGTCAGGCGCGCGTCCCACACCCACCAGGTGCCCCAGGTCGGCCGGCCCCACAGCGCGCCCGTCCACAGCGCGATGAACGTGAAGAGCGCACCGGTAGGCGCGATGGCCCGCGCCACCATCGACGCCAGGCGCGCCTTGAAAGCCCAGCCGACCACGGCCCAGAAGGCCATCACCAGGTACAGCAGCATCGACATCCAGGCGGCCGGCACATGGATGAAGATGATGCGGTACGAATCGCCCTGCGTGGCGTCGGTGGGTGCCACGAAGAAACCGATGTATAGCCCCACCAGTGCAAGGCCGATTGCCCCCGCCCACAGCCAGGGGATGGCAGCGCCGGCTAGCGCGTAGAAGCGCGACGGGGCGGCGAAGGTGAACAGTCGCAGGGAGGATGGATCAACCATGTTTCATTCGGTGGCGATGCGCAGGGCCGCTGCCGTGGCCGGCGGCGCACCCACGGCCGTGGCGATGAGCAGTGCTGCCAGCAGCGACAGATGCCCCTGCGCGGACACGCCGGACTCCACGGCACTTACGGCGCCGATGCCGAAAATGATGCCCGGGATGCACAGCGGCAAGATGATGATTATCAGCAGCACGCCGGCACTGCGCAGCCCGAGGGTCAAGGCCGCGCCGAGCGCGCCGAGCAGGCTTAAGGTCGGCGTGCCCAGCAGGAGCGTCAGCACCAGCATCACGGTGCTCGGGCCGCTCAGGTCGAAGAACAAGGCGAACAGCGGCGAGGCCAGCACCAGCGGCACGCCGGTGAGCAACCAGTGCGACAGCGCCTTGGCCAGCACCAGCAGCACCGCGCTGTGGCCGCTGGCGAGCATCTGCTCGAGCGAGCCGTCGCCATGATCGCCGGCGAACAACTGCGGCACCGAGAGCATCGTCGCGAGCAGCGCGTTGACCCAGATGACCCCCGGCGCGATGAGGCGCAAGGTCTCGCGCTCGGGGCCGACACCGAACGGGAACAGCGTGACGCCGATCGTGAAGAAGGCCAGCGGCAGCAGCGCGTCGATGCGCCGCCGTGCGGCCAGGCGCAGTTCGCGCGCGATCAGCGTGGTGACGAAGTTCACTGGACTTCGAGCCTGTGCTCGATCGGCGCCGGGTCGCGCAGCGCCAGCGGCAGGTGGCTGGTGAGCAGCACCGCACCGCCGGCTTTCGCATGCGCCGCCAGCGCCTCGTCGAGCACGGCGCAGCCCTGGGCATCGAGCGCGTCGTAAGGCTCGTCGAGCAGCCACAGCGGCTTGCGCGGCATGAGCAGCAGCCGCGCCAGCGCCACGCGCCGGCGCTGGCCTTGCGACAGTGTGCGCACCGGTGCGTCGCGGCGGCTGGCCATCTGCCAGTGGCGCAAGGCGCCGTCGACGGCCGCAGGCGAGGCTTGCTGGCCATGCAGGCGCGCCAGGAAGGCCAACGATTCACGCGCCGTGAGGTCGTCCTTCAGCGCATTGGAGTGGGCCAGGTACAGCGTGCCGCGCGCCGCGTCATCGCGTGCTTCGCGCCAGGCGCGGCCTTGCCAGCGCAGCGCGCCTTCGTCGGGCGGCGACAGACCGGCGAGCACGCGCAGCAGGCTCGTCATGCCGCAGCCGTTGCTGCCGCGCAGCCAGACGAGTTGGCCCGCGCGCAGCGCGAGATCGAGGCCCCGGATCAACAGGCGCTCGCCACGGCGGCAGGCCAGGCGATCGGCACTCAGGAGGGCAGCGGCTTCGGACACGGGGCGCGATTGTCGCCGCAGGCTCGGGGCGACTCGATCCGTTGGCGGCGCACCGCCTCGAGTCGCCCGGCACGGCGCCCGACCTGTCAGGGGCCGTACCGGGCGGCTCGTCCGTCAATCGGCCATCGGCGCGAGCGTGCGGCGCAGGAACTCGAAGATCTTCGGGAAGGCCTCGGCCTGCGCGCGCGCCGTCGCTTCGGCGCTGCCGCCCATCTTCATCGGGCCGGCGTTGTACTGCGTGGTCGGGCCAAAGCCGGTACCGCCCAGCGCATGGCCGGCGTGCCGGTAGACGAGTGCAAGCGTTTCGCGCCCGGCCCTCTGTCGCGCCACGGCGATCGCTTCGGCCATGCTGCCCGAATCCCAGACCTGGTCGTCGTGCGCACCGATCACCAGCAGCGGCGCGGCGATGTCTTCCACCGCGATGCGCGCCGGCGCCACCCGAGCCGGATTCGCGGCGCGCCCCTTGTCTTGCGGGCGGCGGATGAGCACCGGCTCGCCGGTGGCGAAGCCGGCGAACTCTTTCTCGAAGTCCTGGTACGGCACGAAAGCGAGCGGCTGGCCGCGCCAGGCGAAGCTCGATCGGACGCCCGGCGCGACACCGGGGCCCCAGCCCTCCCAGATTACGTCGCTGGGCACGATCGCGACGACGCTCTTGATCCACGGCATGCGCGCGGCCGCGGCGAGCGCGAATTCGGCGCCTTTGCTGGTGCCCACCACGCCGATGCGCGTGGCGTCGACTTCGCTCTGCCTGGCCAGCCACTCGCGCGCTTGTTCGAGCCGCTCGAGCGGGATGTCGGCAAAGGCCGGCGGCAGCGCGGGCAGCTCGGGCGGCGTGGGGCCGCTGGCGCCCCAGCCCGACGGCGAGTAGTACGGCAGCGCCAGAACCGCGAAGCCGCGCGACGCGAACACGGGCGCATCGCGCGTGATCAGCGAGCCGCCCTCGCTGCCGCCGAGCAGGATCAGCGCCGGCCGCTTGGCATTGCCCGGCAGATGCGCGAACAGCGCGCCCGCGAAGCCTTCGGCGGCGCGTGTGCGCACCTCGGGCAAGGCGCGTTGCAGCGTGAGGGTGGCGCGGGCGAGCACAGTGTCGCCGCGCAGGGCGCTGATCGCTATCTGGCCTTCCGAAGGTGGCACGTCGCCGGCGGGGGTGTTGGGCGGCGCCTGGCCGGCGGCGGGGCGCGGCGTCATCGACCAGAACAGGCCGCGCAGATCGGCACCGCTGTAGCTGCCGCTGCGCGGCGCTTGAGTGGCCAGATCGATGCGGCCTTCGGCATCGCTGACGAAGACGGCGCGGGCGGTGTAGGGGCGCTGGCGGCCGTCGAACTCGCGCACCTGGCGCAGGGTCTGCACCGTGATCTCGGCGCCCGCAGGCAGGCCCGAGAGGCGGATCTGAACGGGATCGCCGGCGAGCACCGTGGCCGCCGGTTCGATCGCGATCTGCTGCGCGGTGGCGGCCAGCGCCGCAGACGCCGCGAGTGCTGCCACCAGGGTTCGGAGGATGGATCGGTTCATCGGCACATTCTGGAGCGCGGCTGCCGAAGAGCGGCGTGCGACTGCGACGAATCGACAGCATCGGGATGTGAATGGTGAGTACGCCTTCATCGGAAATTGCGGCTCTTCGTCGACAAACCTTGCAACAGCGCCGAGTGATCGACGAGCTTCTTGGCCACCAGATGGCGCACCGCGCCTTCGCGCTGCCAGACGCCGTAGACGGTGAGCAGCGAGCTGGCCAGCAGCTCGCGGCGCTGCGCCTCGGCCAGCGAGGGCCAGACGATCACGTTCACCGCGCCGGTCTCGTCTTCCAGTGTCACGAAGACCACGCCCTTGGCCGTCTCGGGGCGCTGGCGGTGCGTGACGATGCCGCTGGCGCGCGCCAGCCGGCCGTGCGGGCAGTCGGCGAGCATCGCGGCGGTCTGCACACGATAGGCGGCCAACTCATCGCGCAGCAGCGCCACCGGGTGCTGCTCGAGGCTCAGGCCGGTGGCGTGGTAGTTGGCGAGCACGGTCTCGGCCACGCCCGGTGCAGCGAGCGACGCGGCCGCTTCGTCGGTGCGCGTGGCTTTGAGCAGCGGCGTGGCGCGGGTGTCGATGCCGGCCACGCCCCAGGCGGCCTGGTGGCGGTGGCCGGCCAGCGGCGCCAGCGCGTTGGCGCGGGCCAGCAGCGCGAGCTGGTGTGCGTCGAGCTGGGCGCGGCGCGCGAGGTCTTCGACACTCGCCCAGGGCCCCGCCGCGCGCGCCGCCACCAGGCGTTCGGCGGCGTCTTGCGCGAAGCCGCTGATGCGGCTCAAGCCCAGGCGCACCGGGCGCAGGTGCACGAGCGCGGCATCGCCTGGCGCGTCGATCCAGTCAGGTGAAACGTTGCCATGCCCGGCCTGCGCAACGCCCTCTTCGAGAACACTGTCCCAGCCGCTGAGGTTCACGTCCACCGGCAACACCTTCACGCCATGCGCCTTGGCGTCGCGCACCAGTTGCGCGGGGGCGTAGAAACCCATCGGCTGGCTGTTCAAGAGCGCGGCGAGAAACGCATCGGGATGGTGCCGCTTCAGCCAGGCACTGACGTAAACCAGCAGCGCGAAGCTCGCGGCATGGCTTTCGGGGAAACCGTATTCGCCGAAGCCTTCGATCTGCTTGAAGATGCGCTCGGCAAAGTCGCGCGTGTAGCCCTTGGCGACCATTCGGCCCACCAGCCGCTCGTAGAACGACCCGAGGCCGCCCTTTCGCTTCCACGCCGCCATCGCGCGGCGCAACTGGTCGGCCTCGCCAGGCGTGAAGTCGGCGGCCAGGATCGCCAGCTGCATCACCTGCTCCTGGAAGATCGGTACGCCCAGCGTGCGCTCGAGCGCGCGCTTCACTTCGTCGCTGGGGTATTCGACCGGCTCTTCACCCGAGCGGCGGCGCAGGTAGGGATGCACCATGCCGCCCTGGATAGGCCCGGGGCGCACGATGGCGACCTCGATCACCAGGTCGTAGAAATTGCGCGGCTTCAGGCGCGGCAGCATGCTCATCTGCGCGCGGCTTTCGACCTGGAAGGTGCCGACGCTGTCGCCTGCGCAGAGCATGTCGTAGCTGGCTTCGTCTTCGGCAGGCACGTCCTGCATCAGGAATGACGGCCCCAAGACGCCTTCGGCGTCGCCCCCCGAGGGGAGCGAATCCGGCTTGGGGCGGCCCGGCGCCGGATTCGGCGCGCGCCCGAGCTTGGCGCCGACAAAGTCCAGCGCGCGGCGGATCGCCGACAGCATGCCCAACGCGAGCAGGTCGACCTTCAGCAGGCCGATCGCGTCGAGATCGTCCTTGTCCCACTGGATCACGCTGCGGTCTTCCATCGCGGCGTTCTCCACCGGCACCAGGCGCGAGAGTTCGTCGCGGGCGATGACAAAGCCGCCGGGGTGCTGCGAGAGGTGGCGCGGGAAGCCGATCAGCTGCGCTGTCAACTCCACCCACAGCTTGCACAACGGCGAATCGGGGTCGAAACCGTTCTCGCGCAGGCGTTCGGGCTGGACCTGCCGGCCGTCGAACCAATGCTGCGATTTGGCCACCGCGTCGATGCGGTCGAGGTCGATGCCCAGCGCGCGGCCCATGTCGCGCAGTGCCGAGCGCGGGCGGTACGAGATCACCACCGCGGTGAGCGCGGCGCGGTGGCGGCCGTACTTCCTGTAGACATACTGGATCACCTCTTCGCGACGCTGGTGCTCGAAATCGATGTCGATGTCGGGCGGCTCGTTGCGCTCGCGGCTGATGAAGCGCTCGAACAAGAGGCTCATGCGCGCCGGGTCGACCTCGGTGATACCGAGTGCGTAGCAGACCGCCGAATTGGCCGCGCTGCCGCGGCCCTGGCACAGGATGCCCTGGCTGCGCGCCCAATGCACGAGATCGGCAACGGTGAGGAAATAAGGCTCGTAGCGCAATTCGGCGATGAGTTCGAGTTCGTGCTCGACGGCGGCGCGTACCGACGGCGGCAGGCCCGACGGGAAGCGCCGCACGAGGCCTTCTTCAGTGAGCACGCGCAGCCAGCTCGGCGGCGTGTGGCCGGCGGGGACGATCTCCTGCGGGTATTCGTAGCGCAGCTCGGCGAGCGAAAACGCGCAGCTCGATGCGATCTGCATCGTCGCGGCGAGCCACTCGGGCCGGTACAGCGCGGCCAGCCGCGCGCGCGTGCGCAGGTGCGCTTCGGCGTTGGGCTCGAGCGCGTGGCCGGCTTCGGCCACCGGCACGCGATGCCGCGTGGCGGTGAGCGCGTCCTGCAAAGGCTTGCGCGAGCGGGTGTGCATCAGCACATCGCCCACCGCGACGATGCGCAGGCCGGTGGACGCGGCGACCGATTGCACGATCTCGACCAGCAGTGCATCGTGCGCGTGGCGCAGCAGCGGCAGCGCGAGGGCACAGCGATCGGGGCCGAACCAGGTCTTCAGCCACATCGCCTGGGTATGCAAGGTCTCGCGCGGCGAGGATCCGGCCAGCACGGCATCGGCCATCAGCAGCGCAAAGCAGTCGGGCAGGCCAGCCAGCATCGGCGCGGTGGGCACACGCCCTTCCAGATCGGACATCAGCGCCTGGTACTGCCCCTTGGCGGCGCGGCGGCGCGCGACGGTGATCCATTGCGACAGGTTGCCGTAGCCGCGGCGGGATTGGGCGAGCAGCACGAGGCGCGGGCCGGGAGGGAGGTTCGGGCGAGGCGGCGCAGCCGTGGCGCTGGCAGCGGCGCTCGCGGCGGCCTGGTTCGCCGTTTGGGAGCGGCGGCGGGGCTTGGCCGTTCTCGCGCCCGCCTTCGGCTTCGCCGGGGCCTGGGTCGGCGGCGCCGGCCTCACGGCAGCCACGGGCTGCACAGACTTCAGGCCGCTGATCGCAGGTGTCGGCGCCTCGGACAGACTCATCACGCAGCCGACGATCAAGCGAAAGCGCAACCGCTCGGCTTCAGCATGCGCGCGCACCACACCGGCCAGCGAGCACTCGTCGGTGATCGCCAGCGCCGCGTAGCCGCGCCGCTGGGCGCGCTGCACCAGTTCCTCGGGCTGCGAGGCGCCCGTCAGGAAGCTGAAGTTGCTGCGGCAGACCAGTTCGGCGTAGTCGGGAAGGCGGTACTGGCGACGTGCCGGCGCAGGGGCGGGAGCGGGCGGGCGGGTGGTGGTGGTGACGGTGGTGGTGACGGTGACGGGTAACACAGCTCAGGCTCACGGACGCGGCGGGCCGGATGGAAGTGGGCCGCGGGATCGGGATAGAAGCGCCCATCGGACATCGGCGCAGGGGCAGCGGAAGGCCCAGGTGCCGTGGGCGACGGCGGCAGACCCTCAGCCGCGAGCTGATCCAGCGGGCTGCGCACCGCGCCACCGCCCAGACGCAGCACATGCGTGTAGATCATCGTCGTGCTCACGTCGGCATGGCCGAGCAGCTCTTGCACGGTGCGGATGTCGTAGCCGGCTTGCAGCAGGTGCGTGGCGAAGGAGTGGCGCAGGGTGTGGGGCGTGGCGCGCCGGGTGATGCCCACGGCAGCCACCGAGCGCTGAAAGGCGCGCTGGAACGAGCTGTCGATCATGTGATGGCGGCGCATCAGGCCACTGCGCGGATCGATCGATGGTGCCGACTGCGGGAAGACCCAGCTCCAGATCCACGACTCGGCCGCGCGCGGGTACTTGCGCGCCAAAGCGGCCGGCAAGTGCACGCCGGCGAGGCCGCGGCGGCGATCGTCCGACCACAGCGCGCGGGCCTGGTCGAGTTGGGCACGCAAAGCGGTCTCGAGCGAGGAAGGCAGCATCACCACCCGATCCTTGAAGCCCTTGCCTTCGCGCACGATGAGCGCGCGGCGGGCGAAGTCGAGATCCTTGACGCGCAAACGCAGGCCCCCCATCAGGCGCATGCCGGTGCCGTACAGCAGCCGCGCCGGCAGCGCGTGCTGGCCGTGGTGGAGGTCCATCCACGACAACAGGCGCGACACCTCGTGCACCGAGAGCACTTCGGGCAGGCGGCGCTGCCGGTTGGGGCGGCCGATCTCGCCCATCCAGGGCACCTCTTGGCGCAGCACCTTCTGGTAGAGGAACAGCAGCGCCGACAAGGCCTGGCGGTGCGTGGACACCGAGACCTCGCGCTCGGTGGCCAGCCAACTCAGGAACGACTCGACCTCGGGCCGCGACATCTCGCGCGGGTGGCGAGCGGCGCCGTGAAAGTGCACGAAGGCGCGCACCCAGTGCACGTAGGCCTCTTCGGTGCGCAGGCTGTAGTGCAGGTAGCGCAGCTGCTCGCGCAGCGCGTCGAGCAGGCGCGGCCGAGGGGCAGGGTCAGCATCGTCAGGCGGGGCGGGGGGTTGGTGCATGGTCATCTCCAATAACTGTTTTTATTAACAGTATCATGCTGAGAGCCAGAAAACAAGGCCTTTCCAGGGAGACACCATGGCAGCGCGCAGCGAGTTCGCACACAGTCCCACCAGGGTCATGAAGACCTATTGGCCGCATCAGCACGGCACCAAGAAGCTGCTGCGGCCATGGCGAGACCGCGACTGGTGGACGTGAGGGTTGTCGAGCATGCCAAGAGACTCGTGGCGCGGGCGGAGTCGGCAGAGGACTTGCGCTGCGCGCAGGCTGTACTGATGCCGGCGTTGCTGAACGCGACATTGGAGCAGACAGCCACCGTGCTCGGAGTCGGCCGTGCGACGGTAAGCCGTTACCAGGCCAAGGTGCGCAGGCGCCTGACGCACCCGGCACAACTGGATCCGCAATGGGGTGGTCGCCGCCGGGCAGCGATGAGCATCGAGGAGGAGCGAGAGTTTCTGCGGCCTTGGGCGCAGCTGTCGGTCCAAGGCGGCATGCTGGTTGTCGGGCCGCTGCGTGCTGCGCTGGCCCAGAGGCTGGGGCGCCCCGTCACGCATTCGGTCGTGTATCGACTGCTGGCGCGCCACGGCTGGCGCAAGGTCGCGCCGGATACCCGGCACCCCAAGAGCGACCCGCTCGTGCAGGAGCAGTGGAAAAAGAACTCCCCCAAGTGCTGGCAGGCTGCCTCCGATCCAAGATAGCTCGCGGTCGCCGAGTCCGTCTGATGTTCCAGATCAGTACACCCCAGTGGACTCCAGCGCCACCGTGTCGACACCGCACGCGATCAGCCAGTCGGCCATCGCATTCAGGTCACCGGTCATGGCACCGAACTCGCGTACCGGGTCATCGGTCAGGTGCCGCGGCACCGCCACCCAGTGACTCGCTGCGCCGACATCGATCCCGGCCGCATTGCATTGGGAAATACCTCGTCTTCTCGCTTGCGAACTGCCATGTGGCTTGCTCCAACATCGTTGATGAACGGCAGCGCCATGGGAAACGTCGAAATTCGACTCGATCTCACAAACGGGATGCGCATCGCTGCGCTCGCCACTGTCGCCGACGATTCCCGGACCATGCTGATTAACGGGCTCGCTCAAGCTCGCACCAATGGTAGGTCGGTCATGTCGGCGCCGCCGTTCACCTTGTAGCGCAGTCCCGTTTCTTCACGAACGCCTGGCCCGCTTGCGGGGTTGGGAAGCTAATTAATAAACAACATGCGCGCCCTCGCAGCTGCCCTCAAACAATCACCGCCCGCAACCACGCCGGCAACGCCACCGACTTCTTCGTTCGCGCTTCCGTCCACACCGTCTTCGACCCGCCTTCGGCCGAGATCACGCCTGGCTCGTCGCTGCGCTCCAGCGTGATGTAGGTATCGAAGCTGCTGCGACCCGGGTTGGCTACGTAGTGGCGGGCGATCAGGTCGCCGGGGAACTCGAGTTGGCGCATGAAATTGCAGAACGCGTTGACAATCACCGGTCCTTCGCCTTGCGGATTGGGCGGCGCACCGATCGCGAACAGCCAGGCCAGGCGCGCCGACGCGAAATAGCGGAAGTAGACGGTGTTGTTGACATGGCCCATCAGGTCCATGTCGCCCCAGCGGATGGGGATCACCAGCTCGTGCACGAGCTTCTTCTTGGCGGGCAGTTCAAAGCGCATCGGGTCAAACGTTATTCGTGGGCATGCCCAGCTCGCCGGCCATGCGGTGCACCAGCGCGTGCAGTGCGTCGAGCTCGGCGGCCATGCGCGCCTGCTCCGCCTTCAGGGCCGCCAGCTCGCCGGCGGCCACGCCCTCACCCGGCGACGCGGCGACGAACGCATCGCCCGCCACCTCGCCGCACAGCAGCTGCGCCCAGCGCGCCTCACGCGAGCCAGGTGCACGCGCAAGCTTGATGACCATCGGCGCGGCCTTCGCAGCGAGTTCCTCCAGAAAGCCTTCCACCGCCGAAATGTCCGCGAAGCGGTGCAGCCGCTCGCAATTCACGCGCAACTCGGCCGCCGTCTGCGGGCCGCGCAGCATCAGCACCGCGATCAGCGCCACGCTCTGCCCGGGCAGGCCGAGCACCCGGCCCGCGTTGTGCTCGAACTTCACGACGCGGCTGCCGCTGCCTTCGAAGACCAGCGACAGACCCTTCAGTCCGTCCACTCCCGTCAACACCTCGGCTTCGGTGGCTTCGACAACCGGCGAGCGCGCCGTCTTCTGGTTGCAGCCCATCGTCAGCGCGTTCAGCGAGAGCGGGTAGGTGTCGGGCACCGTGTGCTGCTTCTCGATCAGCACACCGAGCACGCGCGCCTCCAGTGGCGTCAGCACCCGCATGAGATTGCGGGCCACGCCGTGCCGCCCCAAATGGCTCGCGCTCCCCTCGGGGGACGACGGCGAAGCCGTCTCGGGGCCGTCATGTCTAGACCCCGAAGCCGTCGTCTGCCGCGATGACCGCACCATTCACGAAGTGACTCTGGTTGGCGCACAGCATCATCAGCACCACGTCCAGGTCTTCGGGTTTGCCGATGCGCTTTCGCGGCAGCATCTGCACCAGCTTCTGGCCGGCATCGGTGTGCCAATGCGCCTGGTTGATCTCGGTGCCGATGTACCCCGGGCACAGCGCGTTGACATTGATGCCGAAGCGCCCCCACTCCAGCGCCATCGCCTTGGTCATGTGGATCACCGCGGCCTTGCTCATCGCGTAGACGCCGATCTGCGAGAGCACGCGCAGCCCCGCCATCGAGGCCACGTTGACGATACGCCCGCCGGTGAACGTGCCCGGCGCCTGACCCTTGCTGCGCGCGATCATGCGTTTGGCCACCTCCTGCGCGACGAAGAAGGCGCCGCGCGTATTGGTGCCCATCACGTAGTCGTAGTCGTCTGGCTTCACGTCGGTGAGCTTTTGCGTCGTGCTCACGCCGGAGTTGTTGACGAGGATGTCGATGGCGCCCATCTCGGTCTCGGCGTGGGCGACGGCGGACTTGATGCTGTCGGGGTCGGTAACGTCCAGACCGACCACGTGCGCGTCGCCGCCGTCGCCTTCGAGTTCGGCGCGCAGCGTCTTCAGCCGTTCGATGCGCCGCGCCGCCAGTACCACCCCTGCGCCGGCCCGCGACAAGGCGCGCGCGAACTGCTCGCCAAGCCCGCTGGAAGCCCCGGTGACGAAGGCCACACGGCCGGCCAGATCGATCTCGTACGCCATGGAGAGCTCCCTCCGACTCACACCGGTTCACGATAGCACGCAGACCTAGAATGAAATCCGCCGACAACCTGTGAGATGCCGATGAGAAAGCGAATGCAAGTCGCCGCGCGGGCCGAGCGCCGGGCCGCCCTCGGCCGGAGGCGACCGACGAACCCGTTGGGCGAGGGGCTGTCATGACGCCTCGAGAGATCCTCGAACAACACGGCCCGCGCGAAGCGATGGAATACGACGTGGTGATCGTCGGCGCCGGGCCCGCGGGGCTGGCCACGGCGATCCGGCTGAAGCAGTTCGATGCGACCGTTACGGTGGTGGTGCTCGAGAAGGGCAGCGAGCCCGGCGCACACATCCTCTCCGGCGCGGTGATGGACCCGCGCGCGATCAACGAGCTGCTGCCCGACTGGAAGGAACAAGGCGCACCGTTGAATCAGCTCGTCACTGCAGACGAGGTGCTGTTCCTGAGCGCCACCGCGGCGCGCAGCGTGCCGCAGGCGCTGATCCCGACCTGCCTGCACAACGATGGCAACTACGTCATCAGCCTGGGCGCGGTGTGCAAGTGGCTCGGCAGCACGGCCGAAGCGCTGGGCGTGGAGATCTTCCCCGGCTTCACTGCCGCTGAGGTGCTCTACGACGAACAAGGTGCGGTGCGCGGTGTGGCCACGGGCAACCAGGGCATCGGCAAGGACGGCGAGCCGCACGGCAGCTTCCAGCTCGGCATGGAACTGGTGGGCAAGTACACCGTGTTCGCCGAGGGTGCGCGCGGTCACCTGGGCAAGCAGCTCATCGCGCACTTCCATCTCGACGAAGGGCGCGACCCGCAGAGTTACGCGCTGGGAGTGAAGGAACTGTGGGAGATCCCTGCCGACAAAGCCAAGCCAGGCTTGGTGGTGCACACCGCCGGCTGGCCGATGGACGAGCACACCTACGGCGGCGGTTTCCTCTACCACCTGGAAGGCAACCGCGTCACGCTGGGCATGGTGACGGGCCTGGACTACCAGAACCCATGGCTCAGCCCGTTCGAGGAGATGCAGCGCTGGAAGACGCACCCCGCCATCCGCGCGCACCTCGAAGGCGGCAATCGCATCGGCTATGGCGCGCGTGCTATCACCGCCGGCGGCATCCTCTCGCTGCCAAAGCTGGTGTTCCCCGGCGGCGCGCTGGTCGGCTGCGACGCCGGCACGCTGAACGCGGCGCGCATCAAGGGCAGCCACGCGGCGATCAAGACCGGCATGCTCGCCGCCGAAGCGATCGTGCCAGCGCTGAAGGCGGGGCGCCATCACGACGAACTCGCGGCCTACCCCGAGGCGTTCGAGAAGAGCTGGTTGTACGAGGAGCTGCAAGGCAGCCGCAACTTCAAGCAGTGGTTCAAGCAAGGCTTCACGATCGGCACGCTGATGACGGGCATCGAACAGTGGCTGCTGCCCAAGCTCGGCATGAAGAGCCCGCCGTGGACCCTCCACCGCAAGACGCCCGACCACGAGCGGCTGCACGCCGCGGCACAGGTGGAGCGCATCGTCTACCCCAAGCCCGACGGCAAGCTGACCTTCGATCGCCTGTCATCGGTGTTCATCAGCAACACGAACCACGAAGAGAACCAGCCGGCGCACCTGACGCTGAAGGACGCCACGGTGCCGGTGGCGGTGAACCTGGCGAAGTACGCCGGCCCCGAGAGCCGCTACTGCCCGGCCGGCGTCTACGAGTTCGTGGAGAACAACGATGCCAGCAGCCGCCTCGTAATCAACGCGCAGAACTGCGTGCACTGCAAGACTTGCGACATCAAGGATCCGACGCAGAACATCGTGTGGGTCACGCCGGAAGGGGGCGGGGGGCCGAACTACGCGGGGATGTAGCACAACCGTGCTACATTCACCGCCATGAGCACGACCACCGTCCGTCTGGACCCCGATCTGCGCCAACGCGTGGCGCGCATCGCCGAGCGCGAAGGCAAGACGACGCACGCGTTCATCGTCGAGGCTGTCGCCGAGCGGGCAGAACAGGCCGAACGGCGGGTGCAGTTCTTCGACGAGGCCGAGGCACGTTATGCCATGTTCATGGCTTCGGGCCAGGCGATCGACTGGGACGCGATGAAGCGCTACGTCGAAGCCCGTGCCAAGGGCCAGCGGCCGAAAAAGCCTGCACCGCGCAAGCTGGCTCGATAGCGCGCGCCGTTGGCCACCCGCATCGAACTGATGCCCGAAGTCGGCGACGACTTCGAGCGCGTCCTCGGTCACCTCGTCGGCAACGAGTCGCCCGACCCGCAGGCCCGCATCGCCGAGATCCTGGCCGCGATCGACATCCTGCGCCTGAGCCCGGAGATCGGCCGCCCGGCCGAGCGCGGCTTGCGCGAGCTGGTGATCGGCCGGCGCCGCCAGGGCGGCTACCTGGCGCTGTACCGCTATCTCGCCGAGGTCGACACGGTTTTCGTGCTGGCCTTGCGGTCGCAGCGCGAAGCCGGCTACGCGCGCTGAGCCGCTGAAACCCCGGGGCTGCCGGCCCGCGCATCGGTGATTCGTGCAGCGCGCCGCCATGTTGCACTGCACATTCGTTAGGATCGCCGGCAGTCCACGAGGAGGCCGCGCCCATGATCCCCGCCGCATTCGACTACCACGCCCCGCGCTCGGTGCCAGACGCCTTGCGCCTGCTCGGCAGCCTGGGCCCAGAGGCCAAGCTGCTCGCAGGCGGCCACAGCCTGTTGCCGATGATGAAGCTGCGCTTCGCGACGCCGCCGCATCTGATCGACCTCTCCCGCATCCCCGAGCTACGCGGCATCGCGCAGGTCGGCGATCAGATCCACATCGGCGCGATGACGACCGAGGCTGAACTGCTGCGCTCGAAGCTGCTGGCCGACAAGCTGCCGCTGCTGGTGGAAGGCGCCGGCTGGATCGCCGACCCGCAGGTGCGCGCCAAGGGCACGATCGGCGGCGACATCTCGCACGGCGATCCGGCCAACGACCA
>JANNQO010000414.1:0-13143 GCA_031400795.1 Rubrivivax sp. | reverse complement strand
AGCCGGGCTCGAGGGCCAGCGCGGTGTCGAAGCTCGCCAGCGCCTCGGCCATCCTGCCCAAGCCCTCGTGAAGCACGAGGCCGCGGTTGTTGTGGAAGCTGGCTTCACGGGGTGCCAGCGCGATCGCCCGGTCGTGGCAAGCCAAAGACTGATCGGGATGGCCCAGGCGGCGCAGTGCGGCACCGGCGTGGGCGTGGATGCCCGGCTGCGCCGCATCGATCGCCAGCGAGCGCTGCCACAGCCGCAGCGCCTCTTCGCGCTCGCCCTCCAGCCAGGCGAGCTGGCCCAAGCCGTTCAGCGCGGGCACATGCTCGGGCGCCTTCAGCAGCAGGCCCTGGTAGATCGTGCGCGCCTCGGCCCGCTTCCCGTCTCGCAGCAGCTGCTCGGCCGCGCCGGTGGTCTGATCCAGTTCAGCCGTCACCTGCTGAGGATGGTTCCGAGCGTGAGGTTCTTGACGTGGTACTTGCCCTGATAGTCCTCGACCTTCTGCAAGTTGTTTCGAGCCATGATGACCCCCATGCCGGGATCCTGAAGGATGTAGACGATGTCACCGGCGTTGACCGATATCGGCACTTCGGCCCAGTTCTCGGCCTTGGAGAAAATCCTGTGGCTGCCAGGGGGAACCGAGAAATAGATGTACTGGGAACCTCTCGTGAACCCCATCTCGGAACTCGCCTCCTGATCGTTCAGGAAGACGTTGAAGCGGATCAGGCCGCCGAGCGCCGACGGGCGCACGACGTAGACCATGGACTTCCCGGCTTCAGGCGTTTTCGGGAGTTGAAACGATGCCACCTCGGCGCGCATCGCCTCCGGCGAGGGCAAGCTCGCGCAACCGGTGACCAGCATGCACAGGGCGACGGCCGCGGCGAGCGTGAGAGAGCGAATTGACGACATGGTTGCCTCCTTGGGCGGTTGAAAGTGTCGGGATAGGGCTCAGCCCTCGAGCGGCAGGTACTCCAAGCCTTTGTCGATCAAGCCCGTCAAGCCGATGTGGGCGGCGTTAATGTCGATGTCGCAGGCCAGCATGGCCAATGAGGCCTGCGTGTATTCGCCACGATCGAGCCATCCGACGAAGTGGTCTCGCGAGGCCTGGTCCGGAGCGACACCCACCACGTTCTTGTAGACGAGGTTCACGAACGCGGCATTGGACCGCGAACCCGCCAGCGCGACGAAGTCCGAACTCGCCAACGCGGCGGCCACCGTATCGGCGTAGCTGGTGCCGGCATCCATGCGTGCCAGCCACCTGCCGACGAAGGCTTCGTCACCGAGGCGGCCCGGCCCGAACAGCGCTCCGATCAATTTCGCCACCGATCCGGCGTTTCCGCTCAGGTCGAAAGCGATCGAGATGTCCGTGAATTCGATTCTCTCGATGGAGTACAGCTGGTCGCGGTCTTCCAGCGAGGAACGAACCACCCGATACGGCGATGCGCCTGCGATGTTGGTAATGGTCGCCGAGGACCTCGACACACCGAACACCGCCGTGTCGATCCCCTGGTTGCCGAAGAGCAGGTCAGCCCCTTTGCCACCCTCCAGCGAGTCGTTGCGGGCGCCGCCATTGAGCGTGTCGGCGCCACCCATGCCACGCAGCTTGCTCGCGAAATCACCGGCGATCAGGACATCGTCGCCGTCACCGCCGATCGCGGCGGAGACCTTCGTACCTGCGGCGATCGTCAACGCGGTGCCGTTGAGCAGCGTCGGCGTGTGGCCGCTCAAGTCGATGCGGTTGTCCAGGCCCAGCGCCGCCGCATTCAGCGTGTTGTTGCCGCCGTCGGCGTCGCGCAGGATCGCGCGCGACGGGTCGGCGGCAACCATGTCGGGATACTCGTTGGTGTAGACGTAGACATCGTCCCTGGATTGCGGCCGGCCGACCAGCGTGAGGCTCCAGTTCTCCAGCAGTCCGACGTCGCCGGCGACGTTGTCGTACACGCCCAGGCCCCAGCTGCCCACCGAGTCTTCGCCCCAGTTCAAGACGGTATCGAAGGTGAAGTGGATGTCGTCCTGCGACGAGCCGTAGGAACTCAAAGCGCCCTGCGCCGGGCGCCAGAGCAGGAAGCTGGTGGTGCCCGAGGGGGACGACAACAAGATCGACAGATCACCGACGAAGGTGTGCTTGATGTTGATCCTGACATCGACCCGCTCGACGACCATCGCCTCGGTGA
Organism: Rubrivivax sp.; assembly: GCA_031400795.1. GTDB lineage: Bacteria > Pseudomonadota > Gammaproteobacteria > Burkholderiales > Burkholderiaceae_C > Rubrivivax. Next base: position 10,984 of record JANNQO010000414.1, on the reverse strand, counting down.
CAGCGATGGAGCTGAACACCCCGCGCGTCGGCGAGTTGTCGGGAATGGCCGTGTTGACGATCTTCGTCGAGGTGATCTCCTTGGTGTTCGCCACGGTCAGCGCAGGCTGGTCCCAACTGGCAGCCAAACGCACGGCGGCCAACGCATCCACCTGGCCGAAGCCGGTGGCATGGGTCAGCGAATTGAAGTGCATGCCGCCACCATTCCAGTTGGCGGCGCCGTTGGTGGCCCACGATCCGAGATCGATGTCGGTCTTGCGCGCGGTGAAGGCGAGGATCTGCTGCACGTCGCGGTAACCCAGGCCGGGATTGACCTCCAGCATCAGCGCGACGATGCCCGACACCAGCGGTGCCGAGAACGAGGTTCCGTCCACCCAGGCCAGGTCGCTCGTACTCGCACCGGCGGCACCCGTGCGGTCGGTCGTGAGGATGCTGTCGAAGCTGCCCGCGCCACCGCCGCCGGGCGCCGAAACGAGCACCGACGCGCCGGTCGTCGAGAAAGTCGACGCTCGACCGAAGAAATCGGTCGCGCCGACCGTGATGACGTAGCGGCTGTTCTGGAAGTTGTGCAGGTTCGTGTCGTCGCCGAAGGAATAGCCGTTGCCGGCCGACTGCACGACGATCGTTCCAAGGCCCTTGCGGCCGCTGGCTGCCAGGTCTTTCAGCGCCGCGAAGGCCGGTGCGAAGTCGGGTAGCGAGGCGTCGTCCATGAACGCCCAATTGGTGCCGGTCGCCAGCTTGTTGCCGAAACCCCAGGAGTTGTTCAACACATCCAGCGATTTGGCGTAGGTGAACGCGTTGCTCACTTCCTTGAGGTAGTTCGGCCCCAGGGTCAGCGACGAATAGATCGGCACCACCTGCGCGTCGTACGCCATGCCCACCACGCCTTTGCCATCTCGCGCCGCCGCGATCACGCCGGCGACGAAGGTGCCGTGCAGGTCATCGCTGCGTTGCGGGGTTCCGCCGTTCGAGAGGTTGCCGGCGTTGCGGCCGAGATCCAGCCGCGTGGTGGCAGCCAAATCGGGGTTCGTGGTGTCGATTCCTTGATCGAACACGCCGACCTTGACGCCCTTACCCGTCGCCAGCTGCCAGGCCCATCCGGCGCGCACGGTGAAGAGGTTCCACTGAAATCCGAACTGGCTGTCGGTGGGCAGCTTCAGTTCCGCGGGCGCGTCGTCGTCGTTGACGTAGCCCCAGGCCAGGCCTGCGGCTTGCGCATTCACGGCATTGCTCAACGCGAGCTCGAACACACGATGCGGCTGCCAGTCATCGTTGCCGATCAGCTGCACACCGAACGATGTCGATGTCTGGCCCGCGGGGATGACGATGGTGCGAGCGAGCGCGACATAGTCGAATCCGGCGAACGCGGTGCGGTCCGCGGAGTCGACTCGGACGCTCACGTCGACGTTGGAAACAGCCGACAGCCGGACCACGAAGTTCACCGTCGTGCGTGCCGCGTCGCCCTCCCAGAACGAGGCGCTCTCCAGGCTCACGGTCGGCAGCTCGCGCGCCAGCACCGAATAGCCGCCCACGTCGGCCAGTCTGTCGCCGGAAATCTCGACGAAGTAGACGCCGCTGCGCTCGGGCTTGAAGGTGATCTGGCTCGTGCCCGCGACGCCGGTCTCGATCGCGTCCTTGTCGAAGATCTTGATCAGTCCTTTGGACAAGGCGCCCGTCGCCTGGATCGAGTAGGTCTTGCCGGCGACCAGTTCGACGCGGTGCCAGTCGGCGTCGGCCGGGTTCTCCAGCACGGCACTGCGTGGCTGACCCAGCACCAGCGTGCTCGGCGTGGAGGTGTTTCCGGCGAAGTCGTCTCTGGCGTTGGACGACAGGCTGACCGTATAGAAACCGCGGTTGGAGGGGCTCGCCCAGTACGACTGGGCATCGATGTAGTACGCGCCCGAGACCGTGGGTGTGAAGACGATGTTCTCGGACTGGTTGATGCCGCTTCGGTTCGCGAACGTCAGTGCGGTGCCGCTCGCGTTTCGAAGTACCAGGTAGCTGTCGAAAGCCAGGCCCTGCATCTGAATCGAGTACTGGACGCCCGCCACCAGGTAGGTGACGTACCAGTCGGAATCGAAGTACGGATCGACAAAGCCGTAGACCGACCCGCTGACGTTCAACCAGCCGTTGCTCGTCGTCGACCCAGCGACATCGGACAGGCCTTCGGAGATGGACATGGCGCTCCCTTCTTGCTCGGCATGGGTGCCGATGTTTTCGATCTGCGACATGTTGTAACTGACGGCGCGCTTCCCGAGAAGGGCCGCGGCCTCGCCCGTCTCCCCCAACGAGGGGATGACCCGCAGGCTCGAAGAGGCCGCGTAATCCCGGTATGCGCGGCACGGCAAGCCGGTGCATGCTGATGCATCAACGAAGCCGAGGAGCCATTGCATGACCAAGATCGCAGCCTTGCTGCGCGGCCTGCTTCCCGCAGCCGCCTTTTTCTGCGCCACATCGATGGCGCAAGTCGAGCACCGCGCGCCGCCCACCTGGACGAAGATCGACAGCCCGCCCCCCGTCACGGTCGGCGGCAAGACCTACGCAGCCACCTGCTCGGGCTATCCGGGTACCGATCCACGCTTCAGCTTCTGGGCCCGCAAAGGCTCGTCGAAGAACCTGGTCGTCTACTTCGAAGGCGGCGGCGCTTGTTGGGACAACCTGAGCTGCACCTTCCCGATCGCCGGCCTGCCGGCCTCGGTGCCGCAGTTCTTCGTGCCGCAGGTGCCGCCGGGCACCGACCCGGCCACCATCGGCGGCATCTTCCGCACCGACAACAGCGCCAACGCGGTGCGCGACTGGGACATGGTCTACATCCCCTATTGCACCGGCGACATCCACACCGGATCGGCGACCAAGACCTACACGAGCGTGGGCCACCCGGTGTTCCCGCTGCCGCCCGGCACGCCGATCACCATCCAGCACCGCGGCTTCGACAACTTTAGGGTCGTTCTGGAGTGGATGAAGAAGAACTTCGACAAGCCGAAGAAGGTGCTCGTCACCGGTGTCAGCGCCGGCGGCTATGGAGCGACTGCGAACTCGCCCTGGATCGGCCGCGCCTTCCCGCAGGCCCGCTTGTTCGTATTGGCCGACGCCAGCCAGGGCGTGACCACCGAGACCTTCGACACCAGCGAACCGGGCCGCCTGTCGTGGAACCCGCAGCTCGCACCCTGGGTGTTCGGCCGCGACGCGTCGCTGGTCCCCGGCCCCGAGTTGATGCGACGCGCGGCTCAAGGCCAGCCGCACGCCAAGCTGGCGCAATTCACGACGCAATTCGACGAGGTGCAGATCGGCTTCTACAGCGTCATCAAGACCTTCTACCCGCCGGGTGGCAGCTGCCCCAATCCGGCCATCGACTGGTACCAGCAGATGAGCCGGCAACTGGTCTCCGACGCACGCCGCGTCGACAACTACCGCTTCTACCTGGCCGACGGCGGCTACCACACGCTGCTGCGCGACGACAACTACTACAACGAGACCTCGGCAGGCCCGTCGTTCGCGAACTGGCTCGACGGCATGCTGGACAACAGCGGCGGCACGCATGGCCACGGCGGACGCTGGTTCAGCGTCTTCTGCCCGGGTTGCCTGGTCAACCTGCCTTGCTCGTGAGCGCCGCCAGCGCGACGTCGTAGAGCGCGCGGTACTTTCGCGCGGGCCCGGTCCAGGCGAAATCCTGTCCCATGCCCGCGCGCATCAGGCCTTGCCAGGCCGGCGCATCACGCTTCAGCGCCAGGGCTGACTGCACGGCGCCTTGCAGCGCGGCGGGTGTGGCCGAATCAAACACGAAGCCGGTGGCCTGACCGGCCGCCAACGCGGGCGGCGTGGCGTTGACCACCGTGTCGGCCAGCCCGCCGACGCGGCGCACGATCGGCAGCGTGCCATAGCGCAGCCCGTACATCTGCGTCAGGCCACAAGGCTCGAAGCGCGAGGGCACGGCGATCACGTCTGCGCCGGCGATGAGCCGGTGCGCGCGCGCTTCGTCGTAGCCGATGTGCACCGCCACGCGCCCCGCGTGCGCCTGCTCGGCGATGCGAAAAGCGGCTTCCAGCGCGCTGTCGCCGGTGCCCTGGATTGCGAATTGCACGCCGCGCCTGACCAGATCGGGCACGGCCGCGAGCACCAGGTCCATGCCCTTTTGCGAGGTGAGCCGGCTCACCACCGTGAGCAGCAGCGCCTCGCCGTCGATCTGCAGCCCCATCTCGCGCTGCAGCGCGCCGCGGCACTCGGCCTTGCCTTGCAGGCGCTCGGCGTCGAAGCGCGTGGCGATCGAAGGGTCGGCAACCGGATTCCAGACCTCTTCGTCGATGCCGTTCAGGATGCCGCTGACATCGCTGCCGCGCTCGCGGATCACGCCGTCCAGGCCGGCACCGAACTCGTGCGTGGCGATCTCGCGCGCGTAGCTCGGGCTCACGGTGGTGATCTTGTCGGCGAACTTCAGCCCCGCTTTCATGAAGCTGAGCTGGCCGTGGTACTCCAGCCCGGCCGGCGACATCAGGCTCGCCGGCAGCCCGAGCAGCCCGGCGTCCTGCATCGGGAAGAGTCCCTGGAAGGCCAGGTTGTGCACCGTGAACACCGAAGCACGTGCGATGGCGGCGCGGTGGTCGAGGTAGGCGCAGGCCAGCGCCGCGTGCCAATCGTGGGCGTGCACGATGTCGGGCGACCAGGCGTTGTCGGCGTCGCCCGCGGCCAGGTGCGCGGCCACCCAGCCGAGCAGGCCGAAACGCTGCACGTTGTCGCCCCAGGCTTCGCCGTCGCTGGCTTGATAAGGCCCGCCGGGGCGGCGGTACAGCCACGGCGCGTCGATCAGATAACAGGCCAGCCCGGTCTGCGGCAGCCGCGCCGAGAGCAGCCGCACGCGCAGCGCGCCGAAGCAGGCGCCGATCTCCACCACCGGACGCTGGCGCTGCACCGCGTCCAGAATGGCCGGGTAGCCGGGCAAGAGCAGCCGCACGTCGTCGCCGGCCGCAGCCTGTGCCACCGGCAGCGCGGCCACCACATCGGCCAGCCCGCCGGTCTTCACCAGCGGGTAAATCTCCGCGGCTACATGCAGAATCTTCAAGGCCTTCACCAGCGCCTCTACTTCAGCGCAAGCAGCATGTCGCGTGTCACCAGCGTGATGCCGCTTTCGGTGCGGAAGAAGCGTTTAGCGTCGGCAATGGCATCTTCACCGATCACCATCCTGTCGGGAATCTCGCAATTCCGGTCGACCACCGTGCGTGTCAGGCGGGCGTGGCGCCCCACCTCCACAGCCGGCAGCAGCACCGACCAGTTGACCTTGGCGTACGAGTGCACACGCACCTGCGAAAACAGCAGCGAGCGGAACACGGAGCCCGAGACGATGCAGCCGCCCGAGACCATCGATTCGATGGCCATGCCGCGCCGATCCTCCTGGTTGTGCACGAACTTGGCCGGCGGCAACTGCTGCTGGTAGGTCCAGATCGGCCATTCGGTGTCGTACAGGTTGAGCAGTGGCTCGGTGGCGGTGAGGTCGATGTTGGCGTCCCAGTACGCGTCGATCGTCCCGACATCGCGCCAATAGGGCTCCTGGCCATCCTTGGCGCCCACACAGCTGAGCTGGAACGGGTGCGCCGCGGCTTTGCCGTCGCGCACGAGCTTGGGGATGATGTCCTTGCCGAAGTCGTGGCTCGACGCGGGGTCGGCCATGTCGCGCTGGAGCTCGGCGTAAAGCAGCTTGGCGTTGAAGATGTAGATGCCCATGCTGGCCAGTGCGCTGTCGGGCTTGCCGGGCATGGCCGGCGGATCGGCGGGCTTCTCGACGAAGTCAATGATGCGCCGCTCGTCGTCGATGGCCATCACGCCGAAAGCGCTGGCCTCGCTGCGTGGCACTTCGATACAACCGACCGTGCACTCGCAGCCGAACACCTTCGACATGGCCACGTGGTCGGCCAGCATCAGCGCGTAGTTCATCTTGTAGATGTGGTCGCCGGCCAGCACGACCACGTATTCGGCGTGGTAGCTGTCCAGGATGTCCTGGTTCTGATAGACCGCATCGGCCGTGCCGCGGTACCAGCTCTCTTCGTCCAGCCGCTGCTGCGCCGGCAGCAGGTCGACGAACTCGTTGACTTCCGACTTCAGGAACGCCCAGCCGCGTTGCAGGTGGCGCAACAGGCTGTGGCTCTTGTACTGCGTGATCACGCCGATGCGGCGGATGCCCGAGTTCAGGCAGTTGGAGAGCGCGAAATCGATGATGCGGAACTTGCCGCCGAAGTACACCGCGGGCTTGGCGCGCCGGTCGGTGAGGTTCTTCAGCCGGCTGCCGCGCCCACCGGCCAGTACCAGCGCCACGGCGCGGCGCGGCAAGTCCAGGCCCTGGGCCAGAGCGATCGGTTGCATGGTGCCTCCTGGCCGGCTCGCGGCGTTGGTCGTTGCAAGAAAATTACACCAGATTCAGTCGAGCGCCTATAGCAGCTTACCTATGAGCTCACGTCAGAACTGTAATCAGACTACAGACTGAGAGTCGAACTTTTGGTTGACGCTGCTTGTCACCGTCGTCCACACTTCCCGCGATGATGCCCAACGACGCCTCGCTGTCCATGCCGGTTGCCACTATCCCCCCGGCCATCGAAGAACACCTGCTCGCCACGGTGGCGGCCGAACCCGCCACCGCCACGCCCACCGAGATGATGAACGCCGTGGCGCAGCTGGCGCGGGCGCAGCTGGCGCGGCGTTGGGTGGCCAGCCAGCAGCGCGACCGGCAAGCCAAGGCACGGCGCGTCTACTACCTGTCGATGGAGTTCCTGATGGGGCGCACGATGGGCAACGCGCTCGATGCGCTGGGCCTGCGCGGCCCGGCCAGCGAGGCGGCGCGCTCGCGCGCCATGCAGCTCGAGGAACTCGCGGCGCTGGAGCCCGATGCCGCTCTGGGCAACGGCGGCCTGGGGCGCCTGGCGGCGTGTTTTCTCGATTCGATGGCGACGCTCGAACTGCCGTCGTTCGGCTACGGCATCCGCTACGAATTCGGCATGTTCGCGCAGAGCATCCACGGCGGACGACAGGTGGAACACCCCGACCCCTGGCTCGAAGACGGCACGCCCTGGGAGTTTCCGCGCGCCGCGGTGAGCTATCGCGTGCACTTCGGCGGCCATGTCGAGCCGGCCGCACTGCCGGGGCAGCCCGAGGTGTGGCGGCCATCGGCCGAGGTCAATGCCAAGGCCTACGACATGGTCGTGCCCGGCCATGGCACCGAGTGGATCAGCACCCTGCGGCTGTGGCGCGCGGTGGCCCCGGCGTTCATCGACCTGGCTGCCTTCAACAGCGGCGACTACGCGCGTGCCGCCGAGTTCAAGAACCAGTTCGAGAACATCTCGTGGGTGCTCTACCCGAACGACGCCACCGAGGCCGGCCGCGAGCTGCGGCTGCGCCAGGAGTACTTCTTCTCCTGCGCGTCGTTGCAGGACATCTTCGCGCGGCATCTGGTCGAGCATGGGCGGCTCGACAACCTGGCCACCCATGTTGCGATCCATCTCAACGACACGCACCCGGCGATCGGTGTGGCCGAGTGCATGCGCCTGTTGGTCGACGTGCACGGCATGGCCTGGGCCGCGGCCTGGGCGATCACGACACAGGTCTTCAGCTACACGAATCACACGCTGATGCCCGAGGCACTGGAGACCTGGCCGGTGGCGCTGATGCAGCGCGTGCTGCCGCGCCACCTGCAGATCATCTACCGCATCAACCTCGAGTTCCTGACGCAGGCTGCAGCCCAGCGCCCGGGCGACGACCATTTCCTGCGCCGGCTGTCGCTGATCGACGAAAGCGGCGACAAGCGCGTGCGCATGGCGCACCTGTCGATCGTCGGCAGCCAGCGCGTGAACGGCGTCTCGGCGCTGCATTCGCAGCTGCTCGTGCAGACCATCTTCGCCGACTTCGCTGCGCTGTGGCCCGATCGCTTCATCAACATCACCAACGGCGTGACGCCGCGGCGCTGGCTGGCGCAGGCCAACCCCGCGCTTGCGGCGCTGCTGGACGAGCGCATCGGCAGCGCGTGGCGCCTGAACCTGGCCGAGCTGGCAAGGCTGCGCGCGCTCGCCGATGACGCCCGCTTCGTCGCACAGTTCAGCGCAGTGAAGCTGGCCAACAAGCAGCGCCTGGCACGTCTCATCGAGCGCACCACCGGTCTGTTGGTGAACCCGACGAGCCTGTTCGACGTGCAGGTCAAGCGCATCCACGAATACAAGCGGCAATTGCTGAATGTGCTGCAAGTGGTGGCCCGCTACCAGGCGATGCTCGCCGCGCCGCATGAAGACTGGGTGCCGCGGACCGTGGTCATCGCGGGCAAGGCGGCGTCGAGCTACGTCACGGCCAAATCCATCATCCGGCTGATCCACGATGTCGGCCAGGTCATCAACCACGACCCACGTTTGCACGGGCGCCTGAAGCTGGTCTTCGTGCCGAACTACGGCGTCTCGGTGGCCGAGACCATCATGCCCGGCGCCGACCTGTCGCAGCAGATCTCCACCGCCGGCACCGAAGCCTCGGGCACCGGCAACATGAAGCTGACGATGAACGGGGCGCTGACCATCGGCACCGACGACGGCGCGAACATCGAGATCCGCCAGCAGGTGGGCGATCAGAACATCTTCATCTTCGGCCTGTCCACGGCGGAAGTGGCGGCACGGCGTGCGGCGGGCTACCAGCCGATGGCCATCTACGAGAACCATCCGAAGTTGAAGACCGCGCTCGATGCGATCGGCGGCGGCGGATTTTCGGTCGACGAGCCGGGACGTTACCGCGCGCTCGTCGATTCGCTGCTGTGGGGTGGTGACCACTACATGCTGCTCGCCGATTTCGACAGCTACCTGGCGGCGCAATCGCGTGTCAACGCGCTGTACCGCCAGCCCGCAGCCTGGGCCCGCATGGCGATCCTGAACGTGGCCGGCATGGGCCTGTTCTCCACCGACCGCACGATTGCGGACTATGCGGAGCGCGTGTGGCGACTAAAACCGCGCGGCTGAGCGGCTTGCCGCTGGACGAAATCCGGCGCATTTGCGAGGGCCGGCACGACGATGCGTTCGCAGTGCTCGGCTTGCACGTGGCCGACAAGGGGCGGCGCTGGCTGCGCGTGTTCATGCCCGAAGCGGCGGCGGTGCAGGCGGTGGATGCGGCTGGCAAGAAACTCGTCGAGCTGACCCTGCTGGATGAAGACGGCTTCTTCGAAGGCTCGCTGAAGACCGACATCACCTACCGCCTCCAGGTGCTCTGGCGCGACGGCAATACCTCGCTGATCGACGATCCGTATCGCTTCGGCGCGTTGCTTCCCGAGATGGACGTGTGGCTGCTCGCCGAAGGCTCGCACCTGCGGCCGGCCGAGGTGCTGGGCGCCAACCTGCGCACGATCGACGGCGTGGTGGGCACGGTGTTCGCGGTGTGGGCGCCGAACGCGTCGCGCGTCAGCGTGGTCGGCGACTTCAATGTCTGGGACGGGCGACGCCACCCGATGCGCCTGCGCCGCGAGTGCGGCGTGTGGGAGCTGTTCCTGCCCGGCGTGGGCGCGGGCGCGCGCTACAAGTTCGAGTTGCTCGACCGCGATGGCCGCCTGTTGCCGCAGAAGGCGGACCCCTGCGCACGCCAGGCCGAGCTGCGGCCTGCCACCGCGAGCATCGTCACCGCGCCCGCGCCGCGTGTCGAGCCCTCGCCCGCGCGTCGTGCCGCCAACGCGTTGAACGCGCCGATGTCGATCTACGAGGTGCATCTGTCGTCGTGGCGGCGCAAGCCCGAGGAAGGCGACCGCTGGCTGAACTGGGACGAACTCGCCGATCAACTGGTGCCTTACGCGCAGCAGATGGGGTTCACGCACCTCGAGCTGCTGCCCGTCAGCGAACACCCGTTCGATGGCTCCTGGGGCTACCAGACGCTGGGCCTGTACGCGCCCAGCGCGCGCTTCGGCGAGCCCGCGGGCCTGACCCGTTTCGTCGAGCGCGCCCATGCCGCGGGCATCGGCGTGCTGCTGGATTGGGTGCCCGCGCACTTCCCGACCGATGCTTTTGGCCTGGCGCAGTTCGACGGCACGCACCTGTACGAGTACGCCGATCGGCGCGAAGGCTTCCACAACGACTGGAACACGCTGATCTACAACTTCGGCCGCACCGAGGTGCGCGGCTTCCTGGTCGGCAGCGCGCTGCATTGGCTCGAACGATTTGGCATCGACGGGCTGCGTGTCGACGCGGTGGCCTCGATGCTCTACCGCGACTACAGCCGCAAGAGCGGCGAGTGGCTGCCCAACGTGCACGGTGGGCGCGAGAACCTGGAAGCGATCTCGCTGCTCAAGCGCATCAACGAGGTGGTGGGCAGCGAACGCCCCGACGCGGTGACGCTGGCCGAAGAATCCACCGCCTTCCCGTCCGTCTCGCGCCCCACCTACCTCGGCGGCCTGGGCTTCCACTACAAGTGGAACATGGGCTGGATGCACGACACGCTGCAGTACATGGCGCACGACCCGATCCACCGGCCCTACCACCACGGCGAGATGACCTTCGGTCTGGTCTACGCCTTCCACGAAAACTTCGTGCTGCCGCTGTCGCACGACGAGGTGGTGCACGGCAAGGGCTCGCTGCTGGCCAAGATGCCCGGCGACGACTGGCAGCGCTTCGCCAACCTGCGCGCCTACTACGGTTTCATGTGGGCGCACCCGGGCAAAAAACTGCTCTTCATGGGCGGCGAGTTCGCACAATCCCGCGAGTGGAACCACGACGCGTCGCTCGACTGGCACCTGCTCGAACATCCGCTGCATGCGGGCGTGCAGGCTCTGGTTCGCGATCTGAACGCGCTGTACCGCACCTCGCCCGCGCTGTGGCAGCATGACTTCGGCGGCCATGGCTTCGAGTGGATCGACCACGAAGACGCGCGGCGCTGCCTGCTCGCTTTCGTTCGCCATGGCGCCGAGGGCAGCACGCCGCTGCTGGTGGTGTGCAACTTTGCGCCGGTGGTGCATGCAGGCCTGCGCCTGGGCGTGCCGCGCGCGGGCAGCT
>JANNQO010000413.1:0-2158 GCA_031400795.1 Rubrivivax sp. | reverse complement strand
CCGGCCACCACGTCGATGCCGACGCGGCCGAACAGCATGCGCTTGGCCTCGGCGACGAAGCGGTTGCCGGGGCCGACGATGATGTCGGCCTCGTGGCCGCTGAAGGTGCCGTAGGCGAGTGCGGCGATGGCCTGCACGCCGCCCAGCGCCAGCACGGTGTGCGCACCGCACAGCTTCATCGTGTACAGGATGCCGGGGTGCACGCCGTGGTCCCGCGTCGCCGGCGAGGTGGCCACGATGTGCTTCACACCCGCCACCTGTGCCGTGCCCACGCTCATGATGGCGCTGGCAGCATGAGCGTAGCGGCCGCCGGGCACGTAGCAGCCCGCGGTGTTGCAAGGGATCAGGCGCTGGCCGACGGTCAGTCCGGGCAACAGCTCGGCCCTGAACTCCTGCATCGACTCGCGCTGCCGGCGCGCGAAGTCCTGCACGCGGTCGCGCGCGAAGCGCAGGTCGTCCTTGATGCCCGGCGTCAGGGCCTTCTCGGCCGCGGCGAAGTCTGCGTCGCCAAGCACGATCTCGCCGCTGTAGCCGTCCAGGTCGCGGGCGTAGCGGCGAACCGCCTCGGCGCCGCCGCGCTGGATGTCGGCCAGCATCGTGCGCACCGTGTCGCCGGTGGCGGTGTCGATGGCCTGCTGCGGCGGGCTGGCCTTCTTGAGGTAGGTGGTGGCCATGCGGGGCCCTCTCGCTGGTGATGTTGCGAAGAGCGCTCCGCGCGCACCCGGGCCGCGGCGCCGGTGCTGCGCGCGTCGCGCGGGTTCAGTTGCTGCGGCTGGCGAAGGCCTTGAGCACCGGATCCTTGTCGATCAGCTTGAGGTACTCGTCGGTGACGTAGCTCTTCGGGTCGGGCAGCGCCTCGTCGGCGCGCAGCGAGCCCACTTCCTTCATGAACGCGGCGATGGTGTTCATCGTGGTGTCGCCGCGCGAGGGTTGCGCTCCGCGGTTGAACATCGCCAGCTGGCCGGCGAGGTCGAAGGTCGGGCGCAGGTCGAACTCCTTGTTCATCGCGGCCTCCGAGATGTTGACGCCGCCGACGTCGTAGTGGCGCTTCATCACCGCCACGGCGTCCTTGCGGTTGGCAGCCATGACACGCTGCGCACGCAAATAGACGGCCAGGAACTTGGCCACGAGTTGTGGGTTCTCCTTGGCCCAGTCGGCGCGGACCACCAGATTGCCGGGGATCACGACACCGGCATCCTTGCCTGAACACAGCAGCTTGGCGCCGGCCTTTTCTTCGACTGTGTAGGTGTTGGGAGCCCACAAGCCACCGACATCGGCGCTGCCGGAACTCATGGCTGCAATGATCTCGGCCTGGCCCATCGAGCGCACGGTCACGTCACCCTTGGCGAGCCCGAACTTCTGCATGCAGGAGCGCGCAGCGAGATCGACCGTGGAGTTGCCGGTCAGGAACACCGTGCCGCCTTTGAGAGAGGCCGGGGTCTTGACGATGGCATCGGCGTTCGCCCCACGCACATACAGCGCGTTGGTGGCCGACTGGTCGTCGCTGAAGGCGAAGGTGTGCAGGTTGAACCGCACTGCACCCAGGACTGCCGGCACAGCGCCGGTATAACCGACGTCCCAGCTCTTGCTGGCCGCGATCTGCGGTGCGCCGGCAGGGAAGTTGGTGATCGTGACCTTCAGGCCGACCTCCTTCCACCAGCCCTTTTCTTCGGCCAGCGTGAACGGCACCGAGCCGAGCAGCGCGGGCTGCGAGCTGATCCGGACTTCCTTCAGGTCCTGCGCCGTGGCGCCCAGGGCGACCATGCCGAACAAGGCGGTGGCCAGTGAATTGCGCATCGTCATCATCATGGTGTCGGCTCCAGTGGGGGTTCGGTTGAAAAATGCTCAATGATCGCCCGGCCCATGCTGCTCGCGCAGCAGGCGCCAGATCTTGGTGCGCAGGTGGACGAAGGACTCGAGATCCATCACGTCTTCGATGCGCTCGTACTTCTGCCAATCTTCGGCGTCGCGCACCGGCTTGACGTCGATGATTTCCTTGATCGTGCCGGGGCGGCGGGACATCACCACCACCCGGTCGGCGAGATAAACCGCCTCATCGACCGCGTGGGTGATGAACATCACCGTGCGCGGGTTGGCGCGGCCGACGCGCAGCAGCTCTTCCTGCATCACGGTGCGGGTTTGCGCGTCGAGCGCGCCG
>JANNQO010000412.1:0-9180 GCA_031400795.1 Rubrivivax sp. | reverse complement strand
GTGCGCGTGGTCGGCTTGATGGACGAAAACGAAAACGACGACGAGAAGCCCGAGAAGCGCGCGATGGACCGCAGCCTGGGCACCGGCGTGGTGATCATCGACAACGGCACCATCCTCACCAACCTGCATGTGGTCTGGGGCAGCAAGAAGATCAAGGTGCGCTTCGCCAACGGGCACGAGTCGGAAGCCAGCATCATCGGCGCGCAGCCCGAGAACGACCTGGCGGTGCTGAAGGCGCAGAGCCTGCCCGTCGACCTCGAAGCCGCCACCATGCGCTCCACCTCCGACCTGCGGCCCGGCGACCATGTCATCGCCGTCGGCCACCCGTTCGGCATCGGGCCTTCGGTGAGCTACGGCGTGGTCTCGGGGCTGAAGCGCGAGTTCCGCTCGCCCGAGGGCGAAAAGACCCTGTCCAACCTGATCCAGTTCGACGCCGCCGCCAACCCGGGAAATTCCGGCGGGCCGCTGGTCACCATGGACGGGCATGTGGTGGGCATCGTCACCGCGATCCTGAACCCTTCCGAGCAACGCACCTTCATCGGCATCGGGTTCGCGGTGCCGATCGAAAACGCCGCCTCGGCGGCAGGCATGCCGCCGTTCTGATCCACGAAAGCCAACGATCCATGCAAGCAGACGCCGCCACCACCGCCACGATGATGGAACGCATCCTCTACGAGGTGAAGCGTGTCGTGGTCGGCCAGGACCGCTTCCTCGAACGCGTGCTGGTGGGGATGCTGGCGCAAGGCCACCTGCTCGTCGAAGGCGTGCCCGGGCTGGCCAAGACGCTGACCGTGAAGACCCTGGCGCGCACCGTGCGCGGCAGCTTCAAGCGCATCCAGTTCACGCCCGACCTGGTGCCCGCCGACCTGGTGGGCACGCGCATCTACAACCAGAAGACCGGCGAGTTCGGCACCGCGCTCGGGCCGGTATTCGCCAACCTGCTGCTGGCCGACGAGATCAACCGCGCGCCGGCCAAGGTGCAAAGCGCGCTGCTCGAAGTGATGCAGGAGCGCCAGGTGACGATCGCCGGCGAGACGCACAAGGTGCCCGACCCCTTCGTCGTGATGGCCACGCAGAACCCGATCGAGACCGAAGGCACCTACCCCTTGCCCGAGGCGCAGGTCGACCGTTTCATGATGAAGGTGCTGGTCGACTACCCCAGCGAAGAAGAAGAATTCGTCATCGTCGAACGTGTCACCGGCCCGGCCATCGAGGTGAATGCCGTGGCCGACACGCATGCGCTGGCGCTGCTGCAGCGCCAGTGCCGCGAGGTCTACGTCGATCCATCGCTGATCCAGTACGCGGTGAAGCTGGTCAGCGCCACGCGCAACCCCGGCAAGTACGAACTCGCCGACATCGCCAAGTACCTGACCTATGGCGCCAGCCCCCGCGCCACCATCGGCATGATCGAAGGCGCACGGGCGCTGGCCATGCTGCGCGGGCGACGTTACGCGCTGCCCGAGGACGTCACCGCACTGGTAGCCGACGTGATGCGGCACCGCCTGGTGCTGAGCTACGAGGCGCTGGCCGAAGGCATCAGCGCCGACCAGATCGTGAAGATGGTGATGTCCAAGGTGGCCGCGCCCGAGAAGGTGCTGCAAGCCCCGCTGCCGCGATGAATCGGTCCGAATCCCTGGCCAGTTCCGACCAGTTGCTGCGGCGACTGGAGTGGACGGTGATCCGCCGCATGGACGGCTTGCTGCAAGGCGACTGGCGCACGCTGATGCGGGGCGCCGGCGTCGACCTGGCCGACCTGCGCGAGTACCAGTTGCACGACGACGTGCGCCACATCGACTGGAACGTTACTGCGCGCTTGCAGCAGCCGTATGTGCGCCTGTTCCTCGAGGACCGCGACCTCACCACCTGGTTCCTGCTCGACCTCTCGGGCAGCGTCGACTTCGGCTCGGGCGATGTCACCAAGCTGGCCGTCTCCACCGCCTTCGTCGCCACGCTGGCGCGTGTCATCACGCGCCACGGCAATCGGGTCGGCGCGCTGTTCTATGACCGCGGCATCTGCGGCATGCTGCCGCCGGCCAGCACGCGGTTGCATGTGCTGAACCTGCTGCAGCGCATGCGCGCGCCGCGGCCGAATTCCACCGGCAGCGCGGGCACCAGCTTGGCCGAGCTGGTGAAGGCCGGCGAGGGCATCATCAAGCGCCGGTCGCTGGTCATCGTGGTCAGCGATTTCATCAGCGCGCCGGGCTGGCAAGACGGATTGGCGCGGCTGTCGCGGCGCCACGACGTGGTGGCCGTGCGCCTGCTCGACCCGCTGGAGATGGCGCTGCCCGATGTCGGCTTCGTGACGCTGGAAGACGCCGAAACCGGCGAGCAGCTGTTCATCGACGCCGCCGACCCGCAGTTCCGAGCGCGCTACTCGGCCATCGCCGAGCAGCAGGAAGCGGGCTTGCGCGAGGCCCTGGGCCAGTCCGGCGCCGATGCGCTGGAACTGGCCACCGATGACGAGTTGCTCGACGCGATGCTGCGCTTTGCCGACCTGCGCCGCCAACGCGCGCGACTGAAGACGCCGGTGCGCTTCCCGGCACAGTTCAAGCGCGCCGAATCCACCTCTTCAGCCAAGGCGGCGGCATGACTTTCCTGTGGCCTTCGATGTTGTGGCTGCTGGCCGCGCTGCCGCTGCTGGTGCTGGCGTATCTTTGGCTGCTCAAACGCAAGCGCAAGACCACGGTGCGCCTGGCCAGCATCAACGTCGCCAAGCTGGCCAGCGCCGGCGGCCCGCATTGGCGGCGTCATCTGCCGCCGATTCTGCTGCTGCTGGCGCTGGCCGCGCTGCTGCTGGGCATCGCGCGCCCGGTGGCGGTGCTGACGCTGCCGCTGGCCGAGCGCACCATCATCCTGGCGATGGATGTCTCGGGCAGCATGCGCGCCGAAGACGTGAAACCGAACCGGCTGGTGGCCTCGCAGGAAGCGGCCAAGTCCTTCGTCACCAACCTGCCGCGCGAGGTCCGCGTGGGCGTGATCTCGTTTGCCGGCACAGCCGCGGTGGTGCAGGCGCCCACCACCAGCCGCGAAGACGTGATCGCCGCGATCGACCGCTTCCAGCTGCAACGCGGCACCGCCACCGGCAGCGGCATCATCCTGTCGCTGGCCACGCTGTTCCCCGACCATGGCATCGAGATCCAGCATGTCACCGGGCAGCGCAACTTCCCCGGCAAGCCGATCAACGAGAAGAAGGACGAGAAGAAGTTCACTGCGGTGCCGCCGGGCAGCTACGCGTCGGCGGCGATCATCATGCTCACCGACGGCCAGCGCACGACCGGCCCGGATCCGCTGGACGCCGCGAAGATGGCCGCCGAGCGCGGCATCAAGGTCTACACGGTCGGCATCGGCACGACCAGCGGCGAGATCATCGGCTTCGAAGGCTGGAGCATGCGCGTGCGCCTGGACGAAGAGACGCTGAAGAACGTCAGCGTGCTCACCCATGGCGAGTACTTCTACGCCGGCACCGCCGACGACCTGAAGAAGGTCTACGAGGGCTTGTCGTCGCGCATGGTCGTCGAGCGCATGCAGACCGAGGTCACCGCCATGCTTGCCGCGATCGGCGCACTGCTCACTGTGCTGGCGGCGGGCTTGTCGGTGTTGTGGTTCGGGCGCGTCGCCTGAGCGGTCGAAATCGTCCTATAGTCGTCGAGCATCTGCTTACAAAATCGGAGGTGGCTCCTCGCGTCGAGCCGCCCCAACTGCCGAGGAAGTCTCCCATGGTCCATTCCGATGTTCGGCCTGGCTTGCGCCGGCCCATTGCCTGCGTGGCGCTGACCGCTGCGCTGGCCGGCGCGGCGCTTGCGCAGGCGCCCTCCGAGACGGTGATCGTGCAGCGCGGCGACACGCTGTCGCAGATCGCCGCGCGCTACACCGGCGACGCACGCACCTGGCGCAAGCTCTACGATGCGCAGCGCAGCAACATCGCCAATCCCGATCTGATCACCGTGGGCATGAAGCTCGAGCTGGTCAGCGAGGCGGGCGGCGCGCGTTACCTGCGCGCAGTTTCGGCCGGCGCGCCGGCCTTGGCCAAGGCGGCGGCGCCGGCTGCCGCGCCCGCGGCGAAACCGGCGCCGGCAGCCGCGCCCGCAGCGCCACCCGCGCCACCTCCAGTCGCGGCGGCACCCGAGGAGCCGCTGAACATCGGCCTGCTGCCCAACATCGGTGCCGCGGCGCTGATGGTGCAATACGATCACCTCAAACGTTACCTCGAGCGTGGCAGCGGCCCGAAGGTGCGCTTCACCGTGCCGGCGAATTTCAAGGCCTTCTTCGACCTGATGATGGCCGGCGAGGTCGACGTGGCGGTGGCCGCACCCAATTTCGCGCGTGTCGCTCAGCTCGACCGCGGCTGGGTGCCGCTGGGCATGTACGAGCCGCGCATCGGCGCGCTGTTCGTCACGCCGGCAGAAGGCGGCGTGACCAGCGCGCGCGAGGTGGCCGGCAAGGCGGTGGTCTTCGCCAACCCGCAATCGTTGTTGGCAACGTACGGCCAGCAATGGCTGCGCGGCCAGAACCTCGAACCCGGCCGCGACTATGAAATCAAAGGCGCGCGTACCGACATGGGCGCGGGCCGCATCCTGCTCACCGGCGAGGCGGTGGCCGGCATCATGAGCAACGGCGAATACCGCGCGCTGCCGCCCGATGAAGCGTCGCGGCTGAAGATCGTCGAGGTCTTCGCGCGCATCCCGAACTTCATCTGGGTGGCCAATCCCAAGCTCGATCGCGCGCGGGCCGAGCGTCTGCGCGGCCAGCTGCGCGAACTCTTCGCCGACAAGGAAGACGGCGCCGCATTCGCGCGAGCCACCGGGCTGGGAGGCTTCGTCGATGCCGACGACGCCATCCTGCGCGAGCTCGATCCCTTCGTCGCGCCGACCCGGCGGGCGATGGGCGTGACGCGCTGAGCATGAACGACCGGTCGGCCCCGATGCCTGTCCCCGAGCACGGCTCGACGAGCTTTATGCCGTCGCTGCCGGCCGGCAGCGGCGGTGCGCCGGACCCCGCCTTGGTGCCGCTGTGGCGCCGGCTCGGTGCGGACAGTTGTCGCGCCGTACTGGTCGAGATGCGCACGCACGCGCCGCTGGCCAGCCGCTGGATGAGTGACTGGGGCCTGGCCGGCGGCTCGGGCAGCGATCAATCGCTGGAGAACACAGTGCCCGGCGTGGGCCAGTTGCTGGCCGGCCTGGCCGAAGGCGACCCGCAGCGCGTCCACGCGCGCATGCTCAGCCCGCGGCGCTGGGTCTACGTGTGGCTGCTCGACGAGCGCATCGCGCTGGTGGCGCAGGTGCACCATGTCGAAGGCCGCAGCGCCGCCAGCGACTTCGATGTCGCCGCGGTGCGCCTGGTGTGCGATCGCTGGCTGGCCACCGAGATCGAGGCCAGCGGCGTCGGGCGCCGCACGAGCGAGGGCTGGAACCAGGTCGAACGCCGTGCGCGTGGATCCTTGGCGCCGCGCCTGACCGTGGCGCTGGTCTGCCTGGCGCTGTGCGCGCTGGTCGGCCTGTGGCTGACAACGGCCGGTGCGTCGCTGGTGGACCGGCGGCTGGCCGCCCAACAGGCCGAATTGCAACGCCTGGGCGAAGTCAATGACAGCGTGCTGGTGAGCAGTCTCGCCAATACCCTGATGGGCGGAGACTACGGCGAATTGCAGGAGTCGCTCAGCCAGCACGCGCTGATCGGCCACTTCGGCGCGGCGGTGGTCAGCAACGCGCGCGGCCAAGTGGTGGCGCAATCCGGCGTGACGCCGCGCCTGCCGGTGGGCACTGCGGTACCGCAGGCGCTGCAGACCTCGGCGCGCATGCTGTCGGTGGCCGCCGGCGGCCAAGAGCTCGGGCGGCTCTACCTGGTGGCGGGCGGCGGCGGACCGGCGTCACCTGGCGTGGCCGGATGGTCGGTGCGCAGCGCGGGAGTGTTGGTGTTGTTGATGGCACTGGCCGGCGCCGCGGCCCTGTGGAGCCACGCGCGGCGCGGCGACCGCTGAGAGCAGCGGCTTTCGCTCAGTCACCTGCCGGCACCACCTCTGGCGGCCGGCCCCTGAACACACGGGCGGCAAGCCGAGCCAGCAGCCGCCACACGAATCGCACCAGCAGCAGCGCCAGCACCGCTTCGATCAAGGTCAACAGGAACGACAGCGCCGCACCCCAGCGCTGCTGGCGACGCTGGAACTTCGCCAGCATGCGGTCGCGCGCGATCTCGATCGAATCGTAGAAGCTCGGGATGACGAGCAGCGTCAGAAACGTCGAGGTGATGGTGCCGCCGATGATCGCCACCGCCATCGGCCGGTAGAACTCGGCACCGTCGCCCAGGCCGATGGCCACCGGCAGCATGCCGGCGATGAGCGCGAAAGTCGTCATCAGGATCGGGCGCAGGCGCTTGCGGCCGGCGGCCATCAACGCCTCCTCGCGTGGCATGCCTTCGCCCTCGAGCACCCGCGCCGCGTCGAGCAGCAGGATCGCGTTTTTCGCCACCAGCCCCATCAGCATGATCACGCCGATGAAACTCATCAGGTTCAACGTGCCGCCGGTGGCCAGCAGCGCCAGCACCACGCCGATCAGCGACAGCGGCAAGGACAGCATCACCGGCAGCGGCGCGCTGAACGAGCCGAACTGCATCACCAGGATCAGGTACATCAGCGCGATGCCCATGATCAGCGCGGTGAACATCTCGCCGAACACCGCTTCCTGGTCGCGCGAGGCGCCCGCGAGCTCGATGCCGTAGCCGGGCGGGAACGGCAGCGCGCGCGCCAGCTTCAGCGCCTCGGCGGTCACTTCACCGGGGCTGCGCCCCTGCACGTTGGCGGCCACCGCGATGGTGCGTTTGCCATCGGCATGCTGGATCTGCGAGGGGCCCTTGCCCATCGTCACGGTGGCGATCTGCTCCAGTGGCACCATGCGGTTGCTGCCGGCCACGGCGATCGGCAGACGCTCGATGTTGCTAGCGTCGACGCGGTCGTCGGGGTGCAAGCGCACGGCCACATCACGCGCCTCGCCGGTGGGGTCGATCCAGTCGCCCACCTCGACGCCGGCGAAAGCCACGCGCAGCGCCTGCGCAGCGTCTGCCACCGAGATGCCGAGGTTGTTGGCCAGGCCGCGGTCGAGTTCGATCTTCAGCTCGTCCTGCGGGTCCTGCTCCGACAAGCCCACATCGACCGCACCCTTCACCTGGCGCAGCTGCGCCATGAACTGGTTCGTCAGCTCCAGCAGCTTGCGCGATTCGGGCCCGGTGAAGCGGATCTGCACGGGCTTCTGCACGCCGTTGTTGATGTCGTCGAGCACCGCGTATTCGGCGCCCACCAGGCGCGCCACCTTGCTGCGCAGTTCGACCGCGATGGCCTTGGCGTCGCGTTTGCGCGTCTTGGCCTTGCCCAGGTCGACGTAGACACGACCGCCGCCGGCGTTGACGGTGCTATTGGTCGCCACCACCTCGGGCATCTGGCGCGCCAACGCCGCCGCCGCTTCGACCTTCAGCCGCGAATAGTCCAGGCTGCTCGACGACGGCGTTCGCACTTCGATGGCGAGCAAACCGTTGTCGGACTGCGGCAGGAAACTCGATCCGCCGAACTTCATCTGCAAGCCGATGGCCGCCGCGAAGCTCAGCACCGCGAACGTGGCCATCCAGCGCCGGTGGTGCAACGCCCAGGCGATGAGGCGGCCGTAGCGGTCGGCCTGGTGGTCGAACCAGGTGTTGAAGCGTGCCAGCAGTTTGCTCACGCCGCGCCGCGGTTGCAGATGCTGGTCCGGCGGGTCGCCCCAATAGGCCGAGAGCATCGGGTCGAGCGTGAACGAGATGAACAGGCTGACCAGCACCGAAGCCACCACGGTGATGCCGAACGGCCGGAACCATTCGCCCGAGACACCCGGCATGAAGGCCACCGGCACGAACACGGCGACGATGGAAAACGTGGTGGCCGCCACCGCCAGGCCGATCTCGGCGGTGCCGTTCAGCGCCGCCGTGCGCCGGTCTTCGCCGCGCTCCATGTGGCGCACGATGTTCTCGCGCACCACGATGGCGTCGTCGATCAGCACGCCGATGGCCAGCGACAGGCCGAGCAGGCTCATGAAGTTCAGCGTGAAACCGCACAGCCACACCGCGATGAAGGCCGCGATCACCGAGGTCGGCAGCGACAACGCGGTGATCAGCGTGGAGCGCCACGAGTTCAGGAACACGTAGACCACGAGCACCGTCAGCATCGCGCCGAAAGCCAGCGCTTCGATGACGTTGTTCAGGCTGCTTTGCGCGTCCTTGCCGCCGTCCTGCGTGACTTCGAGCGTGGTGCCGGCGGGCAAGGTCTTCTTCATCTCGTCGACCGTCTTGCGCACGTCGCCGGCCACAGACACCGTGCTCGCCTCACGCGAACGTGTCACCGCGAGCCCGACGTTGGGGTAACCGTTGCGCACCGAAAAACCCGACAGCTCGGCGAAGCCGTCAGCCACCGAGGCCACTTGCGCCAGGCGGATGACCTCGTTGCCGCGGCGCTTGATCACCACCTGCTCGAACTCGGCCGGCGACTCGATGCGGCCGACCAGCCGGATGCTCTGGTCTTCCAGCGTGCCGCGCACCTTGCCCACCGGCGAGGTGGCGTTCTGGTTGCGCAGCGCCGTCACCACCTCGCCCACCGAGACGTTGAACTCGCGCAGCTTCTCGGCGCGCAGCAACACCGTCAGCTCGCGCCGCAGCGCACCGTTGACGGTGACGATCGCGACGCCCTTGATGGCGCGGAAGCGATCGGCGAGCTTGTCTTCCGCCAGGCGCGAGATCTCGGCGTGGCTTTGCGACTTCGACGACAAGGCCAGCTGCATGATCGGCTGCGCCGCCGGGTCCATGCGCTGCAGCACCGGCTCGCGGATCTCGGTGGGCAGCTTGTGGCGCACCGAACCGATCGCGTTGCGCACCTCGTCGGCGGCCTCGACCATGTGCTTGTCGAAGTTGAAGAAGAGCACGAAGCGCGCGTTGCCTTCGTTGGCGGTGGCGCGTGTCTGGTCGACGCCGGAGATGCTTTGCAGCGCCTTTTCGATGCGGCTGACGACCTCGCGCTCGACGGTCTCCGGCGAGGCACCCGGGTAGGCGATGTTCACCACCAGCACCGGCTGCTCGATGTCCGGAATCTGGTTCACGCGCAGCTTCTTCAGCGCGAGCAGGCCCAGCGCCATCAACGAAATGATGATGACCACCGTGGCCACCGGGCGC
>JANNQO010000411.1:0-15485 GCA_031400795.1 Rubrivivax sp. | reverse complement strand
GGCAACTTCGTCTATGCGCTGTTGCCGGCGCTGGCGATGAGTGCGCTGCTGTGGCGCGGCGCGGCGATCGATGCGGGTGGGGCGCTGGCGGCGATCGCCTCGGGCGCGTTGGCTTCTGGCGCGGGCTACGCGATCTGGTACTCGGTGCTGCCGTCGATCCGCGCCGCCACTGCCGCCACGGTGCAGCTGTGCGTGCCGGTGCTCGCCGCGCTGCTGGGCGTGCTGCTGCTCGGCGAGGCGCTGTCGCTGCGCCTGACGATCGCCTCGCTGGTGGTGCTGTCGGGGGTGGCGCTGGCGACACTCGTTCCGGCTCAGCGTTCGCCGCGCCGATAGGGCTTCATCAGCGCCTGCGGGTACGCCGCGCGTCGCGCCACCAGCACCAGCGCCACGATGGCCATCGCGTAGGGCAGCATCAGGTACACCTGATACGGCAGCTCGATGCCGAAGACACCGCCACCGGCTTGCTGCAAGCGCAGCTGCAGTGCATCGAAGAAAGCGAACAGCAGCGCCCCGAGCAGCGCCTTGCCCGGCTGCCACGAGGCGAACACGACCAGCGCCACGCACACCCAGCCGCGCCCGTTGACCATGTTGAAGTAGAAGGCGTTGAAGGCGGCCAGCGTGAGAAACGCGCCGGCCACCGCCATCAGTGCCGAGCCGGCCACCACCGCGCCGATGCGCAGGCCGGCCACGCTCAGGCCCTGGCCTTCGGCGGCGGCCGGGTTCTCGCCCACCGCGCGCAGCGCCAGGCCCAGCGGCGTGCGGTACAGCAGCCAGCCAATCACGGGCACGAGCAACAGCGCCAGCAAGGTCAACGGCGTGAGTTGATCGAGCAGCGGCAGCGGCAGCCCACTCATCGGCGCGAAGGGCTGGATCGTCGGTGGGCTGTCGACCTTCGGAAAACTGACGCGGTAGGCGTAGCTCGCGAGGCTCGTCGCCAGCAGCGTGATGCCCAGCCCCGCCACATGCTGTGACAGCGCCAGGCTCACCGCCAGCAGCCCGTGCAGCAGTCCGAAGGCCATGCCGACGAGGGCTGCCACCGCCACCCCGAGCCACAGTCCACCGCCCAGGTACACCGTGAGCCAGCCGCTGAAAGCACCCGCGACCATGATGCCTTCGATGCCCAGGTTCAACACCCCGGCACGCTCGCACAGCAGCACGCCCAGCGTGCCGATGATCAGCGGCGTGGCGATGCGCAGCACGGCGACCCAGAAGGGCGCCGACAGCAAGAGCTCGAAGGTTTCGCTCATACCCTTCGCCAACGCAGCCGCACCTGCGTGAACAGCGTCGCCACCAGCATCGCGATCAAGGCCACCGCGACGATGACATCGGCGATGTAGGTCGGCACAGCCACCGCGCGGCTCATGCCGTCGGCACCGACCAGCATGCCGGCCACGAACACCGCGGCGGCGACCACCGCCAGCGGGTGCAGCATCGCCAGCATCGCGATGACGATGCCCGTGTAACCGTAGCCCGGGCTCATGTCCAGCGTGACGTAGCCACTGCGCCCGGCGACCTCCAGCGCGCCGGCCAGGCCGGCCAGCGCGCCCGACAGCAGCGCCACCTGGGCCATCACCCGGGGCACCGGCAGGCCCGCGAAGGCCGCGGCGCGGGCATTCGCGCCCACCGCGCGGATGCGAAAGCCGATGCCGGTGAAGCGCATCAGCGCCCAGATCAGCACCGACAGCATCAGCGCAGCGATCAGGCCGGTGTGCACGCGGCTGCGCTCGATCAGCTTGTCCAGTTGCAGCGCTTCCTGCAAGGCCACGCTCTGCGGCCAGCCCATCGCGGCGGGGTCTTTCATCGCACCGTCGAGCAGCGCCGAAACGCCCAGCAGCACGATGAAGTTCAAGAGCAGCGTGGTCACCACCTCGTCGACCTGCAGCCGCGTCTTCAACCACGCCGGCACGAGCAGCAGCAGCGCGCCGGCCACCATGGCCGCGGCGATCATCAGCGGAAACACCAGCCAGGGCGGCAGCGCCAGGCCCGTGCCGCCATGCAGCCCGCCGACCGCCACCGCGGCCATCGCGCCGGCGTACAGCTGCCCTTCGGCGCCGATGTTGAAGAGCCGCGCGCGAAACGCCACCGCCGCCGCCAGGCCGGTGAGGATGAGCGGGGTGGCGCGCGTCAGCGTTTCAGTGAGGGCGAAGCGCGAGCCGAAGCCGCCTTGCAGCAGCAGCACCCAGGCCTGCCCGACCGGCGCGCCGGCCCAGGCGACGAGCAGCGAGGTGACCAAGAGCGTGAAGGCCACCGCGGCCAGCGGCGCGACGACCCAGGCGGCGCGGGAAACCTCGCTGCGCGGCTCGAGGCTGAACTTCATGCGCGTGTGCCGCCGGCCATCGCCAGGCCGATCTCGGCCAGCGTCCACGCCGAGCGCGAGCGCGCCGCGCCGAGCCGGCCACGGTGCAGCACCGCAATGCGATCCGCCAGCGCGAAGATTTCGTCGAGGTCTTCGCTGATCAGCAGCATCGCCGCACCGGCCGCGCACGCATCGAGCAGCTGCTGGTGCACATAGGCCACGGCGCCCACGTCCAGCCCCCAGGTCGGCTGATTCGCGACGATGAGACGCGGGCGCTGGCCGGCCAGCACACGCCCGAGGATCAACTTCTGCATGTTGCCGCCCGACAGCGAAGCGGTGCGCGTGTGCACGCCACCTGCCTCGGTGCCGCGCACGTCGAAATCCTCGACGAGGCGGCGCGCGAAATCCATCGCGGCAGCGCGGCGCAGGAAGCCGCTGCGCGAAAACGCCGGCTCGGTGTGGCGCTCGATGACCGCGTTCTCCCACAGCGCCAGGTCGCCCACCACGCCCAGCGACTGGCGGTCTTCGGGCACCCGCGCCACGCCGTGGCGCACCCAGTGGCGCGGGCGCGGCGGCAACGCGCGGCCATCGACCGTCAACGACCCGGCATCGGTGCCGCGCTGGCCGCACAGCAGCTCGGCCAGGGTCTGCTGCCCGTTGCCGGCCACACCGGCGATGGCCAGCACTTCGCCGGCGCGCAGCGACAGGCTCACGCCATCGAGCAGCCCACGCTGCGCGCCCACACGCACCTGGTCGAGCTGCAGCACCACCTCGCCCAACGCGGCCGGCTGCTTGCTCGGGGGCACCACGGCGCGGCCGACCATCGCCTCGGCGAGTTGGGCCCGGTCCGCGCCCTCGCGCGGCAACATCGCCACCAGCCGTCCGGCGCGCAGCACGGCAATTCGATTCGCCACGCGCAGCACTTCGTCGAGCTTGTGGCTGATGAAGATGATGGCCAAGCCCGCGGCGACCATCTGCTGGAGTGTCGCGAAGAGGGCCTCGCTCTCCTGCGGCGTGAGCACCGCGGTGGGTTCGTCGAGGATCAGGATGCGCGCGCCGCGCTTGCGGCCGATCTGCACCAGCGCTTTCAGGATCTCCACACGCTGGCGCTCGCCCACCGACAGATCGGCCACGCGCGCGTCGGGCTCGACGTGCAGGCCGAATCGGCGCGCCGCTTCCAGCAAGCGCTCGCGCGCCTGGCCGCGCCGCGAGCGCCAGGCCGTCAGCGGCTCGGTGCCGAGCATCACGTTGTCGAGCACCGAGAGGTTGTCGGCGAGCGTGAAGTGCTGGTGCACCATGCCGATGCCCGCGGCCAGCGCCGCCTTCGGCTCGCCCGGCGGCAGCCGCTCGCCGAAGACTTCCACGTCACCGGCATCGGCGACATAGTGGCCAAACAGGATGGCCATCAACGTGCTCTTGCCGGCACCGTTCTCGCCGAGCAGCCCGAGCACCTCGCCCGGCGCCAGCTCCAGCGTGATGCCATCGTTGGCCAGCAGAGCGCCGAAGCGCTTGCTGATGCCTTGCAGGCGCAGCGCGGGTGAGGTCAATGGTGCAGGATTTTGGAGAGGAAGGTTTGCGCGCGCTCCGAGCGCGGGCTGCCGAAGAAGTCATCCTTCTTCGCGTCTTCGACGATCTCGCCGCGATCCATGAAGATCACCCGGCCCGCCACCTTGCGCGCAAAACCCATCTCGTGCGTGACCACCATCATCGTCATGCCGTCCTGCGCCAGCGCCACCATCACGTCGAGCACCTCGTTGATCATCTCCGGGTCGAGCGCCGAAGTCGGCTCGTCGAAGAGCATCGCGATCGGGTCCATCGCCAGCGCACGCGCGATCGCCACGCGCTGCTGCTGGCCGCCGGAAAGCTGCCCGGGGAACTTGTCTTGTTGCGCGAGCAGCCCGACGCGGTCGAGCAGCTTCAGGCCGCGCTGCACGGCTTCGTCTTCCGAGCGTTTCAGTACCTTGACCTGCGCCAGCGCGAGGTTGCGCGTGACCGACAAATGCGGGAACAGCTCGAAGTTCTGGAACACCATGCCGATGCGCGCGCGCAGCTTGGGCAGATCGATGCCCGGCGCGCCCACCGACACGCCATCGACATGGATCGTGCCTTGCTGGAACGGCTCCAGCGCGTTGACGGTCTTGATGAGCGTCGACTTGCCCGAGCCCGACGGGCCGCACACCACCACCACCTCGCCTTTGGCCACGCGCGTCGTGCAATCCTTCAGCACCTGGAAGGCGCCGTACCACTTGCTGACGTTCTCGAGCTCGATCATGTTGGACTCTTTCAGCGCAGCACGGCGATGCAGGGCATGGCGATGCATTGTGCGCCGGCGGCCTGCAAGGCCAGGGCGGCGAGCCGCCCGCAGGGCCTGCCGCCCGGCTCGCTATGCTCGCGATCCATGACCATGCCACCGGCGGCCCTGCCGCGCGATTGCCTGAACTGCGGCGCGCCGCTGGCCGATCCACGCCCGCGCTTTTGCGGCCGCTGCGGGCAAGAGACGAACCTGCTGCCGCCCAAGTTCATGGAGTTCGCACAACAGTTCGGCGGCGCGTACTTCTCCACCGAAGGCGCGCTGTGGCGCACGCTGGCGCTGCTGCTCTTCAAGCCCGGTGAATTGACGCGCCGCTACCGCGCCGGCAAACGCAAACACTACGTGCTGCCGCTGCGGCTGTACATCACGATCAGCCTGCTGACGCTGCTGCTGATGCGGCTCTTCTTGCCCTCCGACATGAAGGTGGGCAGCGAGCTGGCCTTCGACGCCGGCGAGAGTGCGAGCAACGTCACCCTGATCGAACTCGGCGCAGGCCGCGACGCCGGCATGAAGGACGGCAAGTTCTACTGCAACGATCTGCCGGCCTGGCTGTGCACGCGGCTGTCGGCGCGGCTGGACCTGGACGCGAAGAGCCTGGCACGCGACATGAAGCGGCTGCCCGAGCGTTTCATCGGGCACGTCGGCACGGCGATGTTCCTGCTCGTGCCGCTGTTCGCGCTGCTGCACCAGATCGCCTACCTCGGCCGACGCATGCGCTACACCGAGCATCTCGTGTACGCGCTGCACGTGCACAGCTTCTGGTTCGCGGCGCTGGCGCTGGCCTTGGTGCCGTGGGGCGCCGTGGCCGCGGCGATGGCGCTGGTCGTGCCGGTTTACACGCTGATCGCCGCCAAGCGGGTCTACGGTGGCGGCTGGTTCAGCACGCTCGCTCGCGCGGCGCTGATCGGGTTCACCTACCTGGTGATCGTCTCGCTGGCGCTGGTGGTGGTGGGGGTGTGGGCGTTTTTCAGCTGAAGAAGCCGCTCAAGTCGATCGTCACGCCGGGCAGCAGCCTGGGCTCGAGCGCCGCCGATTTCGCTACTTCGCCGTGCCCTTGGGCTGCGTGTCGTCGACCTTCACGCTGAACTTGCCGTCGAGGATGGCCTTTTCTTTCGCGCGCACCTTGGCCACGAGGTCTGCGGGGATCTTCTTCTCGAACGTGCCCAGCGGCGCCAGCGACGAGCCCTTGTGCTTCATCATCGAATAGGAGCCGTAGTCCTCGGCCTTGAAGCTGCCGTCCTTGACGGCCTTCAGCGCGCGCTCGATGGTCGGCTCCATGTGCCACAGCGCCGAGGCGGCCACCGTGTCGGGGTACTTGTCCTGCGTGTCGATGACGTTGCCGATGGCGAGAATCTTGCGCTCCTTGGCCGCGTCGCTGACGCCGAAGCGCTCGGCATACATCACGTCGGCGCCCTTGTCGATCATCGCGAAAGCGGCTTCCTTGGCTTTCGGCGGGTCGAACCAGCTGTTGATGAAGCTGACCATGAACTCGACCTTCGGGTTGACTTCCTTCGCCCCGGCCATGAAGGCATGCATCAGCCGGTTCACCTCGGGGATCGAGTAGCCGCCGACCATGCCGATCTTGTTGCTCTTGCTCAGGCCGCCGGCGATCATGCCGGTGAGGTAGGCCGGCTCCTGGATGAAGTTGTCGAAGACGGCGAAATTCGGCGCCTGCGGCTGGCCCGAGCTGCCCATCAGGAAGTGCACTTTCGGGTAGTCCTTGGCCACCTTGCGCGCGGCAGCTTCCACCGCGAACGATTCGCCGACGACCAGCCGGTGCCCACCTTCGGCGTACTGGCGCATCACGCGCTCGTAGTCGGCGTTGGCGACGTTCTCGCTGAACACGTACTCGATCTCGCCGCGCGCCACGGCGGCTTTCAGCGCCTTGTCGATGCGGCTCACCCATTGCTGCTCGACCGGCACGGTGTAGATCGCGGCGACTTTCAGCTTGGCTTGTGCAAAGACCGGTCCTGAGACGGCCAGGGCAGAAGCAGCGAGCAGGGTACGGCGGGCAATCGTCATGAGAGCTCCTCGGACAATGGGTTGGGGGATAGGTGCCGCGATTGTGGTTCAGCCGCTGCCTAGAATGGCCCATCTCCCCCGGCTGCAACCGGCTTCGTTTGCACCCTTCAAACGCGCCGCTGTGGCACCCCTGTCGATGACTTCGTTGTTCGCCTTGTCGCCGCTGGACGGCCGCTACGCCGCCAAGGTGGCCGCGCTGCGGCCGCTGCTGTCGGAGTTCGGGCTGATGCACCGGCGTGTGCAGGTCGAGGTGGAATGGTTCATCGCACTGTCGGATGCCGGGCTGGCCGAGTTCGCGCCGCTGTCTGCGGGAGCGCGCGAGCGCCTGCACGAACTGGTGGGCCGCTTCTCGGAATCCGACGCCGAAGCCATCAAGCAGATCGAGAAGACCACGAATCACGACGTGAAGGCGGTCGAGTACTGGATCAAGCAGCGCTTCGCGGGCCAGGCCGAACTCAAACGCGCCGCCGAGTTCGTGCACTTCGCCTGCACCAGCGAAGACATCAACAACACGAGCCACGCGCTGATGCTGCGTGCGGCGCGCGACGAGGTGCTGCTGCCCGCGCTCGACGCGCTGCTCGTGCGGCTGGCCGCGCTGGCGCGCTCGCAGGCCGCGCAGCCGATGCTCAGCCGCACGCATGGCCAGACGGCAAGCCCGACCACGCTGGGCAAGGAAGTGGCCAACGTCGCGGCGCGCCTGGCCGCGGCACGCGCGCGTTTCGCCGCCGTGCCGCTGCTGGCCAAGATGAACGGCGCGGTGGGCAACTACAACGCGCATGTCGCGGCCTGTCCGGATGTCGACTGGGAAGCCTTCAGCCGGCGTGTGGTCGAACAAAGCCTCGGCCTGGTCTTCAACCCGCTGACCATCCAGATCGAGCCGCACGACTACATGGCCGAGCTGTTCGATGCGGTGGCGCGCGCGAACACGATCCTCATCGACTGGGCGCGCGATGTCTGGGGCTACGTGTCGCTGGGTTATTTCAAGCAGCGCGTGACGGCCGGCGAGGTGGGCTCCTCCACCATGCCGCACAAGGTGAACCCGATCGACTTCGAAAACGCCGAGGGCAACTTCGGCCTGGCCAACGCGCTGCTCTCGCACATGAGCCACAAGTTGCCGATCAGCCGCTGGCAGCGCGACCTGACCGACAGCACCGTGCTGCGCAACATGGGCGTGGCGCTCGGCCATTCGCTGCTCGGTTGGGAGAACCTGGCGCGCGGCATGGACAAGCTCGAAGTCAACGCGCAGGCGCTCGCCGACGACCTCGACGCCGCCTGGGAAGTGCTGGCCGAGCCGGTGCAGACGGTGATGCGCTGTCACGGCCTGCCTGATCCGTACGAGCAGCTGAAGCGCTTCACGCAAGGCAAGCCGATGACGCGCGAACTGATGCACAGCTTCATCGCCGCGCTGCCGCTGCCCGAGCCCGACAAGGCCAGGCTGCTGGCGCTGACGCCGGCCACCTACACCGGCCTGGCCGAGAAGCTGGCGCGAGGCTGGCAGTGAATCGACCGCCGTTTGCCGAGCAGCTCGCTGCGGCGCAGCAGACGAACCGATCGATGCTGTGCGTGGGCCTCGACCCCGAACCCGCGCGCTTCCCGGGCGCGTGGCAGGGCGATGCGTCGCGCATCCACGATTTCTGCGCCGCCATCGCGGAGGCCACCCGAGACCTCGTCATCGCCTTCAAGCCGCAGATCGCCTACTTCGCCGCGCAGCGCGCCGAGGACCAGCTCGAACGGCTGATGACCACGCTGCGCCGCATCGCGCCGCACGTGCCGGTGATCCTGGACGCCAAGCGCGGCGACATCGGCGCCACCGCCGAGCAGTACGCTCGCGAAGCCTTCGAACGCTACGACGCCGACGCGCTGACGCTGTCGCCTTTCATGGGCTTCGATTCGATCGAGCCCTACTTGCGCCACGAAGGCCGCGGCCTGTTCCTGCTGTGCCGCACCTCCAACCCCGGGGGCAGCGATCTGCAGGCGCAGCGCCTGGCCAGCGGCGAGCCGCTGTTCGAGCACATCGCGCGCCTGGCGGCCGGGCCGTGGAACCGCGACGGCCGGCTCGGGCTGGTGGTGGGTGCCACCTACCCGCACGAGCTGGCCCGCGTGCGCGAACTGGCGCCGACGCTGCCGCTGTTGATTCCGGGCATCGGCGCACAGGGCGGCGATGCGCAGTCCACCGTGCGTGCTGCCTGGCGCGAAAGCGCACCGATCGTGGTCAGCTCGTCGCGCGCCGTGCTCTACGCCAGCCGCGGCGCGGACTTTGCTGTTGCCGCGCGCGAAGTGGCACTGGCCACGCGTGCGACCTTGCAGCAGGCGCGCACTCCGGGCTGACATCTCGCCATGCCCAAGCTGGCCGCGCCCGACATCGACACGACCTTGATCGACGGCGCCGACGACGAGCGCGGCGCGCCGCTCACGCAGGCCGAATTCGTGCCTTTGTCGCCGAAAGATCGGCGCGACCAGGCGCTGCGCCCGGGTGCGGCGCTGGCGCAGCGTTGCCTGTGGACCTGCGCCTTGCTCGGCGCCAGCGCGGCACTGTGCATCGCGCTGTGGCCCAGGCCGCCTGTGCCGAGCCTGCCGCCGGCCTCGGTGCTGCCACTGGCCGGCGGCTGCGCGCTGTGGGCCTTGTTGTCGGCGCTGGCCGCAGCCAGCGGCGCCCGACTGGCGCCGGCGTGGCGCGCGCGTGCTGCCACGCTGTCGTTCATCGGCGCCATCGTCATCGTCACGCTCACCGTGGGCGCCACCGGCGCCGGTCCGGCGGCGCCGGGGCTGGGCGTGTTCGGACTGCTGGTGGCGCTGGCCTGGCTGGTGGCGGGCGCAGCGAGTGCGCTGGCGGTG
Organism: Rubrivivax sp.; assembly: GCA_031400795.1. Classification (GTDB taxonomy): domain Bacteria; phylum Pseudomonadota; class Gammaproteobacteria; order Burkholderiales; family Burkholderiaceae_C; genus Rubrivivax. The sequence goes on along the minus strand of JANNQO010000411.1, from coordinate 6,021 downwards.
GCGGCTGCGGCGCTGCTCGGCACGGGCGCGCTGGCGCTGGCCCCCGCGGCTTTCCCCTGGGCCGGCACGCGGGTGTTGCCGGACTCGGTGGCGCCGCCGCTGGCAATGCAGTGGCTGGTCATCGGGGTCGGCCTGGCCGTCGGCTGGGCCTTCTCCACGGTGGCCGCGCGGCATCGGCGCGACGCCGACGAACGCGAGCAGCGCTTCGCGGGGCTGCTCGCGATCGCTGCCGACTGGTACTGGGAGATCGATGCGCAGAACCGCCTGCTGGCGGTGAACGACCCCCGCAAACCGGTCGCTGCGCGTGCCGCGGCCACCCGCACCCAGGCCGACGCGCTGGGCCGCGTGCCCTGGGAGATGCCGAACTTCGGCTGCGATGCCGAGATCCTCGACGCCGTGCAGGCCGATCTGGAGACCCGCGTCGCTTTCCGCGAGCTGCCGATGCACTGGCGCACGCGGCACGGCACCGTGCGCCACTACCACCTGAGCGGCGAGCCGCGCTTCGATGCGCGCGGCACCTTTCGCGGCTACTGGGGCGTGGCGCGCGAGGTCACGGCCGATGTGCAGGCGCGCCAGGCGCTGGCCGCCACCGAAGGCCGCTACCAGGAACTGTTCTCGCGCATCCCCACGCCGCTGATCCTGCACCGCGGCGGGCTGGTCATCGACGCCAATCCGGCGGCCGTGCAGCTGCTCGCCTACGACGACCTGCAAGGCCTGCTCGGCCACGACATCCTCGACCATCTGGAAAGCGGCGACTCGCGCGAACGCGCGCGAAGGCGGCTGGAGATGCTCGATACCATTCCCGTCGGCGAAGCGCTGCCGGTGGCCGACTTCCGCATGCGCAGCCGCCTGGGCCGGCGCATCGCCGTGCGCTCCACCGGCGTGCGCGTCGAAGCGGTCGGCGGGCTGGCCACGCTGTCGATCCTGGTCGACGACACCGAGCGCCGGCGTGCCGAAGAGGCGGTGCGGCGCAGCGAGGCGCTGCTGTCGCACCTGGTGGCCACCAGCCCCGACGTGATCACGCTCACCGACGTGGCCACCGGGCGCTACGCGATGGTGAATCACACCTTCGAGCGCACCACCGGCTACGCTGCCGCCGAGGTGGTAGGCAAGACCTCGCTCGAGCTCGGCATCTGGGCCGACGCTGTGCAGCGCGAGCAGTTCGCGAGCCAGGTGCGCGATCGCGGCGCCGCGCAAGAAATGCCGTGCAGTTTCGTCACCAAGAACGGCCAGGTGGTGCAGCTGCTGGTCTCGGGCGCGGTGTTCGCGATGGACCGCCGCACCTACCTGGTGATCAACGGCCGCGACATCACCGCACAAGAGCGCTCGCGGCTGGAGCGCGACGCGATCCTGCAGAACGCCTCGATCGGCATCGCGGTGACGCGCGATCGGCGCTTCGTCCTCACCAACCCGCGCTTCGACCAGATGCTCGGCTGGCCCGAAGGCGAGCTGGTCGGCCAGCCGGGATCGGTGGTGTGGGCCTCCGACGCCGACTACGCGGCGCTGGGCGAGGAGGTCGGCGAGAAGCTCGGCCGCGGCGAACTGGTCGAGATCGAGCGCATGGCGCGCCGCCGCGACGGCGGCAGCTTCATGGCGCGGGTGCTGGGCAAGGCCATCGACCCGAGCCGCACCACCCAGGGCGGCACGATCTGGATCATCGAAGACATCACCGAGCGCCGCCAGGTCGCGCAGACGCTGGCCCGTGCGCGCGACCAGGCCGAGGCCGCGAACCGCGCCAAGAGCGCGTTTCTCGCCAACACCAGCCACGAGCTGCGCACGCCGCTGAACGGCATGCTCGGCCTGGCGCAGCTGGCGCGCGACCGCGGCCTGCCCGAAGAGCGGCGCCAGAAGTATTTGGATCAGATCGTCGACAACGCACAGGCGCTGGCGGCGATCATCTCCGACGTGCTCGACCTCTCCAAGATCGAGGCCGGCAAGCTGGTGCTCGAAGCCACCGCGTTCGATCTGCCCGAGCTGTTGATGGGTTTGAAGCAGGCCTATGGCACGTTGGCCGCAGGACGTGGGCTGGCGCTCGAGGTGGTGATCGACGATTCGGTGCGCAACCCACATGGTGGCTTCGTGCGCGGCGACCCGCTGCGTGTGCGGCAGGTCCTGTCCAACTACCTGAGCAACGCACTGAAGTTCACCGAGCAGGGCGGCGTGCGGCTGCTGGCGCGCCGGCTGGGCGAGGACCGGCTGCGCTTCGAGGTCATCGACAGTGGCCCCGGCATCGAAGCCGCCGTGCAGGCCAAGCTGTTCCGCCCGTTCACGCAGGCTGACCAATCGACCACGCGGCGCTTCGGCGGCACGGGCCTGGGCTTGTCGATCTGCCACGAACTGGCGCAGCTGATGGGCGGCGAGGTCGGCGTCACCAGCACCCCGGGCGAAGGCGCCTGCTTCTGGGCCCAGGTGCTGCTGCCCGCGGTGCCCGCACCGGCCACCAGCAGCCAAGCGCCCAGCACGCAAGACCTGAAGGGCCTGCGCGTGCTGCTCGTCGAAGACAACCCGGTGAACATGTTGATCGGCGTGGCGCTGCTCGAACGCTGGGGCATCCGCGTCAGCCAGGCGCACGACGGCCGCGAGGCGCTGGACACGGTGCGCGACGCCGCTGCCGCAGGTGCGCCGTTCCATCTGGTGCTGATGGACCTGCAGATGCCAGTGATGAGCGGCTTCGAGGCGACGCGCGAATTGCGCGCTCACCCCTGGGGCGCGCCGGTGCCGGTGATCGCGCTCACCGCCGCAGCGCTGGTCTCCGAGCGCGAACTGGCGATACAGGCCGGCATGGACGACTTTCTCACCAAGCCGATCGATTCGGAGCGGCTGCGCGAGACGCTCGGGCGCTGGGCGGCGGGGCGGCTTCCCACGTCACAACGTTAACGGCAACTCGCGCAGGCGCTTGCCGGTGAGGCGGTACAGCGCGTTGGCCAACGCCGGCGCCACTGGCGGCAAGCCCGGTTCGCCCATGCCGCCGGGCGGGCGTGTGCTGGCCATCAGAACCGTTTCGATGACCGGCGTGGCCGCCAGACCGAGCAGCGGGTAGCTGTCGAAGTTGCCCTGCTGGACACGGCCGTCTTCGATGTCGATGCGCCCGAACAGCGCTGCGCTCAAGCCGAAGATCACGCTTGATTCGAGCTGCTGGGCGACGATGCCGGGGTTGATGATCGTGCCGCAATCGATCGCCGCCACCACGCGCAGCACGCGCGGGCGGCGATTGTCGAGCGTGGCCTCGACGACCATCGCGACGATGGTGTTGAAGCTCTCATGGAGCGCCACCCCGCGCGCGCGGCCGGCGGGCAGCGGCCGGCCCCAATTCGACTTCTCGGCGGCGAGCTTCAGCACCGCGGCGTGGCGCGGCAGATGGGCCAGGCGCTCGAGCCGAAAAGCGACCGGGTCGGCGCCCGCCGCTTCGGCCAGCTCGTCGATCAGGCATTCGCCGAAGAAGGCGTTCTGCGAATGCCCTACCGAACGCCACGAGCCCACCGGCACCGCATGCCGCGTCGTCCGATGCGCCACGCGCAGATGCGGCAGCGCGTAGGGCAGGTCGAACAAGCCCTCGGCGGTGGTCTTGTCGGGCAGATCGACGGGAGTGGACATCAGCGGGAACACACGTTCGTAGTAGCGCGGCATGATGGCGTCGCCCGCCGTGCCGGCGTTCAGCGCGAGCAGCCGGCCCTGCGCATCCAGAGCGGCCTCAAAGCTCGCTGCGGCGGCGGGGCGGTAGAGATCGTGGCGCATGTCTTCTTCGCGTGACCACAACAGCTGCACCGGCGCGCCACCGGTTTCCAGCGCGACGCGCACCGCCTGGCCAATGAAGTCGACCTCCAGGCGCCGGCCGAAGCCACCGCCCAGGTAGGTCATGTGGATCGTTACCGCGTCTTCCCTGACCCCCGCCGCTTGCGCCGCGATGGCGCGCGCGAAGCCCGGCACCTGCGTGCCGGCCCAGACCTCGACGCGGCCATCGGCAACGCGCGCGGTGCAGTTCATCGGCTCCATCGTCGCGTGGGCCAGGTAGGGCGCGCTGTAGCTCGCCTTCAGCGTCTTCGCGGCAGCGGCGATGGTGCCGCGCGCGTCGCCGCGGTCGCGGAACGCGAAGCCGGCGCCCTGCGCGGCCTCAGCGGCGGCGGCTTGCAGCGAACGCATCACGTCGCGCGTGTTCGCCGCCGGCTGCAGCGGCGCCCGCCAGGCCACCTTGGCTTCGCGCGCCGCCTTCAGTGCGTGCCAGGTGGTGCGCGCGACGATGGCCAGCGCCGGCGCCGACCCGGCATACGGCGGCAGCCGCACCAGGCGCAGCACGCCGGGCATCTTCAACAGCGCGTCGACGTCGACCGGGCCCGGGCTGCCGCCGAGCTGCGGCGGCTGCAGCACCGCGGCGAAGAGCTGATCCTTCTCGCGCACATCGATCGCAAAGCGCGCCTGGCCGGTGACCTTAGCGGGCACGTCCGGGCGCTGCGCCGCAGTGCCGACGAGCCGCCACTGCTCGCGCGTCTTGCGCTTGATCTCGCCCGGCGGCGTGGCGGCGGCGGCTTTGGCGAGTTCGCCGAAATGCGCGCGCGGGCCCGAGGCGTGACTGACCACGCCGGCGGCAATCGACAGCTCGGCCACCGGCAGCTTCCACTGCAACGATGCCGCGCCGAGCAGCTGCGCGCGCGCGGTGGCCGCCACCATCGACAACAAGGGCCACAAGTCGGTGATGCTCGACGAGCCGCCGGTGGCGTTGACGCCCAGTTCGCGAACGAACTTGCCGAGGACCCAGCGCGACGCGCGTACGCCGCCGGACTCCTGGCCGGGCTCGGTGTCGGCGGGCTCGAAGAACAGCATCGAGTCGATCGACGCCGAGACGTTGCCGTACAGCGTGTCGTGGCCGGCCTGTTCGAGCTTCACGGCCGGCAGCGCCACGTCGAGCTCTTCGGCGACGATCATCGCCAGCGCCGCATGCACGCCCTGGCCCATCTCGCTCTTGGGCATGGCCAGGATCACGCTGCCATCGGGGGCGATCTTGATCCAGCCGTTCAGGCCGATCTCGCCGCCCTGCACGGGCAGCGATTCGCGGTGGCCCTGGCGGCTGCGCATCGGCAGCAGGCCCACGCCGACGAGCAAAACACCGCCGGCGGCCAGGCCGCTGACCAGAATCGTTCTGCGCCGGGTCACTTGGCGAGCCGTTTGGCGGCCAGGTGAATCGCCGCGCGCACGCGCGGGTAGGTGCCGCAGCGGCACAGGTTGGTCATTGCCGCGTCGATGTCGGCATCGGTGGGCCGCGGCTTCTTGGCCAGCAGCGCCGCCGCGGCCATCAACATGCCGCTTTGGCAGTAGCCGCATTGCGGCACCTGCTGCTCGACCCAGGCCTGCTGCAACACGCTCAGCTGGCCGCCCTCGGCCAAGGCTTCGATGGTGCGCACTGCCTTGCCCTGCACCGCGCCGACTGACGTGACGCAGGAGCGCGTTGCCTGCCCGTTGACATGCACGGTGCAGGCGCCGCAGGCGGCGATGCCGCAGCCGTACTTGGTGCCGGTGAGCGAAAGCACGTCGCGCAGCACCCACAACAGCGGCATCTCCGGCGGCACCAGCGTTTCGTCCAGGTGCCCGGCCTCGCCGTTGACCGTCAGCTGCATGCGGGTGGGCTCACTTGGTGCCGAAGATGCGGTCGCCCGCATCCCCCAGCCCGGGCACGATGTAGCCGTGCTCGTTCAAGTGGCTGTCGATGGCCGCGGTGTAGATCGGTACGTCGGGGTGCGCGGCGTGGAACTTGCGCAAGCCCTCGGGCGCGGCGAGCAGGCACACGAAGCGGATCGACTTCGGGTTCGTTTCTTTCAGCCGCTCCACCGCAGCCACCGCCGAGTTGCCGGTGGCCAGCATCGGGTCGAGCACGACCGCGTCGCGCTCGTGCATGTCGGCCGGCATCTTGAAGTAATACTCCACCGCGACCAGCGTCTTCGGGTCGCGGTACAGGCCGACATGCACGAGCGCGACGCGGTCGTGCTCGACCCGATGCTGGCCACCGGCAACTCGGCGGTGGCTGCGGTG
>JANNQO010000410.1:0-16801 GCA_031400795.1 Rubrivivax sp. | reverse complement strand
CCGCACCGGCGACCAGGGCGTGATGGACGGCGACGGCTACCTGTCGATCACCGGTCGGCTGAAGGAGATCATCAACCGCGGCGGCGAGAAGGTCAGCCCGCGCGAGATCGACGAAGTGCTGATGGACCACCCGGCGGTGGCACAGGTGGTTTGCTTCGGCATGCCGCACGCCATGCTCGGCGAGGAGGTGGCGGCCTGCGTCGTGTTGCGCGAAGGCGAGAAGGTGACCGAACGCGAGCTGCAGGCGTTCGTGGCCGGCCGCGTGGCCGACTACAAGGTGCCGAAGAAGATCCTCTTCATGGACGAGATCCCCAAGGGCGCCACCGGCAAGCTGCAACGCATCGGCCTGGCCGCCAAGCTGGGGCTGGCTTGAAGTTCGCGATCGTCGGTGCCGGCGCCATCGGCGGGCTGCTCGGCTGCAAGCTGGCGCTGGCCGGCGAGGAGGTGGTCTTCATCGCGCGCAACCGCAACCTCGCCGCAATCAACTCGCAAGGCTTTCGGCTCATCGACGAGGCCGGCGCAGAACACCACGCGGCCAACGTGCGCGCCGTGCAGGACATGGCCGCGGCCGGGCCGCAAGACGCCGTGCTGCTGACGGTGAAGGCGCACCAGGTAGTCGATCTGCTGCCGCAGCTGCGCGCGCTGTTCGGCTCGCAGACGATGCTGGTGACGATGATCAACGGCGTGCCCTGGTGGTACTTTCAGCGTCTGGCCGGGCCGCAGCAGGGCCGCGTGCTGGAAACGGTCGACCCGGGCGGGCGCATCGCCGCGCAGATCGAGCCCGAGCGGCTCATCGGCAGCATCGTCTACCCTGCCGCCGAACTGCTCGCACCCGGCGTGGTGAAGCTGATCGAAGGCAACCGCTTCACGCTCGGCGAACTCGACAACACGCGCAGCGAGCGCATCGAGCGGCTGTCCAAGGCTCTCATGCGGGCCGGCTTCAAAGCCCCGGTGGCGCGCGACATCCGCGCCGAGATGTGGGTCAAGCTGTGGGGCAACCTGAGCTTCAACCCGATCTCGGCGCTGACCCACGCAACGCTCGAAGACATCTGCCGCTTTCCGCCCACGCGCGAACTCGCCGCGCGCATGATGCGTGAGGCGCAGGCCGTGGCCGAGGCGCTGGGCGTGCAGTTCAAGATCACGCTCGAGCAGCGCATCGCCGGCGCCGAAGCCGTGGGTGCGCACAAAACCTCGATGCTGCAGGACGTTGAGCAGGGCCGGGCCATCGAACTGGCGGCGCTGGTCGGCGCGGTGGTCGAGCTCGGACAGGTCGTCGGCGTGGCCACACCGACCGTCGAGGCGGTGCACGCTGCGACCGCCTTGCTGGCGCAGACGCTGCGCCGTCAAGCCGCGCGGCTCGAGCTCACGCCTTTGCCGCCAGCTCCGGGATCCTGACCTCGCAGACTATGCCCTGCGGATCGCAGACGCGCCACGACACTTCGCCGCCGAGCAGCTTGACGCGCTTCTTCACGCCGCCCAGGCCCAGGCCCTGTGCCCAGGCCTGCGGGTTGCTGCCCTGGCCGTCGTCGGCCACGCTCAACTCCAGACGCCGCTGCCTCAACACCAGGCGCACGGTGACGCGGGTCGGGTGCGCATGGTGCAGCGTGTTGCTGACCAGCTCGCGCAGCACGCGCGTCACCGCCGACCACTGCACCACGCCCAGGCGCAGGTCTTCGTCGTGGTCGGCCTGCCAATCGAGTTCGATGCGCGCGGCCGCCAGGCGCTGCGACAGGTCGGCCTTCCACTCCGCCACGGCGTACGACCAGCGGTGCTCGCCGACGGCCAGGCCGCGGGTCAGCGTCTTCAGGTCCTTCAGCGTGTAGCGCAGATAGTCTTCCATCTCGGCGTTCGGCGCCTGGTACATCAGCGTCAGCAGCCGTGCGCCGATGTCATCGTGCAGGTCTTGCGCGATGCGCGTGCGCTCCTCCGCGCGGCCGCGCTCGACTGCCAAGTCGTAGGCCACCGCGCGGCGCAGCTGTTCGACGACGCGGTCGGCAAGCCGCGCGTCCTCACGCGTGAAGATGCGCCGGCCACGCCGCGCGAAGCGCAGCATCAGTGTGCTCGAAGGGGCCGCCGTGCCGGGGCCGTCGTCGGGCAAGGCGAGCACTGGCACGAGCAGCGACGAACCGCCGCCGGCCACGCGCGAGCGCTGCAGCTGGCGCTGGCTGCGCACCACCTCGAGCGGCTCGAACAGGTCGCGCAGCAGGGCCGCCAGCTGCGCGGCATGTCGCTCCGGCCGGGCCTGCACTTCGCGCGCGGCGCGGTAGAGCTGGTCGAAGATGCGCTCGGTGGTCAGCGCGTGGCTGGCCAGCAGGCGGTCGAACAGCCATTGCCGCGCCCAGGCGTACACCGCCAGCGCCACGAACACCACCAGCGTCAGCGATGCGAACGCGGACAAGGAGAAGATCGTGATGAAGAGCAAGTCCAGAGCTGCGGCCACCGTGCTCACACCGGCCAGCAACGCGAACTCGCGCAGTGCCTGGCGCGAGCGCATGACCAGCGGCGCCAGCAGCAGCAACGCCGGCAGCAGGCTCCACAGCAGCGCGGCGGCCAGCACGAGGTTCGGGTTGCCCGCCGATGAAAGGGCGACTGCCGTTGCCGCGCTGGCCACCAGCCAGCCGCCAGCCAGGCAACGCTCGATCAGCTTCAGCACCGGTTGCGGACCCGCCTGCTGCGCCTGGCGCACGATCCACCAACTCAACGCGCCGAGCAGCAGCACGCCTGCGTGCAAAGCCGCCCAAGGCAGCCTCCCCAGAGCCAGCGCGATGACCAGCCCGAGCGCCAGCGCCCAGGCCACGACGACGAAGCGCCTGTCGCGCGCCGGCCGCTGCGGGTACAGCGCCAGCGCGTGCGCCGAGGCGGCGGTGGCGATGAGGTCCAGACCGGCACGCAAAGGCCAGTCCAGCGCCGGCAACGGCGCTGGCAATCCGATGCCCGGCGCGACCGACGCCGCCAGCAGCAGCAGTCCGGCGAACTGGCACAACGTGATCACCAGGTACAGCAGATTGGCCGCATGCGGCCGCGCCAGTGCAATCACCGAGCCCACCAGCAGCACCGCCAGCGCCAGCGTGGCCAAGGGCCAGAAGGCCCAGCCCAGGCCGGCGAAGCCGCGTGGCGCGAGCGCTGCCGTGTGCCGTGAACCGTCGTCCAGAAGCAGCTGCAGGCCGCCGAGCCGTGCGGCGCGCTCGACCAAGTCGTGCACGGCAAGCGCCGCGTCGCGCTGCGCGTCGTCCACCTGCCAGCGCGGCGACAGCGCGAGCTGCGGCGCATTGATCGCCAGCGGCGGACCGTCCTGCGCCAGCGCGCGCACGGCCGGGCTCGGCGGCGGCAGGTAAGGCGCCTCTGCCAGCCAGCGCATGAAAGCGAAAATCGTCAGGCAGCCCGCCAGCGCCAGCGCCACCAGCGCGCGCAGACGCCAACCTGGCCAGCGCCCCAGGAAGGGCGGCCGGCCCGCAGCGTTCACGGTCGACGGATTCCTCGGCCCGCGCTCACACCAGGCCCTGCTTGCTCGCCAGCACCGCGGCTTCGGCGCGGCTGGAGACGTTGAGCTTCTTGTAGATCGACTTGATGTGGTCGTTGACGGTGAACCACTTGATGCCCATCAGCGCCGCGATCTCCTTGATCGTGAAGCCTTTGCTGAGGTAGGTGAGCACCTCGGTCTCGCGCGGCGTCAGCCGTTCGGTCTCGGCGGGGGTGTCCAGCGGCGTGGGGCGGCTCGTCTGGAAGGCGCTGGTGTTGAGGAAGCCGGCGTCGCTGTTGCGCGCGTCGCCCTGGCGGAAGTGGCCGAGCAGCCGTCGAGCGATGGCCGGCGACAGCGGTGGCTGCCCGCGCACGATCTTCTGCAACTCTTCCACCAGCACCTCGAAGCGGTCTTCCTTGAGCAGATAGCCGTCGGCGCCGCATTGCAGGGCCGGGAACAGATGTTCGTCGTCGGAGTACAGCGTGGTGACGATCTTGGTGGCCGGGTAGCGCGAGAGCTCGGTGAGCAGTTCCATGCCGTTGCCGTCAGGCAGCTCGAGGTCGACCAGGATGAGCCTGAAGTGTTCGTCCAAGTGCGCCGGCGCGTCGCGGATGTGGCGCCGCGCCGTCTCCAGATCGCCGGCCTCGGCGATGTGGTGCGTGTCGCTGAAGCTCTCGCGCACCACGCGGCACAGGAAGCTGCGCGCGACCGGGTTGTCTTCGAGGATCAGCACCTTGATGCCCATGCGTCGCTCCTGTGCGCCGTGAGGGCCAGCGCGGCCCGTGCATGCTAGCGCAGCCACCCTGCCCGAGGCCCCCCTCTGAAGGGTGACAATGAAAGTATGAACATCCTCATCGCCAACGACGATGGCTACCTGGCGCCAGGAATCGCCGCCCTCGTGCGCGCCTGCGAGGGGCTCGGATCGATCGACGTTTTCGCGCCCGAGCAGAACTGCAGCGGCACCTCGAATTCGCTCACGCTGCACCGTCCCTTGTCGGTGTTTCAGACCCGGACCGGCGATACCAAGGGCTGGCATGTGATCAACGGCACGCCGTCGGATTGTGTGCACGTGGCTCTTACGGGCGTGCTGCCGCGCCGGCCCGACCTGGTGCTTTCTGGCATCAACAACGGCGCCAACATGGGCGACGACACGCTCTACTCGGGCACCGTGGCGGCGGCGATGGAAGGCTTTCTGTTCGGCGTGCCGGCGATCGCGTTTTCGCAGACCGAGAAGGGCTGGGCGCATCTGGACGCTGCTGCCGCCACCGCGCGCGCCATCATCGACCAGGTGCTTGCCGATCACGGCCTGTCACGGCCCTTCCTCCTCAACGTCAACATTCCGAATCGTGCCGATGCCTTGTCGCTGCCGCGTGTGGTGACGCGTCTCGGCCGGCGCCATGCCAGCGAGCCGGTGATCCGCCAGCAAAGCCCGCGCGGCGAAACGATCTACTGGATCGGTCCCGCCGGCGACGCCCGCGAAGCCGGGCAGGGCACCGACTTCTTCGCCGCCGCACAAGGCCAGGTGTCGATCACGCCGTTACAGGTCGACCTGACCGACCACGCGGCGCGCGACGCTTGGGCCACCGTTCTTGGCGCCGGCGCATGACGCGCAAGACGGTCGGTTTTCCGGCCTCTCTGAAGACCGGCGACACAGCCGGCCAGCAGGCCTTGCTGCGCCCGCAGCGGCTGCTGCTGGAGGCGGCGCGAGATGCCTCGCGGCAAGCCGCGCCCAGCGGCCTGGGGCTGGACTCGCAGGCGGTGCGCGAGCGCATGACCGACAAGCTGCGTGCCGGCGGCATCCACCACGACACGGTGCTGCAAGCGTTCGCGGCCGTGCAGCGGCACGCGTTCGTCGACACCGCGCTGGTCACACAGGCCTATGAAGATACGGCGCTGCCGATCGGCTGGGGGCAGACGATCAGCAAGCCCTCCGTCGTGGCACGCATGCTGTGCCTGTTGTTCGATGCGCGCGCCTCGGCCGCGCGGTTGGGCGCGGTGCTCGAGATCGGCACCGGTTGCGGCTACCAGACGGCGCTGTTGTCGCGGCTGGCGGTGCGCGTGGTGTCGATCGAGCGGCTGAAGCCGCTGCACGACAAGGCACGCGCCAACCTCGCGCCCTGGCGGGCGAGCAACGTGCGGCTGGTCTACGGCGATGGCCGCCGCGGCCATGCGCCCAACGCACCCTACGACAGCATCATCGCGGCGGCCGGTGGCGAGGAACTGCCCGGCGCGTGGATCGAGCAGCTTGCCGACGGCGGCCGACTGATTGCGCCGGTGCACGATGCGAAGTCGGGCGGGCAGGTGCTGCTGGTACTGGACAAACATGGCGATACAACGCAGCAGCGCTTGCTCGATGCCGTGCATTTCGTCCCCCTAAAATCCGGCGTTGCCTGACGCGGTACGGAGCTTCTCTCGATGACTGGGTGGCGGACGATCTTCAGCGCGGCGCTGGCCGCGGGTGTTCTGGCAGGCTGTGCGAGCGGTCCGAGCCGTGCACCGGTGGAAGATCGCACCGCGACACCGCGCAACGGCGCGGCGTCGCCGGCAGCGGCTGCATCCGCACCGGCCACTGCCGAGGCGCCGGCCAAACCGCTGCCTGGCGCCGAGAACGCCGGCAAGCCCGGCTACTACACCGTCAGGCCCGGCGACGTGCTTGGCCGCATCGCGCTCGAAAGCGGCCAGAACTGGCGCGACATCGCGCGCTGGAACAACATCGACAACCCCAACGTGATCGAGGTTGGACAGGTCTTGCGCGTGGCAGCGCCGGGGGCGGAGGTGGCTGCGACCAGGCCTGTTGCGCCAGCAGCGCCGGGCGTGGTGAAGCCGCAGGACGGCAAGCCCGCCGCGCCGAGCGCCGCGCCTGGTGCCGCCAGCGCGCCCGCAGGCGCTGTGGCCACGCCGGTGGCGCCGACAGCGCCGGCTCCGTCGCGCGACGCCGACGACGAGCTGACCTGGGCCTGGCCCGCCGGCGGGCCGGTTGCATCGCCCTTCGAAGAAGGCCGTACCAAAGGTCTGGGCATCGCCGGCAGGGCCGGTGACCCGGTGCTCGCCGCCGCCGACGGTCGCGTTGTCTACGCCGGATCGGGCCTGCGCGGCTACGGCAACCTGGTGATCATCAAGCACAACGCCACCTACCTCACTGCGTACGCGCACAACCAGCTGCTGCTGGTCAAAGAAGACCAGGCCGTGCGCCGCGGCCAGCGCATTGCCGAGATGGGTGCCACCGAATCCGACCGCGTGCAGCTGCACTTCGAGGTGCGCCGCCAAGGCAAGCCGGTCGACCCGGCGCGGGTGTTGCCCACGCGTTAGCGCACCCCCCGATCGCTGGTCGATCAGCGTTTCCCTGAGGGCCGGCCGCGGGGTGCGGCGGCTAGCATCCGCGCTCGATCGTTCGTGATCGGCCTCGCGGCTCGGGAGTGTCTTTGCAGGTCTTGCAGCTCATCATCAGCGGCATCGCGCAAGGCTGCATCTACGGGCTCATCGCGCTGGGCTTCGTGCTCATCTACAAGGCCACCGAGACGGTGAGCTTCGCGCAAGGCGACCTGATGATGCTCGGCGCCTTCCTCGGCCTGGCGCTGATGACGGCGCTGTCGTTCCCGTTCTGGCTGGCGGTGCTGGCCAGCCTCTTGGCGATGGCCGGCTTCGGCATGCTCACCGAGCGGCTGACGATCCGCCCCATCCTCGGCCAGCCGGCGTTTTCGATCGTCATGCTGACCTTCGGTATCGGCTACGTGGCGCGCGGCGCGATCACGATGATCCCCGAGTACGGCACCGAGACGCACCGCCTGCCGGTGCCCTACAAGGACGCCATCGCCAACGTCGGCGGCCTGGTCATCAACATCGAGCAGATGGTGGTCATTGCCGCCACGGCGGTGCTGTGCGCGCTGCTGTTCGCGCTGTTCCGCTACAGCCGCGTCGGCATCGCGATGCAGGCCTCGTCGCAGAACCAGCTCGCGGCGTACTACATGGGCATCCCGGTGCAGCGCTTGAACGGCCTGGTGTGGGGCCTGGCCGCGGGCGTGGCGGCGATCGCCGGGCTGCTGCTCGCGCCGATCACCTTCGTGCACGCGAACATGGGCTTCATCGGGCTGAAGGCGTTTCCCGCCGCGGTGGTGGGCGGCTTCGGCAGCCTGCCCGGGGCGATCGTCGGCGGGCTGATCATCGGCATCGTCGAGGCGCTCTCGGGCTTCTACCTTCCCGAAGGCTTCAAGGACGTGGCGGCCTACGTGGTGGTGTTGATCATGCTGATGGTGAAACCGAACGGGCTGTTCGGCGAGAACGTACGCAAGAAGGTCTGAGCGGGTCCGCATGCGTTTCATCTTCAAGACCCGCTACGACCAGGACATCGACCTGGCCAAGCATGGCGGCCACCGTTTCTGGTACTCGCTGTTGATGGCCGCGCTGATCGCCGCGCCGTGGTGGCTGGAGAGCTACGGCCTCGCGCAACTGACCTTCATCCTGATCTACGGCGTGGTCGGTCTCGGACTGATGCTGCTGGCCGGCTTCACCGGCCTGTTCTCGATCGGGCATGCCGCGTTCCTGGGCGTCGGCGCCTACACGCAGGCGGTGCTGGCGGGCATGGGTTGGCCGTTCCCGTTGTCGCTCGCGGCGGCGGCGGCGTTGTCGGCAATCGTCGGCGCGGTGGTCGGTTTGCCGGCGCTGCGCGTGAAGGGCATCTACCTGGGCATCGCGACGCTCGCCTTCGGCTTCATCGTCGAGGAGGTGCTGGCGCGCTGGGAGTCGGTCACCGGCGGCAACGCCGGCAAGTCGGTGGGCAATGTGCAGATGTTCGGCTGGACGGCCGACAGCAGCGAGAAGTTCTATTTCGTCTGCCTGGTCGTCACCGTGCTGTGCACGCTGGCGGTGCTGAACCTGCTGCGCAGCCCCACGGGGCGCGCCTTCGTCGCCATCCGCGACAGCGAGATCTCGGCGCAGAGCATGGGCATCCACCTGGCGCGCTACAAGACGCTGTCGTTCGCGATCTCGGCGGCACTCGCCGGCATCGGCGGCGCGCTGTACGCGCACATGATCCGCTTCCTCTCCCCCGACCAGTTCAACATCGTGCAGTCGATCGACCTGCTGTTGATGGTCGTCATCGGTGGCCTAGGCAGCGTGCACGGTGCGTTCTTCGGTGCCGCTTTCCTGATCGGCATGCCGCAGCTGATCTCGGAGTTCAAGGAATGGCTGCCCGAGGCGATCGGCCAGGCGCCGGGGCTGAAGTCGTTGATCTACGGCATCGTGCTGATCCTGTTCGTGCTGTTCGAGCCGCTGGGGCTGTACGGCCGCTGGTTCAAGGTGCGCACCTGGTTCCAGCTGTTCCCGTTCTACCGCCGCGGCCTGTTCAAGCGCCAGAAGGCGTTCCAGAAATCGGACAGACTGAAATGACTGCGCCGCTGCTGGAAGCCCGTGATCTGCAAGTGCGCTTTGGTGGCGTGCTGGCCGTGAACCGGGTGAGCTTCGACGTGCAGCGCGGCGAGGTCTTCACGCTGATCGGCCCGAACGGCGCGGGCAAGACGACGGTCTTCAATCTGATCAGCCGCATCTATACGCCCACCGCGGGCGAGATCCGATTCGAAGGCCAGCCGCTGTCGGCGGTGCCGGCGCACCGCGTGGCGGCACTTGGCATTGCGCGCACTTTCCAGAACATCGAGCTGTTCGAACACGCCACCGTGTTGCAGAACCTGCTGATCGGGCGCCACATCCACCACCCGCAACGCGTGTGGGCCGAAGTGCTCTTCATGCCCAGCGTGAGGCAAGCCGAGCGCGACACGCGGCACAAGGTCGAAGAGGTGATCGAGCTGCTCGAGCTGCAGCACTACCGCGACACGCTGGTCGCCGGCTTGCCCTACGGCGTGCGCAAGGTGGTCGAACTCGCACGCGCGCTCTCGACCTCGCCCAAGCTGCTGCTGCTTGACGAGCCCTCGTCGGGGTTGAACGTCGAAGAAACGGACGACATGGCGTTCTGGATCCAGGACATCAAAAACGATCTCGGCATCACGGTGCTGATGGTCGAGCACGACATGACCTTGGTCTCACGCGTTTCCGACCGTGTGCTGGCGATGAACCAGGGCGAGGTGCTGGCGCTGGGCTCACCGGCCGAGGTGCAAGCGCATCCGGGCGTGGTCGAGGCCTACTTGGGTACGACCGACGACGCCACGTCCTTGAGGAGGCGTACGGCATGAGCGATGCGATCCTCGAGCTGGCCAACGTCGAGAGCGCCTACGGCCCGATCAGGGCGATCCGCGGCGTAAGCCTGCGCGTGCAGCCAGGCCGCATCGCCACCGTGCTGGGCAGCAACGGCGCGGGCAAGACGACGATCCTGAAGACCATCTCGGGCATCATCGATCCGCGCAAGGGCACGGTGCTGTTCAAGGGCCAGAACATCACCGCGATCGACCCGTCGCGGATCGTGCGGCAGGGCCTGGTGCAGGTGCCCGAGGGTCGCGAGGTGTTCCCCCTGCTGTCGGTGCACGACAACCTGCTGATGGGTGCCTACACGCGCCGCGACCGCGACAAGGTGGCGCGCGACATCGAAGTGGTGTACGGCTACTTTCCGATCCTGAAGGAGCGTGCGCGGCAAGACGCCGGCCTGCTCTCGGGCGGCCAGCAGCAGATGCTGGCGATCAGCCGCGCGCTGATGGCTGCGCCCGAGCTGATCCTGCTCGACGAGCCGAGCCTGGGCCTGAGCCCCAAGCTGACGAAAGAAATCTTCGAGATCGTCGTGCGCATCAATCGCGAGCGTGGCACGACGATGCTGCTCGTCGAGCAGAACGCGAACATGGCGCTGAACGCCGCCGACGACGGCTACGTGCTCGAGAACGGCCGCATCGTGATGGAGGACAGCTGCGCGCGGTTGCGCGAAAAGGACGACATCAAGGAGTTCTACCTCGGCATGAAAGAAGCCGGCGCGCGCGGCGAGCGGCGCTGGAAGAAGAAGAAAACCTGGAGGTAATCATGAGCAACCTCTGGGACTTGAGCCACATCCAGCCGCGCGAAGACATCGTGCTGCCCGGCGAGACCATTCCCGAGCTGTTCTGGAACGGCGTGAAGGCGCGCGGCGATCGCGTGTGGATGCGCGAGAAAGAACTCGGCCTGTGGCGCGAGTGGACCTGGGCCCAGACCGGCCAGGCGGTGCGCGAGGTGGCGATGGGCCTCGTCGCGCTCGGCTTGCAGCCAGGCGACTGCGCATCGATCCTGTCCAACACCGTCGTCGAATGGGTGCTCGCCGACCTGGGCACCTTGAGCGCCGGCGGCGTGGCCAACGGCATCTATCCCACCGACGCGGCCCCCCAGGCGCACTACCTTTGCGAAGACTCGCGCACCCGGATGCTCTTCGTCGAGGACGAAGAGCAGCTCGACAAGGCGCTCGAGGTGCGCGCGCAGTTGCCCGGCCTCGTGAAGATCATCGTCTTCGACATGGAAGGGCTGCACCACTTCGCCGACCCGATGGTGATCAGCCTGGCGGCATTGCGTGCACTCGGCGCAGCCCACGACCGCGCGCATCCCGGCTTGTTCGATCAGCGTTTGAAGAGCCGGCAACCGCAGGACCTGGCGATCCTCATCTACACCTCGGGCACCACCGGCCGGCCCAAAGGCGCGATGCACAGCCACCGCGGCCTGGTCTACACGGTGCGTGGCAACAACACGCTGATCGCGCAGGACGAGCGCGACCAGCGCATGTGCTTCCTGCCGCTGTGTCACGTGGCCGAGCGGCTCGGTGGCGAGTACTTCGCGATGTACACCGGCTCGGTGCTGAACTTCGTCGAGAACCCCGACACCGTGCCCGAAAACGTGCGCGAGATCGCACCCACCGTCTTCACGGCCGTACCGCGCGTGTGGGAGAAGTTCTACTCGGCCGTGCTGATCGCGTTGAAGGAAGCCTCGCCGGTGCAGCAGGCGATGTACGGCTGGGCGATCGGCGTGGGCCGCCAGGTCGCGGATCGGGTGCTCGCGGGCAAGCCGGTGCCGATCACGCTGAAGGCGCAGTTCACGTTGGCGCGTTGGCTGGCGCTGAACAACGTGCGCAAGCTGATCGGCATTCACCGCGCGCGCTTTCTCGTCACCGGCGCGGCGCCGATCGCACCTGACCTGATCCGCTGGTACTTGTCGCTCGGTGTGCCGATGCTCGAGGTCTGGGGACAGACCGAGAGCTGCGGCGCTTCGACCGGCATGCCCGCCGATGGCATCAAGCCCGGGTCGATCGGCCCGGCCTGCCGATTCAACGAAGTGAAGCTCGATCCGCAAACCCAGGAACTCTTGATCCGCGGCCCGAACGTCTTCATGGGCTACCTGAACCAGCCAGAGAAGACGCGCGAGACGATCGATGCCGACGGCTGGCTGCACACCGGCGATGTGGGGCAGGTCGACGACGCGGGGTATTTCCGCATCACCGACCGCATGAAGGACATCATCATCACGGCCGGCGGCAAGAACATCACACCGAGCGAAATCGAGAACGAGCTGAAGTTTTCGCCCTACATCACCGACGCGGTGGTGATCGGCGACAAACGCGCCTACCTCACCGTACTGATCATGATCGACCAGGACAACGTGGAACGCTTTGCGCAAGAGAACGACGTGCCGTTCTCCAACTACACGAGCCTGACGCG
Source organism: Rubrivivax sp. (assembly GCA_031400795.1). GTDB lineage: Bacteria > Pseudomonadota > Gammaproteobacteria > Burkholderiales > Burkholderiaceae_C > Rubrivivax. The sequence goes on along the minus strand of JANNQO010000410.1, from coordinate 4,732 downwards.
CGCCCGCGAGGTGCAAGACCTGATCGCGGGCGAGGTCGAGAAGGTGAACGCGAAGTTCGCGCGCGTCGAACAGATCAAGTCGTTCCGGCTGATCGAAACGCAGCTCACCGCCGAGGACGAGGAACTGACCCCGACCATGAAGCTCAAACGCAGCTTCGTGCAGAAGAAGTACGCCCCGCTCATCGAGACGATGTACGGCGGCGCCTGATCCCCACCGCATCTATCCAGGAGACATCCCCCATGCGCCGAACCGCCCTGATCGCCACCACGCTGGCCTTCGCCTCGTCACTCGCCCTCGCGCAGAGCCAGGGTGTATCTAAGACCGAGATCGTCGTCGGCTCGATCCAGGACCTGTCCGGCCCGATCGCCGGCTTCGGCAAGCAGGCGCGCATGGGCATGGTGCTGCGTGCCGAGGAGATCAACGAACAAGGCGGCATCAACGGCCGCAAGATCAAGCTCATCGTCGAAGACTCGGCCTACGACCCGAAGAAGGCTGTGCTCGGCGCGCAGAAGCTCGTCAACCAGGACAAGATTTTCGCGATGGTGGGCCATATCGGCACCGCGCAGAACATGGCCGCGATGCCGGTGCAGTTCGAGAAGAACGTGGTGAACTTCTTTCCGATCACTGCGGCGCGCGAGATGTACGAGCCTTTCCACAAGCTCAAGTTCGCTTTCGCATCGACCTACTACGACCAGCTCCGCCTCGCGTTGCCGATGCTCGTGAAGGAGAAGGGCGCCAAGAAGGTGTGCACCGTCTATCAGGATGACGACTTCGGCCTGGAAGTGGTGCGCGGTGCCGAGGCGGGGTTGAAGGCGCTGAACATGGACTTCACCGAGCGAACGTCGTTCAAGCGCGGCGCCACCGACTTCTCGTCGCAGGTGGCGCGCATGAAGGCCGGCGGCTGCGATTTCGTGGTCCTCGGCACGATCATCCGCGAAACCATCGGCACCATCGGCGAAAGCCGCAAAACCGGCTTCAACCCGACCTTCCTGGGCTCGAGCGCGACCTACATCGACCTGATCCACAAGCTTGGCGGCAAGGCCATGGACGGCCTGTACGCGACGCACACCGCGCAGACGCCCTACACCGACGACCCGTCGCAGCCGATCCGCCACTGGGCCAACAAGTTCAAGACCAAGTTCAACGAAGACCCGAACGTCAGTGCCGTGTACGGCTACGGCGCGATGGATGCCTTCATCCGCGCCGCGACCAAGGCCGGCCCGAGTCTGAGCACCGACAACCTGATCAAGGCGATGGACACGATGGTCATTCCGCCCGACATCTTCGGCAGCCCGGAGATGACCTACAGCCCGACCAAGCGCCTGGGCAGCAACGCGTCGCGCCTGTCGCAGCTGAAGGACGCGCGCTGGGTGGTGGTGTCGGACTACATCAAGCCTTGAGGGCCGGGCGCCAGGCCGCCATCGCCCAGAGGCCGATGGCCTTCGGCAGGCATGAACAGTCCGCAGGGACTGTTCATGTCCGGCCTCAGCTCACCAAGCCGGCCCGTATCCCCTCGGGGGATCCGCCGACGTACTCGTCGGACGTGGGGCCCTGACGTTCCCGCCGGGATAATCCCCGGCATGGCTGAAGAGATCGAATGGCTCGAGGTCGAATCGCTCGATCTCGAAGCCCAGGGCGTGGCGCACCGCGCCGATGGCAAGGTCGTCTTCATCGAAGGCGCGCTGCCCACCGAGCGCGTGACCTGCAACGTCTCGCGCAAGAAGAACAACTGGGAGCAGGGGCCGCTGGCGGTGATCGCGCGCGAGAGTGCGCAGCGCGTGCGCCCGGTCTGCCCGCACTTCGGGCTGCACGCGGGCGCCTGCGGCGGCTGCAAGATGCAGCACCTGCACCCGGCGGCGCAGGTCGCGGTGAAGCAGCGGGTGCTCGAAGACAACCTGTGGCACCTGGCCAAGGTAAGGCCCGAGACCGTGCTGCGGCCGATCGAAGGGCCGGCCTTCGGCTACCGCGATCGCGCGCGGCTGTCGGTGCGCTATGTCGCCAAGAAGGGCGTGGTGCTGGTCGGTTTCCACGAACGCAAGTCGCGCTACGTGGCCGACATGGCGAGTTGCGCCGTGCTGCCGCTGCGCATCAGCGCGATGCTGGTGCCGCTGCGTGGCTTGATCGCGGCGATGGACCAGCGCGACCGCTTGCCGCAGATCGAACTGGCCGCGGGTGACGCGGTCACGGCGCTGGTGCTGCGCCACCTGGAACCCTTGACCGAGGCCGACCAGGAGCGGCTGCGTGAGTTCGGCTCCCGGCACCGCGTGCAGTGGTGGCTGCAAGCGCACGGCCCCGACAGCGTTCGCCTGCTCGATGACGCGGGGCCGGAACTGAACTACCGCTTGCCGGAGTTCGGCATCACGATGCCCTTCAAGCCGACCGACTTCACGCAGGTCAACTCGGCGATCAACGGCGTGCTGGTCGGCCGCGCGTTGCGGCTGCTGGCGCCCGAGCGGCATGAGCGGGTGATCGACTGGTTCTGCGGCCTCGGAAATTTCACGCTGCCGCTGGCCACGAAAGCGCGCGAGGTGTTGGGCATCGAGGGCAGTGCGACGCTGGTGGAGCGGGCGCAGCAGAACGCCGTGCACAACGGACTCGCGCGGCGAGCCATGTTCGCTGCGTACAACCTGTTCGAGATCACGGTCGACGACGTGATCGCACTCGGTCAGGCCGAACGCTGGCTCGTCGACCCGCCGCGTGAAGGTGCGTTCGCGTTGAGCAAGGCGCTGGCCGATCTGCGCGCGGTACCTCGCCAGGGCTGGGAGGGACCCAGGCGCATCGTCTATGTGAGCTGCAACCCGTCGACCCTGGCGCGCGATGCAGGGCTGCTGGTGCACCAGGCCGGCTACCGCTGCACGCACGCGGGTGTGGTCAACATGTTCCCGCACACGGCGCACGTGGAGTCGCTGGCGGCTTTCGAGCGCAACGACTGCTGATCGTCACGTTCGTTACGATACGTCGATGCACACCGAACCGATGCTCCAGGCCTACCGCGGCCGCACCGACTCTTCCTCGAGAGCGACGGGGATACGCGATCGGGTCTCGGCCATGCCGAAGATCGTAACGAACGTGACCTTCTGCGGCGCCTCTGGCTTTCCCGCAGCAGGAAATTGGAACGGGGCCCGTAGGCCCCGTGTGACAACGGGGCCCGCAGGCCCCGTCGAAGCGAATCCTCGCGGATGGGTCAGTCGCGTTCGCCGCCGACGATGCCCAAGAGCGCCAGCAGACTCTGGAACACGTTGTACAGGCTCAGGTACACACCCAGCGTCGCGGTGATGTAGTTGGTCTCTTCGCCGTCCTGCACCCGCTTCAAGTCGTACAGGATGAAGGCCGAGAAGATGCCGATCGCCAACACGGCGATCGTGATCATCAGCGCGCTGCTCTGGATGAACACGTTGGCCACACCTGCCACCAGCAGCATGATGGCGCCGATGAACAGGAACTTGCCCATGTTCGTCAGGTCGCGCTTGATCACCGATGACAGCGTGGCCATGCCGAAGAAGATCAGCCCCGTGCCGGCGAAGGCCATCATGATCAGGCTGGCGCCGTTGGCCAGGCCGAGCACCGAACCCACCAGTCGCGACAGCATCACGCCCATGAAGAACGTGAAGCCGAGCAGCAGCGGCACACCGGCGGCGGAGTTCTTGAACTTCTCGATCGCGAACATGAAGCCAAACGCGCCGACCAGGAAGACGATCAGGCCGATGCCCGGCGTCAGCGCCCGCGCGATACCTGTCTGCACCCCGATCCAGGCCCCGAGCACCGTCGGCACCATCGACAGCGCGAGCAGCCAGTAGGTGTTGCGCAAGACGCGGTTGCGCTCCGCGACCAGCGCAGTGCCGGCCTGACCAGGATAGGTTTGCACGGTGTCGTTCATTCAACCTCCGAAACACAAGCGCTCAAATGAACGCAATACGTATTCTAGGCACCGCGACCAGGCATTCGACATGCCCTTACCCGGACTGTCCCTATGTGGGAGTTCCCGGCAGCGCAGATATCGTCGCTTGAGTCGCAACGTGCGGCTAGCGCCATGAAAAACAAGCCCTTCCTGACTCTGGACGACTCGCGCGCGATGGCCGCCGCGGGCGAAGCCGAGGCCCTCGCCAACGGCTGGGCGGTGAGCATCGCGATCGTCGATGACGGCGGGCACCTGTTGTGGCAACAACGCCTGGACGGCGCAGTGCCGATTTCCTCGCACATCGCCCCGGCCAAGGCGCGCACCGCGGCGCTGGGCCGGCGCGAAAGCCGCGTCTACGAAGAGATGATCAACGGCGGGCGCGTCTCTTTCCTCAGCGCACCGCTGCTCGAAGGCATGCTCGAGGGCGGCGTGCCGGTGATGGTGGAGGGGCACTGCATCGGCGCCGTCGGCGTGAGCGGTGTGAAGAGCAGTGAAGACGCGCAGATCGCGCGCGCGGCCATCGCGGTGCTTGCCAAGGTGTGAAGCCAGGCCCGTGGCGTGGTCCCGCTATACTTCGCAGGTTTGCCCGCCCCCACCGCAGCCTAGCGAAACTCCCGAAGTCGGTTTCCCCCAACACGCGGCCTTCCGACAGGCCCGAGCTGGGCGCGAGAAACCGGAGTCTTTCCCTTGCTGCCCGCCCACTCTCCCGCCCTTCTCGCGCTCTCGGACGGCACGCATTTCATCGGACGATCGATCGGCGCCGCGGGCCGCACGGTGGGCGAGGTGGTCTTCAACACCGCGCACACCGGCTACCAGGAAATCCTCACCGACCC
>JANNQO010000409.1:0-23801 GCA_031400795.1 Rubrivivax sp. | reverse complement strand
CACAAGGGGCTAACCCGTTTCGACTTCTTCGGGGGATTCAATGACGTGGATCGTTACCGGTGCCAGCCGCGGGCTGGGCCGACACCTCGTGCAGCAGTTGGCCGGGCGTCACCGCCGTGTGCTGGCGTGCGCGCGTGACCTCGGGCGCTTGCAGGCCTTGGCCGATGAGTTCCCGGAGCAGGTGAGGGTGCTGACCCTGGACCTGGCCGATGCGGCCCAGATCGGCACGCGGTTGTCGAAAGCGATCGAGGACGAGCCGGAGGTCAGCGGCCTGATAAACAACGCCGGGATCGGCAGCTACAAGTCTTTCCTGGAGCACAGCGAAGCGGAGTCCGTCGCCATCATTCAGGTGAACCTGGTGGCGGCGATCCAGGCCTGCCACGCGCTGCTGCCACGCATGCTTGCGCAGCGCAGTGGGCACATTGTCAACATCGGCTCCGACCTGGGCCGCCGTCCGCTGGCCAACATGGCGGTGTACGCGGCCAGCAAGCATGGCCTGGTGGGTTTTTCGCAGTCGCTGTTGCGCGAGGTGAAGGGCTCGGGCGTGAAGGTGAGCCTCGTCAACCCCGGCATCATCGACACCGACTTCGGCGGTGCCAGCGAAGGCAGCCGCGAAGAGTCTTGGAGCCTGCGCCCGCAGGTGCTGGCGCAGCTCATCGTGCAGATGATCGAGCAGCCGGGCAGCGTCGTCGTCGACGAGCTCAGCGTGCACCCGCTCGGCCAGGATTTCTGAAAACGACAAGGCCCGCGCGTTTCAGGCCTGTCGAGCGCGGACGTTGCCGCTGCCAGATCACTTCGACGCGGCCGGCTCGGGTGCCAGCACCGCCGTGGGCGCTACCCCCGAGGCTGCACTGGGCATGGCCATCGACGCCACCGGAGCCACCATGGCGGGCGCGGATGTCGCCGCCGAGGCGGGAGCCTTGCCCACGCCCGCTCCCGGCAACAGCGGCACGATCAGCAGCGCCACGATGTTGATGATCTTGATCAGCGGGTTGACGGCCGGGCCGGCGGTGTCCTTGTAGGGGTCCCCCACGGTGTCGCCGGTGACGGCAGCCTTGTGCGCATCGCTGCCCTTGCCGCCGTGGTGGCCGTCTTCGATGTACTTCTTCGCGTTGTCCCAGGCACCACCGCCGGTGCACATCGAGATCGCGACGAAGAGTCCCGTAACGATGGTGCCCATCAACAGACCACCCAGCGCCTCGGCGCCGAGCAGCAGGCCGACCAGGATCGGCACCACCACGGGCAGCAGCGACGGGATCATCATTTCCTTGATTGCAGCGCTGGTGAGCATGTCCACCGCACGTCCGTACTCGGGCTTGGCCGTGCCTTCCATGATGCCCTTGATCTCGCGGAACTGGCGCCGCACCTCCTCGACCACCGCGCCCGCCGCGCGGCCCACCGCCTCCATCGCCATCGCGCCGAACAGGTACGGGATCAGGCCGCCGAGGAACAGGCCGACGATGACCTTCGGGTTGGAGAGATCGAAGCTGGCGATGATGCCGCGCGCCTCGAGCGAGTGCGTGTAGTCGGCGAACAGCACCAGCGCCGCGAGGCCGGCCGAGCCGATCGCGTAGCCCTTGGTGACCGCCTTGGTGGTGTTGCCCACAGCGTCCAGCGGATCGGTGATGTCGCGCACGCTGTCGGGCAGGCCGGCCATCTCGGCAATGCCGCCGGCGTTGTCGGTGATCGGGCCGTAGGCGTCCAGCGCCACGATGATGCCGGCCATCGAGAGCATGGAAGTCGCCGCGATGGCGATGCCGTACAAACCAGCGAGCCCATACGCCGCCAGGATCGCGATGCACACGCAGATCACCGGCCAGGCGGTGCTCTTCATGCTCACGCCGATGCCGGCGATGATGTTCGTCGCGTGGCCGGTGGTGGACGCCTGCGCGACATGTTTGACCGGCGCGTAGTCGGTGCCGGTGTAGTACTCGGTGATCCACACCAACGCTGCGGTGAGCACCAGGCCCACCACGCAGGCGCCGAAGAGCTGCATCGCGCTGACCGACTCGCCGCCGATCAGCTTCAGCGGCTCGGGGAACATCATCCGCGTGACGAAGAAGAAGGCGATCAGCGAGATCACGCCGGCGACGATGAGGCCCTTGTACAGCGCCGGCATCACGTTCTTCATGCCCGGGCTGGCCTTCACGAAGCCGCAGCCGATGATCGAGGCGATGATCGAGACGCCGCCCAGCAGCAGCGGATACACCACCGCAGCGCCGGGCGCCGACAAGACCATCAGAGCGCCCAGCGCCATTGTGGCGATGAGCGTCACCGCGTAGGTCTCGAACAGGTCGGCGGCCATACCGGCGCAGTCGCCCACGTTGTCGCCCACGTTGTCGGCGATCACCGCCGGGTTGCGCGGGTCGTCTTCGGGGATGCCCGCTTCGACCTTGCCCACCAGGTCGGCACCGACATCGGCGCCCTTGGTGAAGATGCCGCCGCCCAGCCGCGCGAAGATCGAGATCAGTGACGAACCGAAGGCGAAGCCGAGCAGCGGCTTGAGCGTGGCCGCATCGGGCTTGGCCATGCCGCCGATAGCCAGGAAGAAGATGCCCACGCCGAGCAGGCCGAGGCCCACCACCAACATCCCGGTGATGGCTCCGCCTTTGAAAGCGATGTCCAGCGCCGGGCCGATGCCTTGCGTGGCGGCCTGCGCGGTGCGCACGTTGGCCTTTACCGAGACATTCATGCCGATGAAACCACAGGCGCCCGAGAGCACCGCACCGAGTGCGAAACCGATGGCGGTCTTGGCGTCGAGGAAGATGAAGATCAGCACCGCAAGCACCACGCCGACGACGGCGATCGTGCGGTACTGGCGCGTCAGGTATGCGGCCGCGCCCTGTTGAATCGCGCCGGCGATCTCCTGCATGCGCGCGTTGCCGGCGTCTTTGGCCAGGATCGAACTTCGCTGTACGAAGCCGTAGATGACCGCGGCCAAGCCGCAGGCGAGCGCCACGTAGAGCGCCATCGTGAGAGACATGGGAAAGCTCCTTCCTCGGTTCGAAGTCTGGGATGTTTGTGAATGATGTGCGGCCCGGCTGGCAGGCTGCTGACACGGAGCGACCTCACCCGCTCACGTGCACTGAAAAAGCGCGTCGCGATGCTACGGGACGCCGCGGGCCCCCCGCCTAGAATCGTCCCCCGCGAAAACCCGAAGATTGCCCCTCATGAGCTTGCACAACGTGACCCCTGGCGTGAAGGCGCCCGACGAGTTCAACGTGATCATCGAGATCCCGATGAACGCCGACCCGATCAAGTACGAGGTCGACGAGGACAGCGGCGCGCTGTTCGTCGACCGCTTCATGAGCACGGCGATGCACTACCCGTGCAACTACGGCTACATCCCGCAGACGCTGGCCGACGACGGCGACCCGGTCGACGTGCTCGTCATCACGCCCGTGCCACTGATCCCCGGTGTGGTGGTCACGTGCCGCCCGCTGGGCATCCTGAAGATGGAAGACGAGGCCGGTGGCGACAGCAAGCTGCTGGCAGTGCCGATCGACAAGATCCTTTCGATCTACACGCAGTGGAAGACCCACGAAGACCTGAACCCGATGCGGCTGCGCACGATCCAGCACTTCTTCGAGCACTACAAGGATCTCGAAGAAGGCAAGTGGGTGAAGGTGCTCGGCTGGGCCGGGCCCGAGGCCGCGCGCGAGGAAATCCGCGTCGGCGCGGCGCAGTGGCGCTCGCGCAGCAAGGGTTGATCACTCGGCGTTTGTCTTGAACGGATTGCGCTCGCGCAGCTCGTCGATGTAGGCCTCCACGCCCTGACCCTCTTGCGCCAGGAAATCCTGTACCGCATCGGTAAAGCGCTCGTCGCGCAGCCAATGCGCCGACCAAGTGGCTACGGGCAAGAGACCACGAGCCATCTTGTGCTCGCCCTGCGCACCGCCTTCGAAACGCTCGAAGCCCTGCGCCATGCACCACTGCAACGGCTGGTAGTAGCAAGCCTCGAAGTGCAGGCAGGGCACGAACTCGGTGGCGCCCCAGTAGCGGCCCCAGGCGGTGCGACTCGCTCGGTCCACCGCGATCAGCGACACGGCCATCGGGGCACCGCTTCGGCGTGCGACGAACATCACCCAATGCTCGGGCATCGTCGTGGCCATGTGGGCAAAGAAGTCACGCGTGAGGTAGGGCGTGGAGTGGTGCGCGGCGTAGGTCAGGCGGTAGCAGTGGTGGAAGAAGCTCCACAGGGTCTCGTCGATCTGCGCTCCTTCGTGCAACGTGAACTCGACGCCGGATTCGGTGACGCGGCGCCGCTCCTGCTGGATCTTCTTGCGTTTCTCTCGCTGCAGGCGTTGCAGATAGGCACTGAAGTCGCTCACCGGGTTCGACGGGTCCTGCTCCCAGTGGAACTGCACCCCCTCGCGCAGCATCCAGCCGGCCTGCTCGAAAGCCCGTCGATCGGCCTCGTCGACGAAGAGCACGTGCGCCGACGACCATTGCTGCGCCCGCGCCCAATCGCGCAGCAGCTTCGCAAGCAGCGCACGGTTCTCCGGCGTGGTCGCGAGCAGCCGCGTGCCGGGCACCGGCGTGAACGGCACCGCGCCGAGCAGCTTGGGGTAGTAGCGCAGCCCGTGGCGGCGGTAGGCGTCGGCCCAGGCCCAGTCGAACACGTATTCTCCGTAGGAGTGGGTCTTCAGGTACAGCGCGCAAGCAGCGACGAGGCGCCGACGCTCGCGGACCAGCAGGAAGCGCGGCGACCAGCCGGTCGCGGGCACGGCGCTGGCCGAGGTGTGCAGTGCGCGCAGGTACTCGATGCGCAGGAACGGCGTCGGCGACGGCTGGCGCGCAAGCAAGCCGTTCCAGGCATCGGGGTCGAGCGAGCGCGGGTCGTCAACCACCTCGATATGATGTTCGTCTTCGACGCCCAAACCTAACCTTCGACCTGATGAAGATCGCGCTCGCGCAAATCAACGCCACCGTGGGTGACCTGGCCGGCAACGCACAGCGCATCGCCGAGATGGCGCGGCGCGCGCACCGCGCCGGCGCGCACCTCGTGGTGGCGCCTGAATTGGTGATCACCGGCTACCCGCCCGAAGACCTGTTGCTGCGGCCTGCCTTCATGCAGGCCTGTGCCGAGACCTTGCAGGGGCTGGCCGAAAGCCTGGCCGATTGCGAGGGGCTGCATCTGGTGGTGGGGCATCCGCATCAGTTCGGTGAGCGCGGCGATCTTAGGTCCAAGTCGTTCGCGGTGCAGCGCCGCTTCAATGCAGCCTCGGTGCTCGCGGGTGGTCGCATCGTCGGCACCTACTGCAAGCGCGAGCTGCCCAACTACCAGGTCTTCGACGAGCACCGCTATTTCGCGTCGGGCCGCGATGCGCAGCTGCCGGCGCTGGTGTTTTCCGTGGAAGGGCTGCGCTTCGGCGTCGTGATCTGCGAAGACGCCTGGTTCGACGAAGCGCCGCTCCTGGCGCGCGACGCCGGCGCGCAGGTGCTGCTCGTGCTGAACGCGTCGCCATTTCACGTCGACAAAGCCGACGAGCGCGAAGCGCGCATGGCCGAGCGCGCGCGGGTGCTGGACATGCCGCTGGTCTACGCGCACCTTGTCGGCGGCCAGGACGAGGTGGTGTTCGACGGCGCCTCGTTCGTGGTCGACCGCAGCGGTAGCGTCGTCGCGCGCGCGCCGAGCTTCGAAGAAGCGCTGCTCGAGGTGGACTTCGACTGCGACGCGCGCCCGTCGGCTGCGCCGCCGGCGGCGTTGCCCAGCCACGATGCGCAGGCCTGGGCGGCGCTCGTGACCGGCGTGCGCGACTACCTCGGCAAGAACGGCTTTCCAGGAGCGATTATCGGCCTGTCCGGCGGCATCGATTCCGCGCTCGTGCTGGCGATCGCCGTTGACGCGCTCGGCGCCGACAAGGTGCGCGCCGTGATGATGCCGTCGCCCTACACCGCCGACATCTCCTGGATCGACGCGCGCGACATGGCGCTGCGCCTGGGCGTGCGCTACGACGAGATTGCGATTGCGCCGATGTTCGATGCGTTCCGCGACTCACTCGCCGATCAGTTCAAGGGGCTGTCCGAAGACACCACCGAAGAGAACCTGCAGGCGCGCATCCGCGGTACGTTGCTGATGGCTTTGTCGAACAAGACCGGTTCGATCGTGCTGACCACCGGTAACAAGAGCGAGATGGCCACCGGCTACTGCACGCTATACGGCGACATGGCCGGCGGCTTCGCGGTCATCAAGGATGTCGCCAAGACCCTGGTCTTCCGGCTGGCGCGCTGGAAGAACGAACAGCCGACACAACGCGCCGACGGCAGCATCGGACCGGTGATCCCCGAGCGCATCATCACGCGTCCTCCCTCGGCTGAGTTGCGACCCGGCCAGACCGATCAAGACAGCCTGCCGCCGTACGAAGTGCTGGACGCGATCTTGGCCCTCTATATGGAAGACGACCAGGGCATCGAAGCCATCGTCGCCGCCGGCTATGACCGTGCCGAGGTCGAACGCGTCACGCGTCTGATCAAGCTCAACGAGTACAAACGGCGCCAGGCGCCGGTGGGCATCCGCATCACGCACCGCGCTTTCGGCCGTGACTGGCGTTACCCCATCACGTCGAAATTCCGTGCTTAAATCGCCGCAAATCGTATCCTGGACCGGAGTCGCCATGAAGATGATCACCGCCGTCATCAAGCCTTTCAAACTCGAAGAGGTTCGCGAGGCGCTCGGCGATGTGGGGGTCTCCGGGTTGACCGTCACCGAGGTCAAAGGATTCGGGCGACAGAAGGGCCACACCGAGCTGTACCGCGGCGCCGAGTACGTTGTCGACTTCCTGCCCAAGGTGAAGGTCGAACTTTGTGTCAAAGACGGCGATGTCGATCGCTGCATCGACGCCATCGTCAAGGCGGCCAAGACCGGCAAGATCGGCGACGGCAAGATCTTCGTGACCTCGGTCGAGCAGGTGGTGCGCATTCGCACCGGCGAGACCGACGAAGCAGCGGTCTGATTGCTGGCGCGTTGTTCAGCGCGCAGCCAGCCGGGCGATCAGTACCGACGGGCTGGTCTCGACCCACAGGTTGCGGTGCTGATCGTCGGCCAGGAAGCCTTCGGACACGGTGCGCCGCATGAAATCCAGCAGCGCGTCGTAGTAGCCGTTCACATTGATGAGTGCGATCGGCTTGGCGTGGTAGCCGAGCTGGCGCCAAGTCCACACCTCGTAGATCTCCTCCAGGGTGCCGATACCGCCGGGCAGCGCGACGAAGGCGTCCGCACGCTCGGCCATCATCTGCTTGCGCTGATGCATGGTGGGCACCACGTGCAGCTCGGTGAGGCCCCGGTGTCCGACCTCGCGGCGCATCAGCGATTCCGGGATCACGCCGACCACGCGCGCACCGGCGGCAAGAGCCGCATCGGCCAGCTCGCCCATCAGCCCGACCTTGCCGCCGCCGTACACGAGCTGCCAGCCGCGTTCGCCGATCGCCTGGCCAAGTTCGCGCGCGGCCTCGGCATAGGCCACCTGCTCGCCGTGGCGCGATCCGCAGTAGACGCACAAGCTGAAGGGCGCGTTCACGTCAACCCCAGCGTTGCCAGCCCACGGCCAGCCACAGGCCGCCGCACATCAGCAGGGCCAGCATCACCGCAGCCGAGCCGTAGTCTTTGGCGCGCTTGGCCAGCGGATGTTCATCGAAGGAAATGCGGTCCACGGTGGCTTCGATGCCGGAATTCAGCAACTCGACGACCAGCACCAGCAGCGCCGCCGCGATCAGCAGCATGCGCTCGAAGGCGCTGCGACCCAGCCACAGTGCACAAGGAATTGCCAGCACCGCCAACCAGAACTCTTGTCTGAAAGCGCTCTCTTCGCGGTAAGCGCTTTGCAGGCCGTGCAGCGAATGGCGCGTGGCGTGCAACAGTCGATCGATGCCGCTGCGCCCCTTGTGCGGATTCGTCATGCCGCGGGATTCTGCCCGAGTGCCGCCGGATCGCGAGGCACGAGACGGGTGCCGCAGATCACATCATGCAGGAACTGCCGCGACGGGTGCAGCCAGGCCAGCGCGGCGTAGCCCAGCACCCCGGCCAGCACCACCGCGGCGGTGCTGCCCGCGCCGCGCAGCCCGGCGAGCCACAGGGCCGACAGGGCCGGCAGGAACCACAGCCAGCACAGCAAGTAGCGCGCCGCAGCGCACACCACTGAGACCCGGCCGCCGCGCTCATCGACCAAGCCGATGCGCCAAGTGCGCATCGCCAGGGTCTGCCCATGCCGCGCCCAGAAGTAGATGAAGTACAGGCCGACCGCGACGAACAGCCACATACGCAGGCCCAGCGTGCCGACCAGCGCGTGGTGTTGCCCGACCAAGGGCGAATAGATCAGCCCGGCCGCCATCACTACACCGAACAGCAGCACCCCTTCGTAGACGAAGCAGGCCAGGCGCCGCCGCAGCGGCGGCGCGACGATCATGGGCTGGCGAGAGGCTGCGAGGCTGCTGCGGTAGTGCGCACCGCAGCGCCCTGCGGGCCGCGCTTGGGCAGCAAGGTCTTCGGGTCGACGAAGCCCTCGGTGGCGGCAATCTTCGGCAAGCCGCTTTGCTGGTGGACCGGGGCGCGTGCCGGCTGCGACATCAGCGTGGTCGTGGCACCCGGCTTGACCTGCACCGCAGTCGGCGACACCGCCTTGGGAGCCGGGGCCGCGGCGGTCGGCGGCACGACGTTGCGCTTCACGGCCGCAGCCAGTTTCGCGTCGCCGTTGACGGGCGCTGCGGCCTTGGCAGCAGGTTTGTTGCGGCGGGCGAGTTCCGCCCGCTCTTCATCCGTCAACGCGCGGTAGGCATCCCAGCGCGCCTGACGGTCCTCCGCCGCGAACTGGCGCGATTCCTGGAACTGAAGACGGGCCTGGCCTCGCTCGGCGGGCGTCAGGCGCGACCAATCGGCCATGCGCTCCTGCACCCGCTCACGCTCGGCTGCAGGCATGGTGGGGAAGCGGGCGGCGACATCGAGCCATTTCGCCTTGCGGTTGGCATCGATGCCAGCCCACTCGCGTTGCAGCGGTACCAGCGCCTGTTGCTGGGCCCTGGTCAACGACGACCAAGCCGGGCCCACGGTCGCGGCCTTCGAGGCCGGACTCACCGGCGGTCGTTCCTGCCCCCAGGCGGTGGCCGTCATCGCGGCAGCGACCAGGCACAGGCCGGCTATCCCTGCCGAGCGGCGCCGATTTTGAACGGGAGCGAGGATCGGATCAATCACGGCAAGGGCGACTTCAGGAACTCGGCGAACCCCGGGTCGGAATAGGCATCGGGAGGCAGTTCGTCAGCCAGCAACAGCGCGTCGATCTCGGCGGCCGCCTTCACGTCTTCAATCGTCGTCCAACGGTCGATCGCGATCAAGCCCGCCAACAACACCAGCACCGGCAGGCCGGAGGCCAGCTTCAGCCACCACGGCGCACCGAGCGTGGCCGCGCCGCCCGCCGTGCGTCCGGCAACCACGGCGGCGCCCGCGGCGATCGTTTGTCGCCGCTGCCGCGCCTGCGCGAGCGCCTGCTCGCGCGAAGCACGCAGCCGTTCACCGATGTCGTGCGGCAAGGCGGCACTCTGCTGACCCAGCGCGGCAGCCACCCGGCCGGCGAAACGGGACGATAGCTGCGCGAGCTTCAGCTCGAGTTCGGCACTGTGCGATCGAGTGGTCATAGTGTGATTCCCTTGGCGCGAAGGGCCTTGGCCAATGCGTGCACGGCCCGGGAACAGTGCGTCTTCACGCTGCCCTCCGAGCATCCCATGACCGCAGCGGTTTCAGCCACGTCGAATTCTTCCCAGTAACGCAACAAGAACGCCTCGCGTTGACGGCCTGGCAAGTTGGCCACGGCGCCTTCGATCTGAAGCAAGATCTGTGAACGAGACACCGAATCGGCGGCACTTTCGGTTCGTGTGGAGCCGTCGACGGACTGCAGAGTCTCCAACAGATCGAAGTCGCCATCGTCATCGGCGCCCGCGAAATCCGAGAGGTTCTGCATGACGGCGTTGCGAACCTTCTGACGCCGAAACCAGTCCATCGTGGCGTTGGACAGGATGCGCTGGAAGATCAGCGGCCATTCGGCGGGCGGGCGATCGACGTAGTTCTGCGCCAGCCGGATCATCGAGTCCTGCACGATGTCCAGCGCCGCGTCCTCGTCGCGAACCGCGTACAGCGCGCGCTTGAAGGCACGCCTTTCGACACTCTTGAGGAATTCGGTGAGTTCTTTGTCGGAGGCCAACGCGGATCCGGCTCTTGACGCCCCTCGGCGGGGGCGGCGGGATTATCACATCGCACCACGACGGCGCTGCGATGGGGCGGTGCACCAGTCGCGTGCGGCCGAAACGGTGCCCCCGCGATGCCATAATGCTGCCTCGCACAAAGCGATCTTGGGTCTAACGCCGCTCACCGATCCGAGGTGATCCGACGACAGGCCGCGCAGGCACCGCAGCCGCCTCATGAGGGCGCGTGAAGGTGCACCGATGGATTTTCCTCAGAGAAATTCGCAAAGGTTCAACATGGACATGTCTGCCGCGGAAATCAAACGTGCCGCCTCGGCACAGCCGCAATCTCCCCACCTCCAAGCGCCCGATCCCAACGGCTCGGAAATCATGGTCCGCTGCCTGCAAGCCGAAGGGGTCAAGTACCTCTGGGGCTACCCGGGCGGAGCTGTGCTGTACATCTACGACGCGCTGTACAAACAAGACAGCATCGAGCATGTGCTGGTGCGCCACGAACAGGCCGCGGTGCATGCCGCCGATGGCTATGCGCGCGCCACCGGTGAAGTCGGCGTTGCGCTGGTGACCTCCGGCCCGGGCGTGACGAACGCCGTCACCGGCATCGCCACGGCGTACATGGATTCGATCCCGATGGTGATCATCACTGGCCAGGTGCCGACACCGGCGATCGGGCTGGACGCCTTCCAGGAATGCGACACGGTGGGTATCACGCGGCCGATCGTCAAGCACAATTTCCTCGTCAAGGACGTGCGCGACTTGGCGCTGACGATCAAGAAGGCCTTCCATATCGCCCGCACCGGCCGCCCCGGGCCGGTGGTGGTGGACATCCCGAAAGACGTGTCGCAGAAGACGACGCCTTTCCACTACCCCGACAAGGTGGAGATGCGCTCGTACAACCCGGTGCGCAAAGGCCATGGCGGGCAGATCCGCAAGGCGGTGCAGCTGCTGCTCCAGGCCAGGCGCCCGTACATCTACACCGGCGGCGGCGTGATCCTGGGCAACGCGTCGCCCGAGTTGCGCCGCTTGGTGGACCTGCTCGGCTTCCCGTGCACGAACACCTTGATGGGCCTGGGTGCCATCCAGGCGAGTGATCCGCGCTTCCTGGGCATGCTGGGCATGCACGGCACCTACGAAGCCAACATGACGATGCAGAACTGCGACGTGCTGCTTGCGGTGGGTGCGCGCTTCGACGACCGGGTCATCGGCAACCCGAAACACTTCGCGTCGGTGGAGCGCAAGATCATCCACGTCGACATCGACCCGTCATCGATCTCCAAGCGCGTGAAGGTCGACATCCCGATCGTCGGCGACGTGAAGGAAGTGCTGAACGAGCTGATCGTGCAGCTCGAAGAAGCACAGGCAAGGCCCGACGCCACGGTGCTGGCACCCTGGTGGAGCCAGATCAACGAGTGGCGCAAGCGCGATTGCCTCGCCTACAAGCGCAGCCACGACGTCATCAAGCCGCAGTACGTGGTGGAGAAGCTTTGGGAGCTGACCAAGGACCGCGACACCTACATCACCTCCGACGTCGGACAGCACCAGATGTGGGCGGCACAGTTCTACCGCTTCGAAGAACCGCGCCGCTGGATCAACTCCGGCGGCCTGGGCACGATGGGCGTGGGCCTGCCCTACGCGATGGGCATCAAGCTCGCCAAGCCCGATTCGGATGTCTTCTGCGTCACCGGCGAAGGCTCGATCCAGATGTGCATCCAGGAGCTCTCCACCTGCCTGCAGTACAAGACTGCGGTGAAGGTGGTATCGCTGAACAACCGCTACCTGGGCATGGTGCGGCAGTGGCAAGAGATCGACTACGGAGGCCGCTACTCGCACAGCTACATGGACGCGCTGCCCGATTTCGTCAAGCTCGCCGAGGCCTACGGCCACGTCGGCATGCTGGTCGAGAAGCCCGGCGACGTGGAGCCCGCGTTGCGCGAAGCGATCCGCCTGAAAGACCGAACCGTGTTTCTGGACGTGCGCACTGACCCGACCGAGAACGTCTGGCCGATGGTGCAGGCGGGCAAGGGCATCACCGAGATGCTGCTCGGCTCCGAGGACCTCTGAACTTCACGAGGGCGTTCTAGCGCCCGACCGTCCCCTCCACTGCAAAGAAGGGGCGTGGCCAAGGCCAGCGGCTTACCGGTCGCTTCAGCTGAAGAGCGCGCCCACCCACCACCATGAAACACATCATCGCCGTGCTGCTCGAGAACGAGCCCGGAGCCTTGTCGCGTGTCGTCGCGCTGTTTTCAGCGCGCGGCTACAACATCGAAAGCCTGACAGTGGCGCCGACCGAGGATCCGTCGCTGTCGCGAATGACCATCGTCACCACCGGATCCGACGAGGTGATCGAGCAGATCACCAAGCACCTGAACCGCCTGATCGAGGTGGTGAAGGTGGTCGACCTGACCGAAGGCAGCTACACCGAACGTGAGCTGATGCTCGTCAAGGTGCGCGCTGTCGGCAAGGAGCGCGAGGAGATGAAGCGTATGGCCGACATCTTTCGCGGGCGCATCATCGACGTCACCGAAAAGAGCTACACCATCGAGCTGACCGGCGACAGCGCCAAGCTCGATGCCTTTCTCGTCGCGATCGACCGCGCGGCGATTCTCGAAACCGTGCGCACCGGTGCCAGCGGCATCGGCCGCGGCGAGAGAATTCTGAGGATCTAGAAACAACAGCGGGCCCGTTGGGCCCTTCAAAGGTTGGCCCTGCCGGGCCCACGACCGATCACCTAGGAGAACAGCATGAAGGTTTATTACGACAAAGACGCCGACCTGAGTCTGATCAAGGGCAAGCACGTCACCATCGTCGGCTACGGCTCGCAAGGCCATGCCCATGCGCAGAACCTCAACGACAGTGGCGTGAAAGTCACTGTCGGCCTGCGCCGCGGCGGTGCGTCGTGGAGCAAGGTCGAGAAGGCGGGCCTGAAGGTGGCCGAAGTGGCCGATGCAGTGAAAAGCGCCGATGTGGTGATGATCCTGCTGCCTGACGAGCAGATCGCCGCCGTGTACAAGAACGATGTCGAGCCGAACATCAGACAGGGTGCATCGCTGGCCTTCGCACACGGCTTCAACGTGCACTACGCGCAGGTGGTGCCGCGCGACGATCTGGACGTCTGGATGGTGGCGCCCAAGGCCCCCGGCCACACGGTGCGCAACACCTACACGCAAGGCGGCGGCGTGCCGCACCTGATCGCGGTGCATGCCGACAAGTCGGGCAAGGCCCGCGACCTGGCGCTGTCGTACGCCGTGGCCAACGGCGGCGGCCGTGCCGGCATCATCGAGACCAACTTCCGCGAAGAGACCGAGACCGACCTGTTCGGCGAGCAGGCGGTGCTGTGCGGTGGCACGGTGGAGCTGATCAAGGCCGGCTACGAGACGCTGGTCGACGCGGGCTATGCGCCCGAAATGGCGTACTTCGAGTGTCTGCATGAGCTGAAGCTGATCGTCGATCTGATCTACGAGGGCGGCATCGCGAACATGAACTACTCGATCTCGAACAACGCCGAGTACGGCGAGTACGTCACCGGCCCGAAGATCGTCAACGACGAAACCCGTGCGGCGATGAAGAAGGCGCTCGCGGACATCCAGACCGGCGAGTACGCGAAGAGCTTCATCCTCGAGAACCGCGCTGGCGCGCCGACGCTGATGTCGCGCCGTCGCCTGATGGGCGAGCACTCGATCGAGGTGGTGGGCGAGAAGCTGCGTGCGATGATGCCGTGGATCAAGGCCAATAAGCTGGTCGATCGCAGCCGCAACTAATGGATCCCGACGCCCGAACTTCCCTGCTGGACGACTCTGCCGAACCGGTGCCTGGGGAGCCCGGCCGGCCGCGGCGCAAGGGCATCTACGTGCTGCCCAACGCGATCACGCTGGCGGCGCTGTTCTCGGGCTTCTACGGCATCGTGATGGCGATGAACGGCCGCTTCGAAGCGGCATGCATTGCGATCTTCGCCGCCGCCGTGCTCGACAGCCTGGACGGGCGCGTGGCACGCATGACCAATTCGCAGAGTTCGTTCGGCGAACAGATGGACAGCCTGTCGGACATGGTCAGCTTCGGCGCCGCGCCGGCGCTGATCGTCTACATCTGGGCACTGAAGGACATGGGCAAAGTGGGATGGATCCCGGCCTTCGTCTACATCGCCGGCGCTGCGCTGCGGCTGGCGCGCTTCAACGTCAACATCGGCGTCGTCGACAAGCGCTTCTTCCAGGGCCTTCCCAGCCCCGCCGCGGCGGCGCTGGTCATGGGGCTGATCTGGGCGCTGGACGACGCGGGCTTCAAGGGTGTTTCGAAAATCCCCTGGATCACCTGGGTGGCCTTCGGCGTCACGCTGTACGCGGGGTTGTCGATGGTGACCAACGCGCCCTTCTACAGTTTCAAGGTCGTCGGCGGCCGGCGCACGGTGCCCTTCGTCGTCATCGTCGCGATCGCCCTGTCCATCGCGCTGATCAGTCTGGACCCGGCGCGTGTGCTGTTCGGCATCTTCTGCGTCTATGGACTGTCGGGCTACGCCGTGTATGCCTGGCGCAAGACGCAGGGCAAGCCGACCAGCGTGATCGCGGTGTCGACGGACGAGCCCGACGAAGCCGGGCTGCACCGCTGATCGCCCGTGCTACATTCCGGAGCATGACGCTCAGCCTGCTGCTACTAGGTTTGCCAGCCCAACCCTCGGCGCGCTGAACGATCACGACCTCTTCTTTCCGATCCTGAATCCACGGCCCGCCAGCGTTACGCAGCGGGCCGTTTCAGTTTCTGGACATCGAACTGCGTGGCGCACCCCTCACCAAGGAGTTGTCTCATGCCGATGCTCGCCGACCCCGCCACCAAGTACCGACCCTTCGCCCCCGTCGGGCTGCATGACCGCCGCTGGCCCGACGTGGTGCTGACCCGCGCGCCGATCTGGCTCTCCACCGACCTTCGCGACGGCAACCAGGCGTTGATCGAGCCGATGGATCCGCAACGCAAACGGCGGCTGTTCGAGGCACTCCTGCGCATCGGCTTCAAGGAGATCGAGGTCGGCTTTCCCTCCGCATCGCAAGCCGACTTCGATTTCGTTCGCCTGCTCATCGACGAAGGCCTCATTCCCGAAGACGTGACGATCCAGGTGCTGACGCAGGCGCGTCCCGAGTTGATCCGGCGCACCTTCGAGTCTGTCGAAGGTGCGCCACGCGCCATCGTGCACCTCTACAACGCCACTGCGCCGGTGATGCGGCGCGTCGTTCTGGGTCTGGACGAAGACGGCATCGTCGAGCTGGCGACGAGCCACGCGCGGCTGATCGCCGATCTGGCCGCCGAGCGCCCGGCCACGCGCTGGACCTTTCAATACTCCCCGGAGATGTTCTCGGGCACCGAACTCGCGTTCAGCAAGCGCGTCGTCGATGCGGTCAGCTCGGTGTGGCAGCCGACGATCCAGCGCCCATGCATCATCAACCTGCCGTCGACGGTGGAGCACTCCACGCCCAACATCTTCGCCGACATGATCGAGTGGATGCACCGGCACCTCGGGCGGCGTGACGCGATCATTCTCTCGGTCCACCCGCACAACGACCGCGGTACCGGCACCGCCGCCGGTGAGTTCGAGCTGATGGCCGGCGCCGACCGAATCGAAGGCTGTCTGTTCGGCAACGGCGAGCGCACGGGCAATGTCGACCTCGTCAACATCGCGCTGAACCTGTACACGCAAGGTGTGGCGCCGGGACTGGATTTCTCCGATATCGACGAGGTGCGCCGCTGCGTCGAGTATTGCAACCAGCTGCGGGTACCCGAGCGGCACCCTTATGTCGGCGACCTCGTCTACACCTCGTTTTCGGGCTCGCACCAGGATGCAATCAAGAAGGCCTTCGCCGCGCGCCACGAAGGCGAGGTTTGGGACATGCCCTACCTGCCGATCGATCCGAAAGACCTGGGGCGCGGCTACGACGCCGTGATCCGCGTCAACAGTCAATCGGGCAAGGGTGGTATCTCCTACCTTCTGCAAGCCGAGCAGGGCCTGGAGCTGCCGCGCCGGCTGCAGATCGAGTTCTCACAAGTCGTGCAGGCGCTGATGGACGACCAGGGTCGCGAGATGACCGCGGCCGACTTGTGGGCGATCTTCAAGCGCGAGTACGGCATCGACACGGTGCAGATCGACCGCCAACACATCGACCAGGGCAGCGATGGCCGCGTTCAATTGCATGTCACCGCGCACGCCGGGGGTGTGACCATGGTGCTGCGAGGGCAGGGCAACGGCCCGGTGGATGCCTTCGTGTCGGCGCTGTCTGCGGCGACTGGCGTGGCGATCACCGTGCTCGACTACCACGAACACTCGATCGGCGCGGGTGCCCAGGCGCGCGCCGCGGCCTACCTCGAACTGCGCATCGCCGGCACGCGCACGCCGTCCGGCGTGAGCCTGCCTGCCGGCACGCTGTTCGGCGTGGGCCCGCCTGCCAGCACGCCGTCCGGCGTGAGCCTGCCTGCCAGCACGCTGTTCGGCGTGGGCATCGATGCGAACATCGTTGCCGCATCGATGAAGGCGGTGCTCAGCGGCATGCAGCGGGCCGGGGTGGCCCTGCCGCGCGCGACGCTCGCCGCCTGAACCAAGACCGAAAGGCCCGCCATGTCCGACAAGCTCATCATCTTCGACACCACCTTGCGCGATGGCGAGCAGTCGCCCGGCGCTTCGATGACGCGCGACGAGAAGCTGCGCATCGCACGCCAGCTCGAGCGGCTGCGTGTGGACGTCATCGAGGCCGGCTTCGCGGCCTCGTCCAACGGCGACTTCGCCGCGGTGAAAGCGATCGCCGATGCCATCAAGGACTCGATCGTCTGCTCGCTGGCGCGCGCCAACGACCGAGACATCGCGCGCGCCGGCGAGGCGCTGAAAGGCGCCGTGCGTGCCCGCATCCACACCTTCATCGCCACCAGCGCGCTGCACATGGAAAAGAAGCTGCGCATGACACCCGAACAGGTGTTCGAGCAAGCCAAGCTCGCGGTGCGCTTCGCGCGCAACCTGTGCGCCGACATCGAGTTCTCGCCCGAAGACGGCTACCGCAGCGACCCGGATTTCCTGTGCCGCGTGCTCGAAGCGACGATCTCCGAAGGCGCGACGACGATCAACATCCCCGATACCGTGGGCTACGCGGTACCCGAGCTGTACGGCGAGTTCATCCGCAACCTGCGCGAGCGCATCCCGAACTCGGACAAGGTCGTCTGGTCGGTGCATTGCCACAACGACCTGGGGCTGGCAGTGGCCAACTCGTTGGCCGGCGTGAAGCTCGGCGGCGCGCGCCAGATCGAATGCACCATCAACGGCCTGGGCGAGCGTGCCGGCAACTGCTCGCTCGAAGAGGTGGTGATGGCGTTGCGCACGCGGCGCGACTACTTCGGATTGCAGGTCGGCATCGACACCACGCAGATCGTTGCCGCGTCGCGCATGGTCAGTCAGACCACCGGCTTCGTGGTGCAGCCGAACAAGGCGGTGGTCGGCGCCAATGCGTTCGCGCATGCCTCGGGCATCCACCAGGATGGCGTGCTGAAGGCGCGCGACACCTACGAGATCATGCGTGCCGAAGACGTCGGCTGGGCGGCCAACAAGATCGTGCTCGGCAAACTCTCGGGCCGCAACGCGTTCAAGCAGCGCCTGCAGGAGATCGGCATCGCGATGGACTCCGAGGCCGAGATCAACGCCGCTTTCGCGCGTTTCAAGGACCTCGCCGACCGCAAGAGCGAGATCTTCGACGAGGACATCCTGGCCCTCGTCTCCGACGAAAGCGTGACCCATCAGCACGAGCACTACCGACTGCTGGCGCTGTCGCAACACTCGGAAATGGGCGAGCGGCCCCATGCCGCGGTGGCCTTTGCGATCGGCGAGGAAGAAGTGCGCACCGAAAGCGACGGCAATGGCCCGGTGGATGCGAGCCTGAAAGCGATCGAGTCGCGCGTGAAGAGCGGTGCCGAGCTGATGCTGTACTCGGTGAATGCGATCACCTCGGGCAGCACCGAATCGCAAGGCGAGGTGACGGTGCGGTTGCAGCGTGGCGGCCGTGTCGTGAATGGCGTGGGCGCCGATCCCGACATCGTCGTCGCTTCGGCCAAGGCCTACCTCGCTGCCCTCAACAAGCTGCACAGCAATATCGATCGAGTCGCCGCCCAAGGCTAGCGGGCGAGCCGAGTTCAAACTAGGGGAAAACCTGAAGAAATCTTGAAAAACACCTCGCAAGTTTTTGTTTTTGATGGGATTTTCCTAGTATTCTCGGCCGCTGTTTCGAGCCTTGGAGTGGGTGTGACGGTAGCTCTCCGCGTCTGGCGTGTGTCCTTTTTCGTGCTGTTGGCAGGGCTGGTCCTGGCGCCGGCAGGTGGTGTTCAGGCGCGCACCGCCAAAGACACGAACACCGTCACCCGGGCCAAGATCGCAGCGCCGGCGAAGGCAATCGCAAGCCAGCGCAAGTCCGCCGCACGGGCGCCGGCCCGTCGTGCCGTGAAGTTCGTCCCGGCGCGGCCGTCGGTGGGGCAGCTGATCGGTCTGCACGCCGCTGAAGATCCGCTCGACCTGAAGTCCAGCGTCGCGCTGGTCGTCGACCAGGACACCGACGAAGTGCTGTTCAGCAAGAACCCGCATGCCGTACTGCCGATTGCCTCGATCACCAAGTTGATGACAGCGATGGTGGTGGCCGATGCCAATCTGCCGATGGACGAGTTGCTGTCGGTGGCGGCGGTCGACGAGTTGGACACCGGCAAGACGAGCCGTTCGCGCCTGAAGGCAGGCGCGCAACTGAGCCGCCGCGAGATGATGAACCTGGCACTGATGGCCTCGGAGAACCGCGCAGCTTTTGCACTGGGGCGCCACTTTCCGGGCGGGATCGATGCGTTCGTTGCGGCCATGAACCGCAAAGCCGCTGAACTCGGCATGCACGACACGAAGTACGTCGAGCCGACGGGCCTGTCGAGCCAAAACCGCTCCAGCGCCCAAGACCTGAGCTTGCTGGTGAAGGCTGCGATGAGCTACCCGGCGATCCGCGAACTCTCCACGATGCCTGAAGCGCAGATGTGGGTGGCCAACAAGCCGCTGAACTTCCGCAACACCAACGGCCTGGTGCGCAACCCCGAATGGGACATCGGCCTGCAGAAGACCGGTTTCATTTCCGAGGCTGGCCGCTGCGTGGTGATGCAAGCACAGCTGGCGGGGCGCAAGCTCATCATGGTGCTGCTGGATTCCGCGGGTCGCTACTCGCGCATCGGCGACGCCGAGCGGCTGCGCCATTGGCTCACCGAGACGCAGTGGCTGCCGGGCGCCGTGGCGCCCACGCGCAAATCCTGACCACGATTGCGAATCAGCGCGGCTCGGCCTTGGGCCGGTAGCCGAGTGCGGTAGAGATCTCCGCTGCTGTCGAGCGCACGCGCTCGAGCCAGCCTTCTTCGAGCCGGTCGGCAGGCGCCGAGACCGACAGCCCGGCCAGCAGCTTGCCCTGGTCATCGAAGATGCCGGCGGCCATGCAGCGCACGCCCAGCTCGAGTTCTTCGTCGTCGCGTGCCGCGCCCAGCGCGCGCACGGTGGCCAGCTCGCGCTCGAGCCGCGACACGTCGGTGATGCTGTTGCGCGTGTGGCCGGTCAGACCGGTGCGGGTGGCGTAAGCACGAACGCGCGGCGGCTCTTCGGCGGCCAGGAAGAGCTTGCCCACGGAAGTGAGGTGCAGCGGGGCGCGGCCGCCGATCGCGCGCACCACCTGCATGCCGCTGCGCTCGCTGTAGGTGCGCTCGATGTAGACGATCTCGTCGCCTTGGCGTACCGAGAGGTTGACGGTCTGGTGCGTCGCCTTGTGCAGCTCGCGCATCGGGCCGAGCGCGGCTTCGCGCACGTCCAGTCGCGCCTTCACGAGGTTGCCGAGTTCGAGCAGCCGCATGCCCAGGCGGTAGCTGCCGGCCTGGGGGCGGTCGATGAAACGGCCCACCGCCAGGTCGTTCAAGATGCGGTGGGCGGTTGAAGGGTGCAGCCCGGTGGTCTGGCTGATCGATTTCAGCGACGCCGGTTCGGTCTGCGCCGCGAGCATGTCGAAGAGTGAAAACATGCGTTCGATCACCTGGATCGTGGGCGTGGTGAGCGGCTGGCCGGATTTCATTGGCGCGATTCTGCATGGCGGAAAGCCGATCTGCATAGCGACAGTGCGGCCTCAGCGGACAGGACGGCGCCTTCGAGCGTGGCCGGGTAGGGGCCTTGCACATAGTCACCCGCCGCGTAGAGGCCCGGTGCCACCTGCGGCGCCGGCCGGCGCAAGTCGGGTGTGCAGCGAAAGGTGGCGCGTTTCTCGGCCAAGGTTTTCAGCACCTGGGGCGGCTCGTGCCAGGTGCCGAGCGGAAACGCCGCGAGCAGTTGGCACTGCACGAGTTGGCCGATCTGGTCGAGCGATCGATCGAGCCAGCGCCCGGCGCCGCTGACCACAGCGACGAATCTGCCCGGCGCCATGCCCAGCGCGCCCTGATCGAAGACGAACTGCGCCGGCGCGTCGGCGCTTTCAAGCAGCGCCACCATCGGGGCGGACAGGCGTGTGCCGTTGCTGACGAGCGTCACGGTGACGATCGCGTCGTACTCGATCGCGCGGGCGGTGGCGGCCCAGCCCGGGTTCACCGCGTCGACCAGCCGCGCGGCCTCGAGGGGTGTGCAGGCGAGCAGCGCGGCGTCGAAGCGCTCACGGTCCACCTGCCAGCCGCTGCCATCGGATTGCAGTGCGCCCACTCGATGCCGCGCGTGCCAGCGGGTGCCGCGGTCCTCGAGCCAGGCCGCCGCGCGATCGGCCAGCAGGGCGTTCAGCGGCGCCCGCGGCAGCAGCAGATCGGCGCTGCCGCGCGGCCCGAGCAGCGCGTCGTGCAGCACGCGCAGGAACACCGCGGCGCTGGCGCGTGGCGCGGGCGTGTTCAGAGCAGCCACGCACAGCGGGTCGACGAGCAGCTCGCGCACGGCCTTCGGCAATGCCGCGCACAACTCGTCGACTGTCGATTCGGTCGGGCAACGGAAACCGGCGACACGCCAGCGCAGCGCGTGTTGCAGCAAGGCCAGGCGGTCACGCCAGCCCCACCCCGACGCACCCAGGATGCCGCGCAGCAACGCGATTGCCGGCGGCCCGTGGGGCAGCCGCAGGCCGCGGCCGTCGGGGAAAGGCATCGCCAGGGGCAGCCGCATCAGCACCGTGTCGGGGTCCACGCCCACGGTGCGCATCAGCGCCAGGCTGCGTCGATACGCGCCGATCAGGATGTGCTGCCCGTTGTCGAAACTCTGCCCGTCGATGCACGTCGAGCGCGCGCGGCCGCCGGCTTGCGCCGCCATCTCGAAGACGCTGACCTCGAGGCCTGCTTCGCGGGCGCGCACGGCGGCCGCCAGGCCTGCCCAGCCGGCGCCAATCACCGCCAGTCGCAGCGTCGACCGGTGCGCCATCAGCGCCCCCGCAGGTGCGTGTGCGCGGCGATCCAGAGCTTGCGCAGCGGCGTCAGCGAGGTGCGCTGGTGCAGCACCTGGAAGCCCTGGTGCTCGATCTCGTGCAGCAGCGTGCGGTAGATGTTGGCCATCATCAGGCCGGGCTTCTGCGCCGCACGGTCGTCGTCGGGCAGCAGCGCCAGCGCCTCGTCGTACAAGGCATGCGCCCGTTCTGCCTCGAAGCGCATCAGCGCGGCGAAGCGCTCGCTGTAGCCCCAAGGGGCCGAGCGTTGCAGTACCTCGTGCGCTTTCACGTCGAAGGATTGCAGGTCCGACAGCGGCAGATAGATGCGACCGCGGCGCGCGTCCTCGCCGACGTCGCGGATGATGTTCGTGAGCTGCATCGCCAGGCCCAGGCGATGGGCATATTCAACCGTGCGCGCCTGACTGCGCCCGAAGATGTTGCTCGCCACTTCACCGACCACACCGGCCACCAGGTGGCAGTAGCGCGACAGGCCCGGCCAATCGAGAAAGCGCGTCTGTTGCAGGTCGATCTCGCAACCGTCGACGATGGCGTTCAGGTGCTCGGCAGTGATGCCGAAGCCGGCCATGCAGGGATGCAGCGCCTGCATCGCCGGGTGGTTGGGCTGGCCGGCGGCGGTGGCGGCCACTTCGCCGCGCCACCAGTGCAGCTTGTGGGCGGCCACGCTGGCGTCGCTGGCTTCGTCGACGACATCGTCCACCTCGCGGCAGAAGGCGTAGAAGGCGGTGATCGCCGCACGCCGCGGTGCGGGCAGGAACATGAAGGCGTAGTAGAACGACGAGCCGCTGGCGGCGGCGCGCTGCTGCACATACTGCTGCGGTGTCATGCAGGCGTCCCTGACATCCAACAGGCGCACCAGAGGAGCCGCGGCGCATCCCATGCCGACAGGCGTGGCCGCTGGCGCAAAGTCTGGAAGTCCATCACCTCGATTTTCTCCAGGATGTGCAAGCCGCCTTGCACCACCAGGCGCAGCTCCCATCCCGCGCGGCCGGGCAGGCGGCGGGCCAGCGGTGCGCCGCGCAGCATCTGTTGACGCGCACGCCGGCACAGCTCTCGCACCACGGGGGCGAGTGCTTCCGAACGCGTGCCGCCGGGCAGCGGAGAAGCCAAGGCATGCTCGCCCAGCAAGTCTTGCGGCAGGTAGTCGCGGCCGCGCGGCTGGTCGACGCTCAGGTCCTGCCAGAAGTTAATGAGCTGCAAGGCGCTGCAGATGTCGTCGGACTGGCGCAGCGATTCGGTGTCGTGCACGTCGAACAGGCGCAGCATGAGGCGCCCCACCGGGTTGGCCGAACGTGAGCAGTAGTCCAGCAGTTCAGCGTAGTCGGCATAGCGTGGGTTGTGCGCATCCTGGCTGAAGGCCGAGAGCAGATCGGCCAGCGGTTGCAGCGGCAGCTGCCGCTCGCGCCGCGCGCGGTCCAACGCCTCGAACACCGGCGCCCAGCGCGGGCCGGCGCGGCGACCGTCGTAAATCGCCAACAAGTCGGCGCGGTAGGCCGCGAGGTCGGCGAGCCGCTGCGCCGCGCTCGCCGGGCCTTCGTCGGCGATATCGTCTGCCGTGCGTGCGAAGCCGTAGATCGCCTGCACCGCGGGGCGGATCGCCGGCGGGCACAGCCAGCTGGCGACCGGGAAGTTCTCGTAGTGATCGGCGCTCACGGCGGGCATTGTCTCCACGGGCCGCGCGGGCTCGCCCGCGGTTTGACAGGGTCTTGTCCGGCTGTCTATATTACTGACCGGTCAGTCATTAACGAAGCGCGGTGCGGATGAACGATTTGCAGCAGTTTCTGGGCGCCACCATGGCGGTGGCCGTCATTAGCGCCTTGTCCGCCTGCGGCAAGACCGAGCCCGAACCCGAGCCGGTGCGCGCCGTCCGCACACAAACCGTGGTCGCGACCAGCGCCGGGGGCACCAAAGAATTTGCCGCCGAGGTGCGCGCGCGCACCGAAACGCGGCTGTCGTTTCGTGTCGGCGGCAAGATCATCCAGCGCTCGGCCGAAGTTGGGCAGGTGGTGCGTGCTGGCCAGGTGCTGGCCCAGCTCGACCCCGAAGACCTGCGTCAAGGCCAGCAGGCCGCCGCCGCCGCGGTGGTCGCCGCCGAAGCCAGCTTCGAGCGACGCAGCGCCGAGTAGCAGCGCGTCTCGCTTCTGAGCGAGATGGGCGTCATGAGCTCCTGGCACCTGGAGCGGCGCGGGG
>JANNQO010000408.1:0-5070 GCA_031400795.1 Rubrivivax sp. | reverse complement strand
ATCGACGACGCCATCGTGGTGCGCGAGAACATCGTGCGCCACATCGGCATGGGCAAGGACCACCACACGGCCTCACGCGAAGGCACCGACGAGATCGGGTTGGCGGTGATGGCCACCACCTTCGCGCTGTGCGCTGTCTTCGTGCCGGTGGCCTTCATGGGCGGCATCATCGGCAAGTTCTTCTACCCGTTCGGCGTCACCGTGGTGGTGGCGGTGCTGGTGAGCTTGTTCGTCAGCTTCACGCTGGATCCGATGCTGTCGTCGGTGTGGAAGGACCCGCCGGCGGCGAGGATGAAGAATCTCTGGGGCATCGGCCACGCGATCCGCGCCACCGACCGCGGCATGGAGTGGTTGCACGCGGTTTACGAGAGGACCATCCGCTGGGCTTTCTCGCCGCGCCGCTACCAGCTGTGGCTGCCGGCTTATGGGCGCGGCTTTGCTGCCGGCAACGTTCGAGATCACACGAGCCCGCGCCATCTGCGCCGTGCCACGCTCACGCCACGCGGCGTGGTGCTTGCCATCGGCGTGGCGAGCTTCGTCGCCGCACTCGGCCTCGGTGGCCTGGTCGGCAGCGAGTTCGTGCCCGAGACCGACCAGGGCTACACGCAGCTGCAGCTGCGCATGCCGGTGGGCTCGAGCCTGGAACGCACCGATGCCAAGGTGCGCCAAGTGGAGGAGGTCATCGCCACGCTGCCCGAGATCGAGACCGTCTCGACCTTCGTCGGCGGCGCCGGCCAGCGCAACCAGGCCTGGCTGAACATCGCGCTGAAGCCCCGGGCCGATCGCGGGCGCAGCCAGAAGCAGGTGGAAGACGCGATGCGCGAGATGATCGCCAAGGTGCCCGGCACCGATGCTTCGGTCGGCTTCAACCGCCCGATCTACGTCGCCATCCTCGGCAACGACGCCGAAGGCCTGGCGCGTGTGGCGAACGAGTTCGCTGAAAAAGTGAAGAAGATCCCCGGCGCGGTGGACGTGGAGTCGTCGGTGAAGCCCGGCCTGCCCGCCTACGCGGTGCGGCTGAAGCCGGCCGCGGTGCGCGAACTCGGCATCACCGCGCCGCAACTCGCGTCGTCGCTGCGCGCCTACGTCAACGGCGAAGCAGCGACCACCTGGACCACGCCCGACGGTGACCAGGTCGAGGTGGTGCTGCGCCTGAACCAGAGCCAGCGCGAGCGTATCGAACAGTTGCGCGAGTTGCCGGTGGCCTTCGCTCGTGACGGCACGCCGATCACGCTGGCCAGCGTGGCCGACATCGAGTCGGTGTTCAACCCCGAAATCATCCGGCGCCAGAACCTGCAGCGCCGCGAAGCGGTGTTTGCGGGCGTGAAAGACCGCAGCCAGGGCGAGGTGGGCGACGATGTGCAAAAGCTCATCAAGGAAACCAACCTGCCGCCGGGATTCAGCTTCGACGTCGGCGGCCAGATGCAGCAGCAGGCGGAGGCCTTCAACGGGCTGCTGGCGGCGATGGCGCTGGCGGTGATCTTCATCTACATCGTGCTGGCCAGCCAGTTCGGCAGCTTCCTGCAGCCGATCGCGATCATGGCCAGCCTGCCGCTGGCGCTGATCGGCGTGATGCTGGCGCTCTTGTTCTGGCGCAGCACGCTGAACGTGTTCTCGATGATCGGCCTGGTGATGCTGATGGGCCTGGTGACGAAGAACGCGATCTTGCTGGTGGACTTCGCCAACCAAGCGCGCAAGTCCGGTGCGACGGTGGCCGATGCACTGTTGCAGGCCGGCCTGATCCGCATGCGTCCGATCGTGATGACCACCGCGGCGATGGTCTTCGGCATGCTGCCGCTGGCGCTGGCGCTGAACGACGGCGGCGAGATGCAAGCCCCGATGGGCCGCGCCATCATCGGCGGCGTGATCACTTCGACGATCCTGACGCTGGTGGTGGTGCCGGTGCTGTACAGCTACCTGGTGCGGGCGAAGAAGCCGAAGTCGGTGCCCGAGTTTTCGTCAGAACCCGAGCGTGGCGGGCCGCTGCTGGCGGAGGGCGCGCCCGCTGATCGCGAGTGACGCCAGCGGGGGCGGCGAGTGACGTTCACGCCGGATCGGCGAGCGGTGGTGGCCTTCGCCGAGGCTTGTGGAGCTGCTCGCCGGTCAGGCGTCGGCAAACGTTGTCGTGCGCGACAGCTACTCGCCGTACTGGCGGCACAGCGCCTCCAGCGGCCGGTAGCTGGCATCCGTGTCGATCGCCACGCTCTTCCTCAGGATCGGGACGAAGAGATCGTCCTGGATCTTTCCTGAAGCCTCCTTGGCCAGCGCCCTGATGGCGGCCGTCTCCTCGCGCTTGAGCCTGGCGAGATCGCTCCGGTAGTCCTTCAGCATCGACTCGGTGCACTTCTGCAGGATCGCTTCCGCCTTCGACTGGATGCCCTTGAGTCCCTTGACGTTGATGTCGTGGTGCTCGGTGGCGTGCTCCATCACCGCCTTCCAGCACCTCGAGCCCTTGGGGATCCTGTCGCTCATGAAGATCGTGGCGCGGTACTTGAGGTTCAGCTCGACGGCAGACAGCTCGGTCGGGTTGTCTTTCCTGTCGAAACCGAACTCGAAGGCAGCGGTGTCGAGCAGCAGCTTGGCATCGACGTACTCCATCAACGTGCCCGTCAACCCGGTCTGGATGTGCCCCTGCATCTCGGCGTGCGTGATGACCTTGACCTCGGGCGTCCGGCCGATGTCGATCTCGAACTTGTACTTCGTCTTGCCGCCCATGCCGCGCGCCCTCCGATTCCGACAGCCGCTCCATTGCCTGGACATTGCGGCGCAGCGCTGCCGTGCGCCGCTCCAGGGCCCCCAACGTGCCACGTCGGGCGGCCTCGATCACGCGCCGAATGTCCCTCTTGCCCCGCAGCGCCTGCGGTTCCATCTCGTGCACCGCGACGATAGCTGCTCCGGGCGAACGCCGAGAACCTCTCCGAGTTCGTGCAGATGCCGGGGCGGATGGGGAAGATGAAGGTCTGAGTCCACCCTGGAGCCGACCTTGGCACTGCACAGCGCAGTTGAAATGCCCAGGACCGTTCAGCGGCGGGGCTGGCGCGTGTTGTCGACGTCCACCATGTGCCACCAGTGGTTCCAAAACAGCGGCCGGCGGTAGCCGTCGAGCCAAGGGTGGGCCAGCACGTCGGCGTACTGGTGCAGCAGCACCTTGTAGGGCGCGTAGGCGATCGACAGCCGTTTCGCCTTGTCGAACAGCGCTTCGCGTTCGGGGCCGTCGGGCAACGGTGACAGGCGGTCGAACACCTCGTCGAACGCTGGCAGCTTGAAGCGCGCGATGTTGGCATTGCCTGCCTGCGGGCCGTACAGGCGCTGCAGCACCTCCTGCCCGTCGGTGACCGAGGCGCTGGTGCCGACGCGCCACATCATCACCTTGCCGGCACGCGCCGCCTTCAGGTTCTCGGGCCACTTGGCGGGTTTGAAGACCAGCCTGAGGCCGATCGCGTCGAGGTCCTTCTTCATCAGCTCGTCGATCTGCCGCGACAGGCCCTCGGGCTGCGTCGAGCACTCCAGCACCAGCGGCTGCCCGTCCGGCTGTTCGCGCCAGCCGTCGCCGTCCCTGTCGACGTAGCCGTACAGGTCGAGCAGCGCCTTGGCGCGCGGCGGGCTGAACTCGCCGTTCTCGCTCCTGAAGTCGGCGCGGTAGCCGCTGGTGTTGGGGGCGATGATCGATTGCGCCGGGATGGCCTGGCCGCGGAACGCCAGGCGCACCAGGCGCTCCGTGTCGATCGCCAGGTTGATGGCGCGGCGCAGCGCCACCTTGTGCGGTTCCAGCCCGCCCACCAGCGGGTGCTCCATGTTGAAGAAGCTCAGCTGGGTCGACGGGATCAGCACGCGCTGGTGGCGGATGCCCAGCTTGCGCAGATTCGGCGCCAGCTGCCCGCCGGGCACCGCCACCGGCACGAACTCCTGCGGCAGCGCCAGAAGGTCGACCTGGGCGTTGAGGAAACTCAGCCAGCGCGGCTGCGCTTCCTCGATCACGCTGATCTCGACGCGGTCGACCAGCGGCAGCTTCCTGCCGCGCAGCCGCTGCGCGATGGCCTGGCCCTCGGCGTCGTCGGCGGACGGATCGGCTTCCCAGCGCTGGTCGCGGAAGTTGGGGTTGCGCTCGAGCACCATCTGCGACGAGCGCCGCCACTTCGCCAGCCGGAACGGACCGGTGCCGACCGGGTGCTCCATGATCGTGTCGCCGTAGCGCTCGACGACCTCGCGCGCCACGGCACCAATCAGGCCGCTGTCGGCCAGGCTCTCGGCCAGCCGTGGTTTCGGCCCGGCGAGCTGCAGCCGCAGCGTGTAGCGGTCGATAGCGCGCAGGCCTTCAATCTCGGTGTCGTAGTCGAACGGCGCCTTGTCCTTCAGCGCGCGCTGGCGCAGTTCGCGCAGGCCGAGAAGCGCGAAGTCGTCGATCGACGACCAGGCCGGCGACTTGGTGGCCGGGTCGGCGAAGCGCTTCAGGCTGTAGACGAAGTCCTGCGCCGTCAGCTCGCGCTTGCGGCCCTTGAACGCCGGGTCGTCGTCGAAGTGGATGCCGGGGCGCACGCGCACCGTCCAGGTCTTGAAGTCGGCGCTGGCCTCGGGCATGCCGTCAGCCACCCGCGGGCGCAGCTTGACCGGGCGCGCCAGGTGGTCGAAGTCGTACAGCGCGTCGAAGATGTGCGCGGTGACGGTGCGCGAATAGGTGTCCGACAGCCGCGGCGGGTCGAAGCCGGTCTCGGCGACCGGGAACAGCACCCGCAACACCTTCTGGCCGGACGGGGTGGTGGTCAGATCGGCGCTGGCAGCCGGCAGCGCCCAGGCCGCGCCGGCCGCGAGCGCAAGGGTGTCGCGGCGCTTCATGGCGGGGTGGTGTACCACAGGGAGGTCGGCGGCATCAGGTCTTGGCGCGACGATGGTCGGCAGCAGACTGGGTGCGGCCGGTCATCAATCGCCCGCGAATTCGGGTGTTCGGATCGAGGCTCACAAACCGGGCATCGAGCGGCGCCATTGGTGATCAGTTGGTGGCCTGGTGGCCCTCCAGGGCCATGCGCGCGATGAACCCCGAACGAGTCTCGCCTGTGGCGCGCGCCAACGCGT
>JANNQO010000407.1:0-2583 GCA_031400795.1 Rubrivivax sp. | reverse complement strand
GTCTCGTTGTCGACCAGGTTCTGGTTGTCCGGATCGAAGGTTTTCTTCTTGTAGGTCCACTTCGGCGTGTTGGGGTTGCTGGTATCGACCGTGTCGGGCTTGCCCATCTTGGCGATCACATCCTCTTCGGTCTTGTCGGTCACATAACCGACGAACAATCCGCGCTGTTGACCGCCTCCGCCCGGCGAGCAAGCCGCGGCAGCGACGACCATGCTCGAGACCACCGCGGCCAGCACGACTTTGCCGGCGATCCAACTCCTCGTTGGCATCTTCATACGTCAAGACCTCTGCAACTTTCGAAAACCGCTCGAGAAAAGGTCCGCGCGAAGCGGACCTTCTCGAGACGAAAACCGAGACCGTCGTGGTACCGAGCCTACCGGGCCTCGCTCACCAGGTCGTCGCCCTTCAGGTGCGGATAACGCACATGCTCGACCAACTGCTGCACCTGCCTGGAAGGCGGCGCCGTCAGCAGGCTGACGATGAAGATCGTGAGCAAGCCGACCGGCAGGCCGAACATGCCGGCCGACACCGGGCTCAGGCCGAACCAGAGGTCCATCTTCGGCACGCCCATGTTGGTGAAGAACGGATAGGTGCGCAACATGTAGTAGACGCAGATACCCAGCCCGGCGACCATGCCCACGATCGCGCCCCACTTGTTGGCGCGCTTCCAGAACACGCCCATCACCAACGGTGGGAAGAACGCCGATGCGGCCAGCGAGAACGCCGCGCCGACCAGGAACAGGATGTCTCCAGGCTTCAGCGACGTCACGTAGGCGGCGACGATGGCCACCACCACCAGCAGCGCCTTGGAGACCGTCACCCGCTTGGTCGTCGACGCGTTCGGATCGATCATCTTGTAGTACAGGTCATGCGACAGCGCGTTGGCGATGGTCAGCAAGAGTCCGTCAGCCGTGGACAGCGCGGCCGCCAGACCACCGGCTGCGACCAACCCCGAGACGACATAGGGCAGCCCTGCGATCTCCGGCGTGGCCAGCACGATCAGGTCACCCCCGATCACCACCTCCGCCCACTGAACGATGCCGTCCAGGTTGATGTCGGTGATGTTCAGCAACCCGGGGTCGACCTTGGCCCAGGCCGCCGCCCAGGCGGGCAGCGTCGCGAACGAACTGCCGACCAGGTTGGAGTACATGTCGTACTTGGCCAGCACGGCCAGCGTGGGCGCCGTGAAGTAGAGCAGGAAGATGAAGAACAGCGACCAGAACACCGACACGCGTGCTTCCTGAACGCTCGGCGTGGTGTAGTAGCGCATCAGGATGTGCGGCAACGCGGCGGTGCCGAACATCATGCAGAAGACGATGCCGATGAAGTTCAGCCTGGCGGTGTCCCGTGCCGCCTCATCCTTGCCCGGGAATGCCTCCCCATGCGGCCGCGGTGGATTGGCGCGCGCTGCAAGTCCAGTCTCCCGCGTCCACTGCGTCTTGGCCGCCGCCACGTCCTTGGGATAAGCCGCAACGGCCTTCTCCGCCGCAGCGATCTTGTCAGCCGGTGCGCCGGTGGCCTTCAGATCGGCCAGCGTGGCTTCGACCTTGGCCTTGTTGTCGGCATAGGACTTGTCGGGTGTGGCCAGGTTCGCCTTGGCGGCTGCGGCGCGGTCGGCGAAGACCTTGCGGACCTCTTGCTCCTTCGGATCGGCGGTGATCTTCTTCTCGAGGTCGCCGACCTTCTGCAGCGTGTAGCCGTAGGCGAGCTGCGGCACCGGCACGCCGGTGTGCTTCATGCCCAGCCAGACCACCGGGGTCAGGTAGGCAATGATCAGGATGATGTACTGCGCCACCTGCGTCCAGGTGACCGCCTTCATGCCACCCAACATCGAGCACACGAGGATGCCGCCGAGACCGACGAACACCCCGACGCCGAACTCGAGTCCGGTGAACCGGCTGGTGATCAGCCCGACACCATAGATCTGGGCGACGACATAGACGAAGGAACACACCACCGCGGCGACAATGCCGATGCTGCGCACGATGTTGCCGCCGTAACGCTCGGCGAGGAAGTCAGGAATCGTGAACTGACCGAACTTGCGCAAGTAGGGCGCGAGCAGGAACGCCACCAGGCAATAGCCGCCGGTCCAGCCCATGACCCAGGCCAGACCGTCGTAGCCGGACAGGAACAGGGTTCCCGCCATACCGATGAACGACGCCGCGCTCATCCAGTCGGCGCCGGTCGCCATGCCGTTGAAGAGAGCAGGGACCCGGCGCCCGGCCACGTAGTACTCGGCGACGTCGGCGGTGCGGCTCATGATGCCGATGCCAGCGTACAAGGCGATGGTCGCGAAGAGGAACCAGTAGCCGATCCAGGTGCGCGACGTGCCCAGCTGCTCGGCAATCGCCAGCGCGAACAGGAACACGAGGAAGCCACCCGTGTAGAAGGTGTAGTACTTCTTCAGGTTCGAGTTGAAGGTCTTGTGGGAGAAGGCCGGGCTGCTCATTCGAGGTCTCCCTCGTCGACGTTGTATTCCTTGTCCAGCCGCTTCATCAGGATCGCGTAGACGCCGATGATCGCCACGTAGATCGCCAGCGACCCCTGCGCCGAGAACCAGAAGGCCAGCGGCCAGCCGAAGAA
>JANNQO010000406.1:0-1900 GCA_031400795.1 Rubrivivax sp. | reverse complement strand
GGTGCTGTCCGACGGAAGCCTGGAGCCGTTCTTCACACGGCCGATCAGCGCGGCGCTGGCGCTGCTGGTGCTGGTGATGCTGCTGTCGCAGTTCTCGGCGGTGCGCAAGTGGTTGGCCCGCTGGAGAACGACATGATCGAGCGCCTGGCCCTGTGCAACGAGGTGCTGGCGCCTTGGGGCTTCGTCGAACAATGTGCCTATGCCGCGAAGCTGGGTTACCGCGGG
This sequence comes from Rubrivivax sp., assembly GCA_031400795.1. Taxonomy (GTDB): domain Bacteria; phylum Pseudomonadota; class Gammaproteobacteria; order Burkholderiales; family Burkholderiaceae_C; genus Rubrivivax. Next base: position 1,675 of record JANNQO010000406.1, on the reverse strand, counting down.
CTCGAAGTCGCGCCGTACGCGCTGGCAGAGGACCCGACGACGATCGGCGATACGCAGGCGGCGCAGTGGGCGGCGATTGCGCGTGACCACGGCCTCGTCATCAGCGGGCTGCATTGGCTGCTGGTGGCGCCGAAGGGCTTGTCGATCAGCCACCCTGATGCGGCCGTTCGTGCACGCACTTCCGCCGCCGTGCAGCGCCTGATCGAGCTGTGCGCGCAACTCGGTGGCGGCTACCTGGTGCACGGCTCGCCGGCCCAGCGCAATCCGCAGCCGGGCCAGACCGCGGCAGATGCGCTGGCGCGCGCGACCGAGGCCTGGGTGGCTGCCGGCGAATGTGCGGCCCGCTTCGGCCTCACCTACTGCATCGAACCGCTGTCGCGCGATCAGACGCAGGTGGTGAACACGGTGTCTGAAGCGGTGGCGATTGTCGAAGCCGCGGCGCTGCCGTCATTGAAAACGATGCTCGACACCTGCTCGGCAGGTGCCACCGAAGCCGAGCCGCTGCCGGCGCTGATCGACCGCTGGTGGCCGAGCGGGCATCTGGCGCATGTGCAGTTGAACGATCGCAACCGGCGTGGGCCGGGGCAAGGCGCGGATCGCTTCGGGCCGATCCTGGCGGCGCTGAAGCGGCAGGACTACACCGGCTGGCTGGCAATGGAGCCGTTCGAATACCAGCCGGATGGTCCTGGCTGCGCCGCGCACTCGATGGGGTATTTGCGTGGTTTGCTGGAGGCCGAGGGTGGCTGATCGACTTCGGCTACAAAGGCCATGGCGACGGAAGCGCTGGCCTCGGATGCATAGTAGTCAGCGGCCGCGCCGAACTCAGACTCGGCTTCCGGATGTAGCCAGAAGGTCACGCCAGACGCGCGCGGATTCGTGCGAGCGCTTCGTCGCCTGGCACCAGCTTCACGGCGCCAGACAGCACCTCCGCTTCGCGCCGAAGCGCCTCGACATCCCAGGCCTTCTCGATTTCGGAATCAGGTTCGAAACTCTGGATCAGGCGCTCGAGGATTCGAGCACGGTCTGCTGCACCCAAGCGCAAGACCTCGGCTTCAAGCTCGTGAACAACGGTAGGCATGTGACGTCTCCGAGAAGCGAAAATTATAGGCATGCCACAGGGCGAAAGTAGCGAGGAGTGGGTCGGTGGCGGCCGGCGAATGCGCGGCCCGCTTCGGCCTCAACTACTGCATCGAGCCGCTGTCGCGCGATCAGACGCAGGTGGTGAACACGGTGGCCGAAGCGGCGGCGATTGTCGAAGCCGCGGCGCTGCCGTCATTGAAGACGATGCTCGACACCTGCTCGGCCGGCGCTGCCGAAGCTGAGCCGCTGCCCGCGCTGATCGACCGATGGTGGCCGAGCGGGCATCTGGCGCATGTGCAGTTGAGACATCGCAACCGGCGTGGGCCGGGCCAGGGGCAGGACCGGTTCGGGCCGATCCTGGCTGCGCTGAAGCGGCAGCGGTATGCCGGCTGGCTGGCGATGGAGCCGTTCGACTACAGCCCCGACGGGCCGGGCTGTGCTGCGCATTCGATCGGGTATATGCGTGGATTGCTGGAGCTTGGAGGCGCTTGATTGATAAGTCGCGGCACGAGTATCGGGCTCAGAAGGCGCCAAGCTCGGCCACCGCGCTGCCGCCCTTGAGCATCATGCGCAGCAGCCGGGTGAGGCTGGTGGT
>JANNQO010000405.1:0-6643 GCA_031400795.1 Rubrivivax sp. | reverse complement strand
CACGGTGAGTTGGTAGCGCTCGCGGATGTCGCGGTCGCGCACTTTGAATGCGCCGAGTCGTGACTGGCTGCGTTGGCGGTAGAGCAGGTACTCGCCGAAGTCGGCGTTGTCGTCGACCACGCCGGCGGTGACCGGCTCATGAGCGGGGCGCGACGGCTGCGGCATCGGTTTCGGCGCGGTGGCTTGGCCGGGCGCGCTGCGGTTGGCAGCCGGCGGTGCGGCGGGCATCGCCGAAACCAGGGCGTCGGCAGACTTTCGCTCCACACGCTCGGCGTCGTCTGCTGCTTCAGTGCGTTCGCGCGTCTCCGCCGGGCCGCCACGACGGCGCCACGCGCTTTGCAGCGGGATCGGTCCGGGCAGGTCGGTGGCTTGCGGCAAACGCCGGCAATCGCGCGCGCTGGGCGCTGCCGGCATGCCAGCCGCTGGGCCGGGCCAGAGCATGCCGCTCCACGCCTGTCCTTGGTACGGCGGGGCTTGCAAAGCCATGGCTCGCGGCGCATCGGGCGTGGGCGAAGCCCAGTCGTGGGCCACGGTGCACCCGGCCGCGGCCACCAGAGTCAATGCCAGCGCCGCCTGGCGGGTGCGCGGGTGGTGCAGGATCAGCTTCATCAAGGTTCCTCGTTCGGGGCGACCAAGACTGATACGGCTCAACCGGCGGCAAGGGGTCAAACATTCGGCACGCCGCTACAGTCGGCCGATGCTGCGAGCCCTGACCCTGGAGACGCCCCGGCTGCTGCTGCGCGCACTGCGCGACGACGACGCGCCCGCCTTGCTCGGCATCTTCGGCAACGCCCAGGTGATGCGCTACTGGTCGACGCCGCCCTGGACATCGATCGAGCAGGCGCTGGCTTTCGTGACGAACAGCCACGAGGGGTTCGCCGACTGCGACGCGCTGCGGCTGGGCATCGTGCGGCGCGCTGACGATCAACTGATCGGCCAATGCACGCTGTTCGACATTGCCGGCAGCAGCCGTCGTGCCGAGATGGGCTACAGCCTGGCCCACGCCGCCTGGGGCCACGGCTTCATGGACGAGGCCCTGCGCGCGCTGCTCGGGCATGGCTTCGGTGCACTCGACTTGAACCGCGTCGAAGCCGACATCGACCCGCGCAACAGCGCTTCGGCGCGTTCGCTCGAACGGCTGGGCTTTCAGAAGGAAGGACTGTTGCGCGAGCGCTGGGTCGTCGCCGGCGAGGCCTCCGACACGGCGCTTTACGGCTTGTTGCGCCGTGAATGGATCGAGCGCAACCCCGAAAGCGCAGCCGCCCCGTAGAAGACCCCATGGCCGCGCCAGACACCGACCCGCGCGACGACGATGCGCTGATGCGCGCCTTCGCGCAGGGCGAGGCGCGCGCTTTCGAACGTCTGTACCAGCGCCACCGCACGGCGCTGTACCGCTTCGTGCGGCGCTTGCTGGGCACGGCGCTCTCGGCGCAGGCCGACGAAGTCTTCCAGGACACCTGGCTGCGCGTCATCGGCGCGCGCGAGCGCTGGGCGCCGCAGGGCGCCACGTTTCGCACCTGGCTGTTCACGCTGGCGCACCACCGCGCGGTGGACCAGCTGCGCAAGAGCGGCCGTGAAGTCAGCGTCGAGCTTGCAGATGGGCAACGCGAACCCTGGTCGCCCGAAGGCGAGGCCTGGTCGGCCTGGCCCGACGCGCGGGCCGCCGACGACCCGGCCGAACAAGCTTTCTGGCGCGCTGCCGGTGCGAAGCTGCTCGGTTGTCTCGATGAACTGCCGGTGGCGCAGAAGACGGTGTTCCTGCTGCACCATGAAGACGGGCTGTCGCTGGATGAGCTGTCGCGCGCGCTCGAGCTCGGCTTCGAAACCGCGAAGAGCCGGCTGCGCTATGCGATGAACAAACTGCGCGCCTGCATGGGCGCCTACTTGCCGGCGCCATCGCTGCACGAACGATGATGGACCCCGACATCCCCATCGACCCGCGCCTGCGTGAGGCGCTGCGCCACGCGCCCGATGGCGACGCGGCACCGCCGCCGCTGCTGGACGAGCGCATCGTGGCCGCGGCGCGCGACGCGGTGGCAACACCCACGCGGCGCGCGGATGCAGCATGGTGGAAGCGCCTCTTCGACGGCTTGCTGCGCCCGCCCGCTGCCGCGGCCTTCGCCACGCTGGCGCTGGCCACCGTGATCGGTGTGATGTGGCAGGGCCGCGTGCCTCCCGAGGCGATGCCGGACGCGCGGCCCTCGGCGCCGCCAGCCGCTGCGCCGCCGGGCGCTGCTGCCGAGGTTTCACCGCCTGCGCCGGTGCAGGCCCCGGTGGCGGCTGTACCGGCCGTGGCCGCCAGGCCCCGCGTCGTCACAGCGGCGCCACCACGGGCCGCTGCAACACCGGCGCCACCGCCGGCCCCGCCTCCCGCCGCGCAGTCCGCCGACAGCAGCGTGGCCGAGCGCACGGCACGCGCCGCGGCCGCGCCCCAGCCAGCGCGCGCCGAAGTCGCCAAGGCTGCTGAAGTGGACGCACCGGCCCCGACGCAAACGCCGCGTGCCCCGGCCGAAGCCCGCGCCAGCACCGACGTCCTGGCCGATGCCAGACCGTCCGCCCCACCCGCCGCAGCCGTAGCCGCCGCAGCACCGGCGGCAAACCGCAGCACCCCTGCGCTCGCTCGGCGCGAACAGAGCGGCGCAGCCATCAGCGGCGAAGGCCTGCGACTGCCCGCGCCGGCGGGCCAGCCCCTGGGCGCAACGGTGGCCGATCTGGAGCGCCTGGCGCGGGGGCGCTGGCTGCCCGCCGATGCCAGCGCCGCGCCGCCGGGCGGCATCGTGCTGCGCACTACCGAAGGCCGCGCGTTGGGCCGCCTGGTGATCGATGCCGAATCGGCCTGGTGGCTGCCCGAACCCGACGGCGCCGCGACGGCACAGCGCGCGCTGCTGGAGCGGCGCGATGCGCAGGCGCTGCGGCAGCGCCTCGCAGCACCCGAGCCGGCGAGCGCCACCAGCGCGCCGCGCTGATCAGGCGAGCAGCGCCTTCAACACCTCGTCGCGCTGCCGGCCCTGCGGCAACACGCCTTGCAGCGCCGCCAGGTTCTGATCGACATGCGCAGGATCGGTGGTGGCCGGGATCGCGCAGGTCACCAACGGATTCGACAGCGCCCACTTCAGCACCAGCGTGGCCCAGCTGCTGCAGCCGAATTCGGCCGCGATGCCGGGCAACGTTCGACGTGACAGACGATCGAGCACCGCGCCGCCGTCGAACGGCCGGTTGATGATCACCGCCACGCCGCGCTCGGCGGCCAGGGCCATCGCCGGCTCGGCGCTGCGGTCGTGCGGGTTGTAGGTGATCTGCAGGAAGTCGAGCTTCTCGCGCTTCAGGATCGCGGCCGCCTCGTCATTGGCGCGGCCGTGCGAGGTGGTGATGCCGATGTAGCGTGCGCGGCCATCGTCCTTCCACTCGCGCAGCGTCTTCAGGTGCGATTGCCAGTTCAGCAGGTTGTGCACCTGCAGCAGGTCCACGCGCGGCAGCTTCCACAGGGCCAGCGAGCGGCGCAGCTGCGTGGGGCCGTACAACGTGAGCGGCGTCCACACCTTGGTGGCGGAAAAGAGCTGCGGCGCCGGCCGCGGCAGCAACTCACCGAGCACCGCTTCAGCCGTGCCGTACATCGGCGACGAATCGATCAGCGCGCCGCCGCCAGCCCAGAAGCGCTGCAGCACCTGCGCCCTGCGCGCCAGCGCCTCGGCGTTGCCGAGCGGGACGTCGAAGGTCAACCAGGTGCCCAGCCCCACTGCGGGGATACGCTCGCCGCTGGCCGGGATCGTGCGCTTCAGCAGCCCCGGCTGCGCGAACGTGCCCAGCGGCGCCAGCGCGGCACCGCCGCACAGCGTTCTGCGTTGCAGGTTGATCATGGCTTCGCTGGCATCATCGCTCATCCACAAGACCGCCAGGAGTCACCATGCCGCTGCCCCACCTCAATCGCCGCCAGCTCACCCAAGCCGGCTTGGCCTCGATCGCGCTACCCGGCGCCCTTTTCGCTGCCACGCCGAAAGACACGCTGGTGGTGGCCCTCGCTTTCGACGACATCATCACGATGGACCCGGCCGAAGCGTTCGAGATCTCCGCCGGCGAGATCATGGGCAACTGCTACGACCGCTTGATCCGCTACGACGTCGCCGACCCGTCCAAGCTGCTGCCGGATCTGGCCAAGAGCTGGAGCGTCGCGGCCGACGGCAAGACCTACAGCTTCGAACTCAAGCCCGGGCTGAAATTCGCCAGCGGCAACCCGTGCACCGCCGAGGACGTGGTCTTCTCGCTGCAGCGCGCCGTGCTGCTCGACAAGACACCGGCCTTCATCCTGACGCAATTCGGCTTCAACAAAGAGAATGTGCGCGAGCGCATCAAAGCCGGCGGCGCACTCACGCTCACCCTCGAAACCGACAGGACCTACGCACCCACGCTGGTCTACAACTGCCTCACCGCGAACGTGGCCGGCATCGTCGACAAGAAGCTGGTGATAAGCAAGGAGGCCATGAAGGACGGTGTCGGCGACCTCGGCTACGCCTGGCTGAAAACCAGCTTCGCCGGCGGCGGCCCGCTGAAGCTGCGCGAGTGGCGCGCCAACGAAATCGTGACGCTGGAGCGCAACGACAACCACTACGGCCCGAAGTCGAAGATGGCGCGCGTCATCTACCGCCACGTGAAGGAATCGGCCACGCAGCGCCTGCTGCTCGAGAAGGGCGACGTCGACATCGCGCGCAACCTTACGCCGCAGGATCTGGATGCATTGGCAGCGAACAAGGACGCGAAGATCACCACCACGCCCAAAGGCACGGTGTACTACTTCAGTCTGAACCAGAAGAACCCGCAACTCGCCAAGCCAGAAGTGCGCGAGGCCTTCAAGTGGCTGGTGGACTACGACGCGATCGGCAAGACGATCATGAAGAACATCGGCGTGGTGCAGCAGAACTTCCTGCCCGTCGGCCTGCTCGGCGCGGTGAAAGACAACCCCTACAAGCTCGATGTGGCCAAGGGGCGCGCGCTGCTCGCCAAGGCCGGCGTGGCGCTGCCGCTGAAGGTGACGATCGACATGCGCACCGTGCAGCCCGTGCAAGGCATCACCGAAGCGGTGCAGCAGACGCTGAAACAAGGCGGCATCGAACTCGAGATCCTGCCTGGCGACGGCAAGCAGACGCTCACCAAGTACCGCGCGCGCACCCACGACATCTACATCGGCACCTGGGGCGCCGACTACTGGGACCCGCACACCAACGCCGACACGTTCGCGCGCAACCCCGACAACAGCGATACGCCGAAGACCAAACCGCTGGCCTGGCGCAACGCCTGGGACATCCCCGAGCTGACGAAGAAGACCGACGCCGCGGCACAAGAGCGCGACGGCAAGAAACGCACGGCGATGTATGCCGAGATCCAGGCCGATTTCAGGGCTGCGAGCCCGTTCGTGATGCTGTTCCAGCAGATCGATGCGGCGGCCTACCGCGCGAATGTCGAGGGCTTCCGCATCGGGCCAACGTCCGATTCGACCTACATGTTCGTCGTCGACAAGCGCTGAAGAGATGCTCGCGCGCCGGCTGAAATCGGCTGCGAACCTGGTGGGGGTAATCGCCCTCACCTACCTCGGCCTGCTCGCGGTCACCTTCTTCATCGGCCGCGTGATCCCGGTCGATCCGGTGCTGGCCATCGTCGGCGACCGTGCCACCGAGCAGCAGATCGAGCGCGCGCGCGAAGAATTGGGGCTGAACAAGCCTCTGTGGCAGCAGTTCGGTCAATACGTCGGCAAGGCGCTGCAAGGCGAGTTCGGCACTTCGGTGCTCACCGCCAACCCGGTGTGGAGCGACATCAAGAAGACGTTTCCGGCCACGCTCGAGCTGGCCACCTGCGGCATCCTGATCGGCGCCGGGCTGGGCGTGCCGCTGGGTGTGTGGGCGGCGGTCAAACGCGGCGGCTGGGTCGATCAAACGGTGCGCGTGGTCGGCCTGATCGGCTACTCGGTGCCGATCTTCTGGCTCGGGCTGATGGCACTCGTCCTCTTCTACGCCAAGCTCGGCTGGGTGGCCGGGCCCGGGCGCATCGACGTCGCTTTCGAGTACAGCGTCGAGCGCATCAGCGGCCTGCTGCTGCTGGACGCGGCGCTCGCCGGCGAGTGGGAAGCCTTCGGCAACGCGCTCTCGCACCTCATCCTGCCGGCGGCGCTGCTGGGCTACTTCTCGATGGCCTACATCAGCCGCATGACGCGCTCGTTCATGCTCGCCGAGCTGTCGCAGGAGTACATCGTCGCGGCGCGCGCCAAGGGCCTGTCGGAGGCGCGCATCGTCTGGCGGCACGCGCTGCGCAACGCGATGGTGCCGCTGGTGACGGTGATTGCGCTGTCTTACGCCGGGCTGCTGGAAGGTTCGGTGCTCACCGAGACCGTATTCGCCTGGCCGGGCCTGGGCCTGTACATCACCAACTCGCTGCAGAACGCCGACATGAACGCGGTGCTCGGAGGCACGCTGGTGGTGGGCACGGTGTTCGTCGGGCTGAACCTGCTGTCGGATGTGCTGTACCGGCTGCTCGATCCGCGTACGCGATGAGAACGTGAAGAGCGCCGCTGAACTGCGCCGCAAGGCGGCCATCTCGCTGGGCGTGGCAGTCATCGCGCTGGTGTTCCTGCTGGAGACTTCGATCGCGCACCGCA
>JANNQO010000404.1:0-31136 GCA_031400795.1 Rubrivivax sp. | reverse complement strand
CAGGTCGATGCCAGCCTGATGCCAACGCAGGAAGCCGGTCTCGTCCAGATGCCGGCAGGCGCCTTGGTAGGCCTGGTTACGCGAGCCTTCGGACCACGCCGAGCGCGGCGTGCAGTAGGTCAGCACGCCGCGTTGCCAGCCTTGCCGCCAGCGCGCGGCGTCGGGCACCACGCCGGCCTTGGCACAGGCTTCGCGGTGCGCGTCGATGCGTCCGGCGCTCTGCCCTTGTTGGCCGTCACGCTCGCCTCGCTGTTGCCAATCGGCGCGCCGGCACTGGTCTTCGCTCATGCTCTCACAGGCCGGCAGCAGCAGCGGGGTGAGAACGATCAAAAGGTTCGGCAGGCGCATGACCCGCGATTCTGCACAGCCGGCGCAGCGCACCCCGGCACCTACAATCGCTGACTCTTTCCAGGGACCCCGGAGCCCGTCATGGACACCCGCACTTCGCCGTTTCGCCTGCGCATCGAACGCCTTCGCGAACAGCTCGTCCAGGACGGCGTGCACGCCGTGCTCGTGCCCTCCAGCGACCCGCATTTGAGCGAGTACCTGCCGGCGCGCTGGCAAGGCCGCGAGTGGCTGTCGGGCTTCACCGGATCGATGGGCACGCTGGTGGTGGCGCTTGCCGAGGCCAAGCTCTTCGCCGACAGCCGTTACTGGGGGCAGGCCGAAGCCGAACTCGCGGGCAGCGGCATCGAGCTGGTGAAAATCGCCACCGGCACCGCCACCACGCACATCGACTGGCTGGCGCAGAACGTGCCGGCGGGTGCCACGGTGGCGGTGGACGGCCAGGTGCTCGGCCTCGGGCTGGCCGCCACACTCGCGCAGGCGCTGCAAGCTGCCGGGGTGATCTTGCGCACCGATCTCGATCTGCTGGGCGCGATGTGGCCCGATCGGCCCACCCTGCCGGCGCAATCGGTGTACGAGCACCAGCCGCCGCATGCCACGCGCACGCGCCGCGACACGCTGCTGCGGCTGCGCGAGGCGATGGCCCAGCAAGGTGCCACGCAGCATTTCGTCTCCACCGTCGACGACATCGCCTGGATTACGAACCTGCGCGGCAGCGATGTTCGCTACAACCCGGTGTTCCTGGCGCATCTGCTGATCGGCGAACACGACGCGACGCTCTTCGTCGGCAGCGGCAAGATCGACGCGGCACTGGCGGCACGCCTGGCCGCTGACGGTGTGGCACTGGCCCCTTATGGCGAGGCGGCTGCTGCGCTGGCCCGCCTGGGCGCACAAGAGGTGCTGCTGGTCGACCCGAAACGCATCACGCTGGGCCTGCGCCAGGCGGTGCCGGCGGGCGTTCGTGTCATCGAGGCTATCAACCCGAGCACGATCTTCAAGAGCCGCAAGAGCCCCGCCGAAGCCGCCTTCGTGCGCGAGGCGATGGCCGAAGACGGTGCGGCGATGTGCGAGTTCTACGCCTGGCTGGAAGGCGCCTTGGGCAAAGAGATCATCACCGAGCTGACGATCGACGAACGCTTGAGCGCCGCGCGGGCACGCCGCCCCGGCTTCATGGGCCTGAGCTTCTCCACCATCGCCGGCTTCAACGCCAACGGCGCGATGCCGCACTACCACGCCACGCCGTCGCACCACGCGGTGATCGAAGGCGATGGCTTGTTGCTCATCGATTCGGGTGGGCAGTATGTCGGCGGCACCACCGACATCACACGCGTCTGGCCGATCGGCCAGCCGAGCGCGGCGATGAAGCGCGACTACACGCTGGTGCTGAAGGGCACGCTGAATCTGTCGCGCGCGCGCTTTCCGCGCGGCACGCCGAGCCCGATGCTGGACACGATGGCGCGCGCGCCGTTGTGGGCCGAGGGCATCGACTTCGGCCATGGCACGGGGCATGGCGTGGGTTATTTCCTGGCCGTGCACGAAGGGCCGCAGAGCATCAGCCGCGCCGTGCCCGATGCACACATGGGCTTCGAGCCGGGCATGATCACTTCGATCGAGCCCGGCGTGTACCGATCGGGCCGCTGGGGCGTACGCATCGAGAACCTGGTGCTCGCGGTGCCGGCGATCACGCCCGAAGGCACGACCTTCGCCGAGTTCCTCGAGTTCGAGACGCTCACGCTGTGCCCGATCGACACGCGCTGCATCGATCGTGCGCTGCTGCGCGAGGACGAAGTCGCCTGGCTGAACCGCTACCACAAGATGGTGCGCGAGCGGCTGGCGCCGAAAGTCTCCGGCGCGGCGTTGAGTTGGCTGGTGGCGCGCACCGAGCCGATCTGACAGCGCCCCCAGGCCGCCCCGCGGCGGCCGTCTCCCGCGGGGCTCGAGGAAAGTGGCGGAGCCACATGTCCTCGAGCGCTACATCTGCCTGAAGACGTGCAGGTAGCTGCGGCTCACCGGCAGCACCTCGCTGCGGCCGCGCAGGTGCACGTCGGCGGTTTCGTTGGCGCCGCGCACGATCTGCGCCACGCAATGCAGATTGACGATCACCGAGCGGTGGATCTGCGCGAAGCGCGCCGGGTCGAGTTCGTCGATCAATTCGCGGATCGTCTTGCGGATCACCGCTTCGCCGCCGCTCCACACCACCAGCGTGTACTTCTCGTCGGAGCGCAGGAAAGCCACCTCGTCGACCGGGATCAGCTTCACGCTGTTGGCGGTGGAGGCCTTGATCCATTGCAGGTGCTGGCGCGTCGGTGAGCGGCGTTGCAGCTCGTCGGCCAGGCGATCGAGCAGCGCTTGCGTGGCCTCGTCGGCGGCGGGGGCGGGGCTCGCCGCAGCGGCCCGCCCGCGCAGCCGCTGCACGGTCTCGGTCAACCTCTCCTCGTCGAAGGGCTTGACCAGGTAGTCGATCGCGCCCTGCTCGAAGGCTTGCACGGCGTATTTTTCGAAAGCGGTGACGAAGACGATCTGCACCTCGCTCCCGCCCGACTGTTTGATGGCCCGCGCCGCTTCGATGCCGTTCATGCCCGGCATATGCACGTCGAGAAACACGATCTGCGGGCCGTGCAACTCGTACAGCTCCACCGCCTCGCGGCCATGGCGGGCCAGCGCCACCACCTCGAGCTCGGGCCACAGCCGTTGCAGGTGCGCGGCCAACCGCTCGCGCAGCAGCGGTTCGTCGTCGGCAATCAGGGCGCGCGGCATGTCATGGGGCCGGCATCGGCAGCACGATCTCGGCGCGCACGCCATGTGGCGCGACTTCGCTCAAGGAGAGCGTGGCCGCGGGCCCGTGCAGCGCGGCCAGGCGCGCGCGCAGGTTACTGAGTCCCGTGCCGGGTTGTGCCACCGGGTTCATGCCCACGCCGCTGTCTTGCACCCACAGGCGCAGCGTGCCCGCCTCGGCACTCGCGCCGACTTCGATCTGCCCGCCCTGCACGCTCGGATCGATGCCATGGTGCACGGCATTTTCCACCAGGGTCAGCAAGGCCAGCGGCGGGAACGGCGAGCCGAGCAGCGAAGCATCCACCGCCACGTTGAAGGCCATGCGATCGGGCATGCGCATCTGCATCAGCTGCAGATAGGCACGCACCAGCGCCACCTCGTCGCCCAGGCTCGCCACACCGCCTTGCAGCCGCGGCATCGAGGCGCGCAGGTAGTCGATCAAGCTCTTCAACACCAAAGGGGCGCGCGGCGAGCCGCTTTCCACCAGCGCCTGTACGTTGGCCAGCGTGTTGAAGAGAAAGTGCGGCTGGATCTGCGCTTGCAAGAGCGAGAGTTGCGCGTCCACCGCCTGGCGCTCGAGCCGGCTGCGTTCGAGTTCGAAGCGCAGTGCCTGCGCGCGCGATTCGGCTTCTCGTTGGCGCAGCTGCGCGCCCAATGCGATGAGCATGCCCAGGATCAGCGCGATGGCGGCGATGATGGTCAGCCCGCGCAGCCGCGCCTCGTTTTCCAGCAGCGCGGCCATGTCGCCGCCCATGCTCACCAGGTAGACCACGAGTGTGGCCAGCGGCGCCGCCACGCCGATAGCCACAAGGCTGGCCACCCAACGCGGCAGCCAGCGTGGCAGCCAACGTTCGGGCAGCCGCTGCACGCCTACGAACGCAAGCAGCAGCACGAAGGCGATGAACACGGTGCGCGCCAGCAGTTCGGCGAACGACGTGGCGAAGATCGGTGAGACGAGCAGCGCCACCGTGAAGCCGAAGCCGAGCGTCACGCCCAGGCTGCCGCGGTTCATCGACTGCAGCAGCTGCCGCCACCAGGGCAGCTTCGGGTTCGGCAAGGTAGTCCCGGGCGAGTTCATGGCCGGCACGATAGCGACGCGGCGTCACGACTCCAAGCGAATGGCGAGGCGGTGCGACGGACGACCGTTGGCGCGGCATGAGACACCCGGCCGTCCTGGACCCGAAGGGGCCACTTGCGTGTCCCAAGGCGAATACCGTAGTGCGCAGCACGAAGGTGCTTCAGTGAGCCACGGCAAGCCGAGCCGGGATCACACGCTCGGGCGTACCACCTTGGCAGCCAAGGCCTGGCGCAGCACCTCGGCGCTCTCGCGCAGGTGCGCGCGCGCTTCAGCGTCCAGCGCGGCGCGGTGCTTGAGCCGCGCTTCGATGCGCGCGAGCAGCGCCTGCGCGTCTTCGCGCATCAGGCTGCGCGCGTCGGCACGCTGGAACATCGAGGGCCGCAGCAGCACCAGCGCCAGCCGGGTGGCGTGGTCACGCTGCAACTCGCGCCGAACCGGCGATGCGGTGTGGCCCGCTGCCAGCTCGCTCCACACCTCGTGGCTCAAGCGGCCGTACAGCTCCGACAGGCGAAACGCGTCGCTCGGCCGATCCACCTTGGCCACGTTGTCGAGCACGCGCGCCGCCACCATGTCGCTGAGCAGATAGCCGAGCACGGCGCGCTGCAGGTCCAGCAGGCGCTGCGGCACCGCGTAGTCGGTGACGATGCCGGTCTCCATGCGATCGAGGTAGTCGGGTGCCAGCTTGCGCTGCAGGGCCGGCGTGAGCGACATGCCTTCGATCGACAGCACATGCCGCACGATCAGATCGAGCGCGCCGCGCTGCACGTCGGCGGCCACCGGCTGCAGCGGGTCGCGGCCCGAGCCCGGGTGGTCGCGCAGCGTGCGCACGCCGCCAATGTGGCGCGCCAGCACGCCGGTGGCGCGGAAGGCGTCGCCGATCGCGTAACCGAGCGAGCGGCGCAGCACCGCATAGTCGCGGTCGCCGGGCAGGATGCGTGTTTCCTGGCGCTTGAACAGGTCGCGCGCGATCTCCAGCCGCTTGGCGGCGAAAGCCAGCGGGTCGGCGCCCAGGTCCCAGACCACGGTCTCGGGGTCCAGCCCGACGAAGCTGTCTTCGTCGGATCCGTAGGCCAGGAGCGGCTCGGCACTGCGCGCGGCGATGCGCAGCAGCTCCACCTCCTCCTGTTCGGGCGTGGTGCCCGGGGGCATCGGCCGGTAGGCGTATTCGATGGCCCAGTAGTCGTAGGGCCCCAGCGTGCTCTGGAACGGCGCGCCGCCCTTGGTGCCCGGGCGCGCCAGGTTCACCGGCGTGTAGTCCATCACCGAGCCGGCAGTGCCATGCTCGGCGGTGAACTCGGGGTCGGCCAGCTGCGCTTCGCTGTACGCACGCGAGGCGCGGAAGTTGTGGCGCAGGCCCAGCGCGTGGCCGATCTCGTGCATCACCGTGTCTTTGATGTGGGCGAGCACGAAGCGCTGGGTGAGCGGGTCGCCGGGTGCGGATTCGCCGCGCGCGTCGATCACGTCGAGCATGTACGACAACTGCTCGGCGCCTTCCAGGCCGTGGCTGCACAGCATGTGCGCGGGCAGTTTGTCGCCGAAAGGCTGCGCAGCGAAGTCGGGCTGCAGCGAAGTGCCCGGCAGCAGCGGCGTGCCGTCGGCCAGGCTGCGCGAACCGAGCACCTGCACACGCTCGGCACGCGAGGTGCGCGAGGTCATGCTTTCGATGGCCACGTCGGAATCGAGGATCTCGCCGCTGCGCGGATCGATGTGGCTCGGGCCGATGGCGGTGAAGGCCGAGTCGACGTTGGTCATCCAGCGCACCGAGGCGTAGCCGGTGTCGAGCGTGTCGAACACAGCGTCGTCGGGCTGCTGCTGCACGAGCACGGCGTTGCGAAAGCCAATGCTGTCGAAGGCCTTGTTCCACTCCAGGATGGCTTCCTTCACCGTCGCGCGGTATTGCAATGGCACGTTGCGGTCGATCCAGAAGGTGATCGGCTTGAGCGGCTCGGAGACCTCGGCGGCCGGATCTTTCTTCTCCAGCCGCCAACGCGCGATGGTCCGCTGGCGCGGCGTATGCGACAGGTCATCGCTGAAGTTCAGCGTGGTCGTGGTGAAGTGGCCAATGCGCGCATCGGCACGCCGCGCCGCCATCGGCTCGGCCGGCAGCGGCGAGATCGAGTAGTGGTGGCCGATCAGCAGGCTACGCGTGTCGGGCAGCCAGCGCGGCACCTGCGGCGCCGGCTGCGCGACACCCGGCGGGCCGAACGAGAAGGTGGCAATGCTGCCGGTGAAGTAGTGGTTCAGCGTCTCGATCACGGTTGCCTCGGCCGAGCCACGCGCCGCCGTGAAGGCGGTGTTGCTGCGCTCCAGGCTATAACCCTGGCGGTACATGCGCTGCAGTTGCATGCCCACGCCGAGCAGATCGTTCAGGAACAGCGTTCCGGCGTCGATCAGGATGCTCTTGCGCTCCGGATGAGGCTGGCTCGCCACCGGGGTGGCGCCGAGCAGGCTGGCCGAATATGACGCCGCAACCGCCCGCGCCTCGGGCGTGCCGGGCTTGGCGAAGACATCGGTGTTGCGCGCCTGCATGCGCACCGTGCTGTGCACGCGAACGAACTCGATCACCTGCGTGCCGCCGGCGCCGCTGACCGGGAAGGCCATCAAGCCGCCGAGCAGCGTGCCTTCGCCGACCCCGGTGCGCAGCTTGGGGCTGAACAGGTAGAGCTTGTCGAACTGCTCGGGCGCCAGCTCGATCCAGAGCTTTTCGTCCTTCTGCCACAGCACCAGCGGGCCTTCGACGCGGCGCGCGTCTTTGATGACGCTGGCAAACGTCGGCTGCGGGCCGGGCGGCGTGGCCGGCGGGCTGGCCGGGGCCGCTCGGGCGGCGACGCTGGAAGCGGGCGATGGCGTTGCCGGCGCTGCTCCAGGCGCAGCCTGCGAGGCCGCAGCGGGAGCCGCTGCCGCGGCTGCCACGGGCTTGCCGGCGGCGATGTTCGGAGCGCTGGTGTCGGGCAGCGTTGCACAGGCACTCAAGCTGGCCACGGCCAGCAGCCGCAAACCCGACGACACAACGACAGAAGCCATGAAAACCGGTACCCCAAGCAACGAAGCGAATTGTCCTGCAAACGGCCCGCCGGCGTTGCCCTCATCTCCCTAAGGTTCAGGCGGGCCGTGACAGGGTCTGCACGTAGTCGTGCTGCGCGGTGTGGATCGTCGACAGGCGCAACTCCACCGGTTTGTCGCCGAAAGTCAGCGCCGTGCGCCGCACCCGCAGCACCGGCGTGCCCACCGCCAAGCCCAGCACCCTGGCCGCTGCCCGGTCCGCCGCCACCGCACGCGCCCGCTCCACCGCGCGCACCACCGTGATGCCGTACTCCGATTGATACAGCTGATAAATGGTTCCCGGGCGTTCGCGAAATCGCTTCTCGGTGAGGCCGCGGTAGAGCGTCGCGGGCAGCCACAGTTCGTCGTGCACGACGGCGCGGCCTTGCAGCAACAGCCGGTTCTCGACGCGAAAGGCCGGCTCGCCGGTGCGCAGACCGAGCGCGGAAGCGCCCTCGTCATCGAGCCGCAGGCGCTCGAAGGCGAGCAGTTCGACGCGCGGCAACTCACGCCGGCCATCGCTGCGCTCGACATGGAAGAACTGGAACAGGAAGCGCTCGTCGCCATGCGTGGCCACGAACGTGCCGCGCCCCTGGCGGCGCACCAGGATGTGCTCGGCGGCGAGTTCGCCCACGGCCTGGCGCAGCGTGCCCACGGAAACGCCGAAAGCCACGGCGAGCTGCGCCTCGCTGGGCAGCGCCTGCCCGGGCGCCAGCCGGCCGCTTTCGATGGCCCGCAGCAGCGCGCGCTTGACGGCGCGGTACAGCGGCATGCCGGCCGCTTCGGGCGTGATGGTGTCGAACGGCACGGCGTCGGGCATACCGGGATGTTAGCCGCTGGTCGGCCACTCCTTCAAGTCATCCATATGACCTGATTGACACGGGATACGGCGCGGCTAACATGCCGGCTCGCCGCACCTGCAAGCGGCATGGAGACACCCACATGAATCATTTCGTACTGCACGACGCACGCGACACGGTGGCGGTGGTCGTCGTCGAAGGCGTGACCGCCGGCATGACGCTGCAAGGCTGGATCATGGACGAGGACCGCACGACGAGCCTGGCCTGCCAGCAGGACATCCCGATCGGCCACAAGATCGCGCTGAAGGACATGGCGCTGGGCGACACGGTGATCAAGTACGGCATCGACATGGGCAAGGTCGTCGCGCCGATCCGCTCCGGCCAGCACGCCCATGTGCACAACATCAAAACCAAACGTTGGTGAATGGGACCACCGCGGCCTGCGGCCGCCTCCCCCTCGAGGGTGCAACGCCAGCGGCCCGGCAGAGCCGGTTCCGCGGCGTTCGCTCGATTGCAACCTGATCTTCGACGATCGTTTCGGGAAAGCCCCGCCACACCATGAGCATCATCGACAAGAACACCACCTTCCTCGGCTACCGCCGCGAAAACGGCCGCGTCGGCGTGCGCAACCACGTCATCGTGCTGCCGCTGGACGACCTCTCCAACGCCGCCGCCGAAGCGGTGGCGCACAACATCAAGGGCACGCTGGCGATCCCGCATCCCTACGGCCGGCTGCAGTTCGGCGCCGATCTCGATCTGCACTTCCGCACCCTCATCGGTACCGGCTGCAACCCCAACGTGGCCGCGGTGGTGGTGATCGGCATCGAAGACGGCTGGACGAAGAAGGTGGTCGACGGCATCGCCGCCACCGGCAAGCCGGTGAGCGGCTTCGGCATCGAAGGCCATGGCGACCACGCGACGATCATGAAAGCGAGCAAGGTTGCGCGCGAGTACGTGCAATGGGCCAGCGAAAAACAACGCGAGGCTTGTCCGCTGCACGAGCTGTGGGTCTCCACCAAGTGCGGCGAGAGCGACACCACCAGCGGCTGCGGCGCCAACCCCACCGTGGGGGATGCCTACGACAAGCTGCATGCCTTGGGCAACTACCTGTGTTTCGGCGAAACCAGCGAGATCACCGGCGGCGAGAAGATCGTCGTCGAGCGCTGCAAGACGCCGGCGGTGGCCGAACGCTTCATGTTCATGTTCAACCGCTACCAGGACATGATCAACCGCCACAAGACCAGCGACCTCTCCGACAGCCAGCCAACCAAGGGCAACATCGCCGGCGGCTTGACGACGATCGAAGAAAAGGCGCTCGGCAACATCCAGAAGATCGGCAAGAAATGCACGGTCGACGGCGTCATCGACAAGGCCGAGATGCCCAGCCACCCGGGCCTGTGGTTCATGGATTCGTCGTCGGCCGCGGCCGAGATGGTGACGCTGTGCGCCGCCTCGGGTTATGCGGTGCACTTCTTCCCCACCGGCCAGGGCAACGTCATCGGCAACCCGATCCTGCCGGTCATCAAGATCTGCGCCAATCCGCGCACGGTGCGGCTGATGGGCGAGCATGTCGACGTCGACACTTCGGGTTTGCTGCAGCGCGAGATCACGCTCGACGAGGCCGGCGATAAGCTGCTCGAGTGCATGCTGCGCACCGCCAACGGCAGGTTCACCGCGGCCGAGGCGCTGGGGCACCGCGAGTTCGTGTTGACGCGCTTGTACGAGTCGGCTTGACGTGGCTCGAGTCGTCATCACCGAGTTCATGGACGAGCGTGCCGTGGCGCGGCTGCGCGCGGTGCACGACGTGCTCTCCGACACCAAGCTGGTGGACGATGCGCCGAGGCTGCTGCGCGAAGCGACCACGGCCGATGTGCTGATCGTGCGCAATCGCACCCAGGTGCGCGGCGAATTGCTCGCGGCATTGCAGCGCTGCAAGGTGGTCGGCCGGCTCGGTGTGGGCCTGGACAACATCGATGTGCCGGGCTGCGAAACACGAGGCATGCAGGTCATCCCGGCCACCGGCGCGAACGCCCGCTCGGTGGCCGAGTACGTGATCGCCACCGCGATGCTGCTGCTGCGTGGTGCCTATGCGTCGACAGCCGAAGTGAGCGCCGGGCA
The DNA here is from genome assembly GCA_031400795.1 of Rubrivivax sp. Taxonomy (GTDB): domain Bacteria; phylum Pseudomonadota; class Gammaproteobacteria; order Burkholderiales; family Burkholderiaceae_C; genus Rubrivivax. Next base: position 20,978 of record JANNQO010000404.1, on the reverse strand, counting down.
ATGGCCACGCAACGCGTTGTCGAACGGCCGCGAGATCGGCGGCAAGACGCTCGGCCTGATCGGCTTCGGCTCGATCGGCCAGCTCACAGCAGCGCTGGCACGAGGGCTGGGCATGACCGTGATCGCCTTCGACGCGATGATGGACGCCGGCCATCCGGCGTTCGCTGCGACGCAGGTGCGCTGCGCCGGCCTCGACGAAGTCACCACCGGCGCCGATGTGCTGAGCCTGCATGTGCCGCTGGTGGATTCCACGCGCGACCTGTTCGACGCCGCGCGCATCGCTTCGATGAAACCCGGCACGGTGTTGATCAATACCGCACGCGGCGGAATCGTCGATGAAGTCGCGCTCGCTGCGGCGCTGCGCTCGGGCCACCTGGGCGGCGCCGCGATCGATGTCTTCGGCAGCGAACCGTTGCCCGCAGCGCCGCATTTCGACGGCTGTCCGAATCTCGTGCTCACGCCGCATATCGCGGGCGTTTCGGCTGAATCGAACACGCGCGTCAGCGAGCTCATCGCCGACAAGGTGCTGGAGGCTTTGCGCTGATGGCCCGCTTGACCGTTGCCGAACTGACGGCGCAGATAGCCGGTGCGCTGCGGCGCGCCGGTGCCAATCCAGCGATGGCGCAATGCACCGCGCGCGCTCTGGTGCTGGCCGAATCGCAAGGCCTGTCTTCGCACGGCCTGTCGCGCGTGACTCAATACGCCACGCACCTGAAGAACGGCCGCGCCGACGGCGAAGCGGTGGCGCGAGTCGCGCAGCGCCACGGCGGCGCACTGCGCATCGACGCCGGCGCAGGCCTGGCCTTCCCGGCCTGCGAGCTGGCAGTGGCCGAAGCCATCAACACCGCGCGGACACAAGGCATCGCGATCGCCGGCGTGACCAACAGCCATCACTGCGGCGTGCTCGTCGACCATCTTCGGCCGGCTGCCGCCGCGGGCCTGGTCGGACTGGGCTTCGCCAATTCACCGGCCGCGATGCCGGCTGCCGGCGGCCGGCACCCGATCTTCGGCACCAATCCGGTGGCCGCGGTGTTCCCACGCCGGGGCAAAGACCCGCTGCTGATCGACCTGAGCCTCTCCGAAGTGGCGCGTGGCAAGCTGATGGTGGCGGCCAAGGAAGGCCGCAGCATTCCGCTCGGTTGGGCGCTGGACGAACAAGGCGAGCCGACCACCGATCCGAAAGCCGGCATGCACGGCTCGATGTTGCCGCTGGGTGCGCTCACCAGTCCCAAGGGCGCGATGCTCGCGCTGCTGGTCGAACTGCTCGTCACCGCCCTGATCGGCGCGCAGTTCGGCTTCGAGGCCTCGAGCTTTTTCGTCGACGAGGGCAATCAGCCGCGCATCGGCCAGGCTTTCATCGTCATCGACCCCGGCGCGCTCGCCGGGCGCGAGGGCTACCTCGACCGATTCGAAGTGCTGATCGCCGAGATGCTGCAAGACGACAGCGTGCGGCTGCCCGGCGCGCGCCGCGAAGCGCTGCGCCGGCGGGCCGAGGCTGACGGCATCGAGGTGCCCGACGCCCTGCTCGCCAGCTTCGCAGCGATCACAGGAAACCCAGGTAGCGCTGGCTGAAGTTGCCGATGTTGGGCACGACCAGTGCGATGTCGCTGTCAGCCACGCCCAGCCAGGACGCCAGCGTGGCGCCGAACTGATCCACCGAGGTGGTGGGCAACAAGCGCCCCTGCCCCACGTCGTCGGCCCCGCCGATGGCCACGCCCGGCGCCGTGCCGTAGTAGCGCTGGCCTTTCACGGCACCGCCGACGATGAGGTGGTGGTTGCCCCAGCCATGGTCGGAGCCATCGCCGTTGGACGACAGGGTGCGCCCGAAGTCCGACGCGGTGAATGCGGTGACCTTGTCAGCCACACCGAGTTCGACCGTGGCCGACTGGAACGACGACAACGCGTTGGCGATGCTGGTCAACAGCCCGGGGTGGTTGTCGGTCAGGTTGTCGTGCAGGTCGAAGCCACCCAGCGAGACCATGAATACCTGGCGGCCGGCACCGAAGTCGGCGCGCGCGGCGATCAAGCGCGCCACCATCTTCAGCTGATTGGCCAGCGAGTTGCTGGTGTCGAAGGCGGTGGCCAGCTCGGGCACCTTGGCCAGCGCGCTGGTGACCTGCGCTTCGGCGCTGATCGAGCGCTGCGTGACGCGTGAATACTCGCCTTCGAACAGATGCGCGCTCGGCGCCGTGATCAGGCTCTTCAACGCGGCCTGCGCGGTGGCCGAGCCGAACAAGGAGCGCGCGATGCCGTTGATGGCCACAGCGCCGCTCGTGCTCACCTGGTACTGCACGGCGCTCTGGCCGCTCAGGAAGACGGCGTTGCCGGTGACCGAGATGCAGGTGAAGACGCTGCCGCCGTTGCCGGCGAGCAGCAGGTCGCCGATGCGCCCGCCCCAACCCGAGGTGGCGCCTTCGGGCAAATCGGATTGCCAGATCGACTGCTGGTCGTTGTGCGAGAACAGCTTGGGCGGCAGCGGCACCGACCTGGCGTTGTACTGCGCCACGGTGGTCGGCACGATCAGCGGGCCGACGTTGAGCTGCACCGCCACGCGGCCCTGGTCCCACAGCGTCTTCAGCGGCGCGAGTTGCGGCGCCAGCGCATAGCGCATGCCGTCGGGCAACGCGAGCGTGGGGATGAGCGTGGTCGCCGTCAGGTCGGCCAGCGGCGTGGCCAGGCTCTGGCGGATCGTCTGGTAGGCGGCGTAGCGCGTGCTGTCCACCGGCACCAGCGTGTTGCCATAGTCGTTGCCGCCGTAGAGGAAGACGCAGACCAGTGCCTTGTAGTCGCTCGGGCTGGTGGCCGCAGCGGCCTCGGCCATCAGCGACAGGTTCAGCGCCCAGGGTGCCGCGGCACCCGCAACGCCGGTGTAGGCGGCGCGGCGCAGGAAGGCGCGGCGGGCGAGGTCGGTGCTGTTCATGGTGCTGTCCCTCACTTTTGCACGAGGTAGTCGAGGCTGGCCATCACCAGCAGCACCGCGGTGTAGACGCGGTTCGCCCTGCCCGCATCGGTGGTGGCAGCGATGCTGTTCACGGCATTCACGATCGTGCTGCGCGTGGCCGTAGTGAGCTGGTTCGCGGTGAGCAGCAGCGCGATGCGGTCGACCAGTGCGTTGGCGTCGGCGGCCAAGGCCAGCTCGGCGCTGTAGTCGGGCCGGACGTCGCGATTGCCTGAGGAAACGAAGGTCTGCAGGCTGTTCAGATAGCCGGCCACGCTCGTCTCGTTGGCGAGTTGGAACTCGGGCGCCACCAGCGCGGCCGTGGCGATGGCCGTGCCGGCGGGCACGTAGCCGGGGCGGAAGTAGTTGAAGACCGAAGGCGAGCGCAGCGGGCTTTGACCGAGCGAACGCGAGGCGTCCGAGGTGTTGCCGATGCTCCAGTCGCCGGTCAGCGAGGTGGCTTTGAAGCTGCGCGCCCATTGGATCAAGCGCAGCATCGGCTCGCGCAGCTTGCCCCAGTTGGGGTCGGTCAAGCGCAGATCGGTGCGCGCTTCGTCGTCCAGCAGCACCGCGCGCAGCACGGCCGCCAGGTCGCCGCGCACGCCGTTGCCGTTGTTCGCGAACTTCGCCGCCACGCGCGACACGTAGCCCGGGCTGGGGTTGCTCGTCACCAGACGCTGGATGAGTTGTCTACCGATGAAGGGCCCGACGTTGGGATGTGCGGCAAGAGTGTCCAGCGCGGTCTTCAACGCCGTCGCACCGGGTGTGTTGGCGGGAATGGTCACGCCCAGGAAGCTGGCCGAGAGCGTGGAGTGCAAGGCAGCGTTCAAGATCATCGGCCGCTTGGCGTACGCCGGCCCCAGTTCGCCGCGCGGGTAGTCGTAGTTCCAGCCAGTGAAGACACGAGCCAGCTGCGACACCATGTCTTGGGTGTAGCTGTCGATAGTCTTGCCGGCGGCGTCGGATTTGGGGGTGCCGTCGGGGTTCAGGTCGACCAGCCCGATGGTGAAGAGCTGCATCACCTCGCGTGCGTAGTTCTCGTCGGGCAGGCGCCCGGTGGCGGCGTTCTCTTTCTGGTTGCCTGCGGTGTTCAGGTAGTTGCCCATCGGCACGCTGAGCGTCACCTGTTCGAGCAGCGTGCGAAAGTTGCCGAAGGCGTTGGTCACCAGCAGATCCCACCAGGCCGCGAGGCGGAACTGCTTGAACGGGTTGTTGATGCCGTCGAAGCCGACGACCAGGATCTCCGACAAGGCCAGCGCCATGCGTTGGCGCAGGTTGTCGCCGGCGCTGATCAGGCGCTGCCAGATCACCGGGTCGAAGCCGGCGGCGATGTTGCGGTAGTCCTCGCTGTCGTAGCCTTTGCTGACCAGCCAGTCCCAGTTGCTGGTGGAGATCGGCCGCGAGAACTCCTCGGCCAGCCAGGCTTCGTAGCCGACGGCGCGCACGGTGGCGATATCGGCCACGCTGTAGCCGAGCGTGGCTTGCGCCAGAAAACGTGCGGCCTGCGCATCGCTGGAAGCAACCGACGATGCAAACACGCCGGCGGCGAAATCGGCGAGTGCGCCGACATCGCCGAGCACACCGCCCGAGACCGGCCCGAGGATGTAGACACGGTCATTGGCCACGCCCACGTAGTTCAGCGTCTCGGGGTAGTAGCGGTAGGTGTAGGGGTCGGAGAACTGGTTCGGCTGGTGGCTCGGGAAGTACACCGTGTAGACACGTTCGGCCCAGTCGAGCAGTTCGGTCACTGTCGGTGTTCTCGGCACGGGGGCTGTGGCCTGCGCGCGTTCGCTGGGTGCGCTGCCCGCCGAGAGCATCTGGCGCTTGTCCACTGCCGTGGAGAACTCGAGCATCCGGGCGGGCAACGCGCCATCGGTACCACCGCCGCAGCCGGCCAGCGCCGCGGCGGCCAGGGTGAGCGCCGTGAGTTGCAAAGCCGGGGCTTCAGGGGTCAGCGTGTCGTGCATGGCCATCTCCTTCTTCACCTTCGTTGGGCCGGAGTATGTCGAGGACGACATGCATGCGGGCGTTGATTTGCCGGCTCTTTACCGAGCCTCACCCATCCTTCACGGTGGCAACCGAAAGCTACACGCCGAGGTTTTCGGGCGCCAGGTAGCGCTTTCGAAAGTCCTCGAATGGCAATTCGTCCGCGGCCTCGATGCGGCATTGCGCTTCGATCGATTCGCGGGCCAGCGCCGCGTAGCGCTGCGCCGTGGCGTCGGCCAGCGGCAGGGCCAGAAAGCGCTCGCGCATCGCCTCGCCCTGGTTGCGGATGAAGCGGGTGTACGAGACGCTGGCGGTCTGGCGCACCGCGTCGAGCACGCGTGCCGAGGGCAGCGTGTGCGGGGCCAGCAGGCGCTGCTGCATCTCAGCCCAGGCGTCGCGGTGCTCGCTGCCGCCCTGCGCTGCGTCCAGCGCCGCCGCGATCGGCGCGCCTTGTTCGAGGATCTCGCCAGCCCAGTCGAGCAGCGACACCTCGCGTGCTGCGCGTTCGAGTCGCACACCCGGCTCGCGGCCACGCGACGCGGTGAGCTGCTGGTTGCGCGATAGCGCCGCGATCTGATCGCGCGTGTCGGCAGCGCTCTCGCCGAGCAGGCAGTGCAGCAGGAAGACATCGAGCACGCGCATCGTCGATGCGGCGATGCCCACCGGCTCGAAAGGATCGAGGTCCATGCAGCGCACCTCGACGTATTCCACACCGCGTTCACGCAGCGCGTGCAGCGGCCGCTCGCCGGTCTGGATGACGCGCTTGGGGCGGATCGTTCCGTAGAACTCGTTCTCGATCTGCAGCAGGCTGGTGGCGAGCTGGTTGTACTCGCCGCCGAGGTTCTTGATGCCGATCTGCTCGTAGGGCGGGTGCGGGCGGGTCATCGCGTCGTGCAGCGACGCGGCGTAGCTTTGCAGGCTGTTGTAGCTCACCGCGAGTGCCGACTGCGCGTCACTCTGGTAGCCCAGCCGCCCCATGCGCAGCGAGGTGGCGTGCGGCAGGTACAGCGTGTGCTCCGAGAGGCGCTGCAAGCCATGGTCGCGGCCTTCGACGAAGCTCGGACACACCGCCGGCGAGGCGCCGAACAGCAGCAACAGCAGGAACGACTGGCGGCGGAAGTTGCGGATCAGCGCGAAATACTCTTCGCTCGTCACACCCGGCAGCGACCAGTTGTAGTGGATGCCCGAGATGGTCTGCATGCGCCGGCCGTAGCGGTGCGACAGGCCCATGCGGTAGATGGTTTTCGCGCGGCCGATGTTCGAGCTGCCGTAGCGCCCGAGCGGAATGCTCTCGTCGGCCGGCAGCCCGCAGGGCATGCTGCCCACCCACAGCCGCTCGTCGCCGATGGCGCGGTAGACCACCTGGTGCAACTCGGTGAGTTGCTGCACGCAGACCTCGGCGCTGGCGTGCACGCCGGTGATGAGCTCGAGCTGCGACTCGCTGTAGTCGGTGGTGATGTGCGGGTGTGTCAGCGCCGAGCCCAGCGCGGCGGGGTGCGGCGTGAGCGCCAGGCCCGCACCATGCAGCACGCGCAGGCTTTCTTTTTCCACGCCGCGCTGCATGCCGCGCAGGCGGGTGGCGCCGATGTCTCGCAGGCGCTGTTCGATGTGGTTCATATAGGCAGGGAACGCGAAAGGGAGTCACCGTATCAGGTTTGCCGTGGCGGCGCTGGCGGTCGTTGGCAACCCCGCGTTGGCGCTGCGGCATGTCGCGCACCGAGTCGCCCGACGCCTTCAGCAGCGAAGGCAATGTCGCATTCGTGGCTGCGTTGTTCAGTCGGCCTGGTAGCCTGTCGCCTTCACAGGGGCGGCCCACTTCTGGAAGTCGGCGCGCTGCACGGCGGCGAGTTGTTCGGGGCTCGAGCCGATGGGCTCCAGGCCCAGCGCGGCGAAGCGCTGCTGCACCGCCGCGTCCCTGATCGCCGCCGCCGCGGCCTGCTGAAGGCGTACGGCTGTCTCGCGCGGCAACCCGGCCGGGCCGTACATCGCGAACCAGGCGCTGGCGTCCATCGCCACCCCCTGCTCGCGCAGCGTGGGCACGTCGGGCACCAGCGGTGAACGCTGCGCGCCGGTGACGGCGATGATGCGCACCTTGCCCGCGCGGTGCTGCTCAAGCGATTCGCTGAGCACGTCGACGTTGTAGCCGATGTGCCCGCCGAGCAGCGCCGTCATCGCCGGGGCACCGCCCTGGTAGGGCACGTGCTGCAGTGAAACGCCCGCCGCTTCGCCGAGCATCACGCCCAGGAAGTGCGGCACCGTGCCGTTGCCCGAGGTGCCGTAGGTGGCGCCCGCCGGGTCGGCCTTCACCTTGGCCACCATCTCGGCCACGCTCTTCACGCCGCTCTTCGGGCCGGAGACGATGGCGAACTGGAAGCTCGCCAGCTGGCTCACCGGCGCCAGGTCTTTCTGCGCGTCGTAGCTCAGCTTCTTGAAGACATGCGGGAACAGCACGACGGGTCCGCTGGGCATCACGATCAGCGTCTGGCCGTCGGGCGGCGCTTGTTTCAGCAGGTCGATGGCGATGCGGCCCGCGGCGCCGGGCTTGTTGTCCACGGTGAGCGACTGGCCGGCGAGGCTCTCGCGCATGCGTTCAGCAAGCAGCCGCGCGATGACATCGGCCGAGCCGCCGGGCGGAAAGCCGACCAGGATGCGGATCGGCGGCTTTTCGGCTTGTGCGCGCAGCACGGCCGGTGCGGCGGCCAGAGCGGCAGCGATGCCAATTACGAACGGTCGGCGCTTCATCGTGTCTCCGGACTCTTCATTCGTGGGGGTGCGGACACTATAGCGACAGGCCTGCGCGCCGCTAGACTCGGCGACCCGACCATGAAGCCGCTGCCCTTCTCGCTGCCCGCTGTGCTCGTGCTCGCGGCGCTGCTGGCGCCCACCGGCAGCCGGGCGCAAGTGCCCACGCTCGCGCTGGAGAGTCTGCCCCGCCCCGCCGCGCCGCCGCCGGAGCGTGGCCCGGTGGTGCCCGCTCAGGTGGAACGTTGGCGCAAGGAGGCGCTGGCGCACGAGCATGGCGACGGCACCGCGCGCGACGCGGTACGCGCCGCCGAGCTGTACTGCCGCGCCGCGCGCTACGGCGATGCCGAGTCGCAATACAACCTGGCCTGGATGTACACCAACGCACGCGGCATCGAGCGCGACGATGCCGCCGCGGCCCACCTCTTCGCCGCCGCCGCCGAACAAGGCCTGACGCAGGCGCAGAACATGGCCCAGAGACTGGGCACGCCCCTGGGCGAGCCGCCGCCCTGCCTGCGCCCACCGGCCGAAGACAGACTTCCGCCGCCCCCACCACCACCGCGTGCACCACGGCCGGGCCAGCTCGCGGGCAAGCTGCCGCCGCCGCCGCTGCCGCCCAATGCCACGCCGCAGATCGTCAACTTCGTGCAGCTCGTGGCGCCCGAGTACAAACTCGAGCCCTACCTGGTGCTGGCGATCATCGCCACCGAGTCGAACTTCGACCCGCTCGCGATCTCACCCAAGCGCGCGCAGGGCCTGATGCAGCTGATCCCCGAGACGGCCGCGCGCTTCGGCGTGCGCAATGCAATGGACCCGACGCAGAACATCCGCGGTGGCATGGCCTACCTGCGCTGGCTGCTGGCCTACTTCGAAGGCGACGTGATGCTCGCCGCGGCAGCCTACAACGCCGGCGAAGGCGCGGTGGAGCGCTACCGCGGCGTGCCGCCGTATGCCGAGACGCGGCACTACGTGCGCAAGGTGCTCTCGCTGGTGCAGTACCGCGCCAGCCACCCCTACGACGCCCGCGTCACGGCGCCGTCGCAGCACTCGTCGCTGATCCGCGAGCGCATGAAAGCGCCGTCCTGATACGGCGATCAGCCGCCCCGCGTGCTGCCCCGCTCCACCAGCTGCCAAGGCACACCATACGACTTGCGCCGCGAGGCCAGCGCCGGTGAGCCGGGCTCCATCAGCCGCAGCATCAGCGCTGCCGTCTCGCGACCGATCTCGTAGCGCGGCGGCTGCACCGAGGTGATGCCGCCGGCGAGTTGGCGCGACAGCGGGAAGTCGCCGAAGCCGATCAGCGCCAGCTGAGCGGGCACCGCGATGCCGCGGGCCTGCGCTTCGAGCCAGGCACCGCACGCCAGGTGGTCGTTGGCGAAAGCCGCAGCGTCGACGCGCGCTTGCCCGCTGCTCGTCAGCAGCGCACGCAGCGCCGCGCGGCCGGCGTCGAAAGCGTCGCCGGCGGGTGCGGTGAGCAGCTCGGCCTGAACACGATGCCCGCGCGGCGCAGCGCGTGCGGCGCGCAAGAAGGCCTGGCCGCGTTCGTGCGCCCGGAAGTCGGCCGCCACGCCGGTGTCGACATAGACCAGCCGCCGGTGCCCGCCCTGCAGCAGCTTCTCTGCCATCGCCTGGCCGACCTCGGCATGGTCGAAGCCGACTTGAAGAAACGCCGCGCCGCGCGGCTGCCGGTCCCACATCTCGATGATCGGCGTGCCCGCCGCCACTGCGCCGCGCAACATCGCCATCGCGCCCGGCGTGTGGTGGCGTCCGGTCACGGCCAGCGCGTCGGGCAGCCAGCCGAGCACGGCGCGGATCTGCTCTTCTTCGCGCTCCTGCGAATAGCCCGACGATGCCAGCAGCAGCTCGAAACCGGCCGCTTGCAGCCCCTCGGCGAGGCCTTGCACCGTCTCGGCGAAGACCGAGTTGGCGAGCGAGGGCACGATCGCCGCCACGATTCGCGAGCGCCCGCTGGCCAGCATGCCGGCCTGCTTGTGTGGCACGTAGGCCTGCGCCTGCAAGGCCTGCGCGATGCGCCCGGCGGTCTCGGCCGCCACCTTGGCGGGCTCGCGCAGGTAGCGCGACACCGTCATCGTCGTCACGCCGGCCGCTGCAGCCACATCGGCCAGCGTGCTGCGGCCGTGCGAGCGGCTCGAGCGCTTCGTTCGGCGCGGCGGGGCTTCGGCTTGCTGCATGGCAAAAGGGCAACGAATCAGGGAAGGGCCCGATGCCGGCGCCCGGTTTCGCTGGCTACGATGCGCTCCATGTTATCGCTAACATCTCCGCCTCGCAAGACGTTGGCCGAGTTGCGCAGCCGCCGCTGGTACGCCGCCGCCGGCATGCGCGCCTTCGCGCACCGCCAGCGCACGCAGCAGATGGGCGTGCGCCGCGAAGACGTGCTCGAGCGGCCGATCGTGGCCGTCGTCAACACCTGGAGTGAGCTCTCGCCCTGCCACGCGCATCTGCGCGAGCGCGCGGAGGCGGTGAAGCGCGGCGTGCTGATGGCCGGCGGTTATCCCTTCGAGCTGCCGGCGATGTCGCTCGGCGAGGTGATGGTCAAGCCGACCACGATGCTCTACCGCAACCTGCTCGCGATGGAGGTCGAAGAGCTGCTGCGCTCGCACCCGGTGGACGGCGCCGTACTGCTGGCCGGCTGCGACAAGACCACCCCGGGCACGCTGATGGGCGCGATCAGCATGGGGCTGCCGACGCTCTTCTGCGCCGCGGGTCCGATGCTCAATGACCGCCATGTAAGCCAGGGCACCACCCGCAGCATCGGCGCCGGCACGCACACGCGCATGTTCTGGGACGAGTACCAGGCTGGCCGCATCGACGAAGCCGAGTGGATCAGCCTGGAAGCGAAGATGACACGCAGCCCGGGCACCTGCAACACGATGGGCACGGCCAGCACGATGACGGCGCTGGTTGAAGCGCTGGGTCTCGCGCTGCCCGGCTCCACGTCGATCCCGGCGATGGACGCCGGCCACGTGCGGATGGCGACGACTTGCGGCGAGCGCATCGTGCAGATGATCTGGGACGACCTCACGCCGCAGCGGCTGCTCACGCGCGGCAGCTTTCTCAACGCCGCGGCGGTGCAGATGGCGCTCGGTGGATCGACCAACGCCGCGGTGCACCTCGTCGCGATGGCGCGGCGTGCGGGGGTCGACCTCTCGCTGAACGACCTGGATGCCATGGGGCGCCGCGTGCCGGTGCTGGCCAACCTCTTTCCCAGCGGCGACCGGCTGATGGAAGACTTCTACTACGCCGGTGGCCTGCCCGCGCTGATGAGCCGGTTGCGCGAGGTGCTGTCGCTCGACGAACTCACTTGCACGGGCGCGAGCCTCGGCCAGAACCTGCACAGCGCCAAGGTGCTCGACCCCGAGGTCATCCGCCCGTTCGATCGCCCCGTGGCCGCGAACGCGCTGGCGGTGCTGCGTGGCAACCTGGCGCCCGAGGGGGCGGTGATAAAGCCGTCCGCCGCGTCGCCGAAGTTCCTGCAGCACCGCGGCCCGGCGCTCGTCTTCGACAGCCCGCCGCAGATGAACCAGGCGCTCGCCGACCCCGATCTCGAGATCGACGAGAACACCGTGCTCGTGCTGAGGAACGCCGGCCCGGTGGGCGCGCCGGGTATGCCCGAGTGGGGCAACCTGCCGATCCCGAAGAAGCTTCTGCAGCGGGGTGTGCGCGACATGCTGCGCCTGTCCGATGCACGCATGAGCGGCACGCACTACGGCAGCTGCGTGCTGCATATCGCTCCCGAGGCCGCGGTGGGCGGGCCGCTGGCGCTGGTGCAAAGCGGCGATGAGATCGAGATCGACGTGGCGGCGCGCTGCCTGACGCTGCACGTGAGCGACGAAGAACTCGCTGCGCGGCGCGCACGCTGGCAGCCCCCCGCCGAACGCTACCCGCGCGGCTTCACGCGGCTGTACCAAGACCATGTGACGCAGGCCCACGAAGGCTGCGACTTCGATTTTCTGCAAGGCACCGCACCGACCCCCGAGCCGGTGATCTACTGACAAGGAGACAACCCATGCGCACACCGTTCCGCCCGAACTTCACGGTTTCATCGCTCGCGCTGGCCGCTTCGGCCGCGATCGCGGCGACCTCCGCACAAGCCCAGCCAGTCGCGCCCAACAGCGGCCAGCTCGAGACGGTGATCATCACCGCCACCAAGCGCGTGCAGCCGCTGCAAAGCACGCCGATCGCCGTTTCGGTGATCGGCGGCGGCCAGCTCGAGGAGATGAACCTCAACAACCTCGGCGCCATCACGGCGCAGATCCCGACGGTGAACTTTCGCACCAACGCGTCGAACAAGGATTCGGCGCTCTTCATCCGCGGCGTGGGGACGATCTCCACTTCGCCGGGCGTCGAACCCACCGTTTCCACCGTGATCGACGGCGTCGTCACCGCCCGCCCCGGTCAGGCGACGCTGGACCTGGTGGAAGTCGACCGCATCGAGATCCTGCGCGGCCCGCAGGGCACGATCTTCGGCAAGAACGCCTCCGCCGGTGTGATCAACATCGTCACGCGGCCGGCGAGCAAGGATCTCTCCGGCTACGCCGACCTCTCACTCTTGCAGGGCAGCGAACGCCGGCTGCGGCTGGGCATCTCCGGCGGTACCGACTTCATCAAGGGCGCGATCTCGGGCATGACGGCCAAATTCGACGGCAACGTCACCAATCTCGCCAACAACACGACGGTCAACGGCTACGACCGCGACGGTGTGCGCGGCCGCGCCGAGATCACGCCGATGAAGGACCTGCGCGTCACGCTGATCGCCGACTACACCAAGGCGACCGACACCACGCCCACCGGCGTGCCCGTGTCGACCACGGTGCGGGCGTTTCCGGCGCTCACCGTCACCAACAACCCGTTGTGGGCAGCCGCGACCTCGCCCGTGGTGCCGGGGCCCGAAAACCGCACGGTCATCAACGACCTCTTCACGCGCGTGATCGACAAGAACCAGGGCCTCTCGGCGCAGGTCGACTACACCATGGGCCCAGTGCAGCTGACGAGCATCACCGCCAAGCGCGACTGGAAGAACACCCAGTTCCAGGACCTGGACCGGCTGGCGCAGCCGTTCCGCCAGTTCCCCAAACAGGACGACCGCGGCGACCTCGACTTCACGCAGTTCTCGCAGGAGCTGCGCGTGGCGAGCACGCAGCGCCAGTTCCTCGAGTACGTCGCCGGCATCTACTACTTCCGCGCCGAGACCGACGAGCAGTACCGGCGCGACGTGACGCAATGCCCCGCCACCACCGCCGCGGCCTTGCCCTCCGGACTCGTGCCCTGCTCGGCCGGCTCGGCGGTGCTCGACAACGGTGTGGCCACCTACGGCGTGCGCAACACGAGCAAGGCGATCTTCGGCGAAGGCACACTGAACTTCAGCCAGGCCTTGCGCGCCATCGTCGGCCTGCGCTACACGCAGGACGACCTGTCTTACCACCACGGCCGCGTCGCCACCCGCAACAGCGGCGTTCCGGGCGTCGGTGCCACGCGCGCCACCGTGCGCGGCTCGACAAGCGAGAACGAGGTCTCCGGCCGCATCGGACCGCAGTTCGACATCGCCAAGGATGCGATGGTCTACGCGACCTATTCGCGCGGCTATAAGGGCCCGGCCTACAACGTCTTCTTCAACATGGGTCCGACGGCGGACTTCGCGCTCGCACCGGAAACCAGCGATTCGTACGAGATCGGCCTGAAGAGCGAACTGCTCAACCGCACGCTGCGCGTCAACGTCGCCGCGTTCTCCACCGAGTACGACGGCTACCAGGCCAACGTGCCCGACCTGCTCAACGGCACCATCATCACCCGCACCATCAATGCCGGCACGGTGAAGACCAAGGGCGTGGAGATCGACCTTACGGCACGCATCACGCCCAACTTCACGATCAACGCCGGCCTGGCCAACATCATCGCGCGCGTCAAGCGTTTCAACTGCCCGCCGGGCGCGGCAGCGAGCTGCGACATCAACGGCAAGCCGCTGCCCTTCTCGCCTGACTGGAAGGCCAGCCTGCGCCTGAAGTACACGCAGCCGCTGGGCGGCAATCTCACCATCGACTACGGCATCGACGCCAGTTGGCAAAGCCGCGTGCAGTTCGACCTGCAGCAACAGCCCGACTCGTTCCAGAAGGAATACGGGATCATCAACGCCCGCGTCGCCTTGCAGAGCACGGCAGGCTGGAGTGTGGCCGTGATCGGCCGCAACCTCGCCGACACCTCGTACTCGACATTGGTGCAGAACAACCCCGGCCCGGCGATCACCCGTTACGTGCCGCGTGACGACAAGCGCTACTTTGGTGTCAACTTCCGGTACGACTTCTAGGCAACCGGAAAGGCGGCCGGCATGAATCCCTTTCGACAACTGCTCAAACGCTCCGGCCACCGCCCTCCGGTGGGCACCTGGGTGATGTCGGCCAGCCCGCTGGTGGCCGAGGCCATCGGCCACGCCGGCTTCGACTGGGGCGTGGTCGACATGGAGCACACGCCGCTGGACATGATGGAGGTGGTGCAGCTGCTGCAGGCCATCGCCGGCACGCGCATGGTGCCGGTGCTGCGCGTGCCCTGGAACGACAGCGTGCTCATCAAGCGGGTGCTCGACGCCGGCGCGCAGACGCTGCTCGTGCCTTTCGTGCAGAACGCCGATGAAGCGCGCCGCGCCGTGGCCGCCACGCGCTACCCGCCGCAGGGAATTCGGGGTATGGCGGGCATGAGCCGGGCGACGCGTTTCGGCACCGTGCCCGACTACTTCCACACCGCGAATGCGGGCATGTCGGTGATCGTGCAGCTCGAGACGCCGCAGGCCGTCGAGCAGCTCGAGGCGATTGCGGCGGTGGACGGCGTGGACGCGCTCTTTCTCGGCCCCGCCGACCTGTCGGGCGCGATGGGGCATGTGGGCAAGCTGACGCACCCCGCGGTGATGTCGCTGATGAGCGCCGCCGCGCAGCGCTGCAAGGCGCTCGGCAAGCCGGTGGGCACGGTGGGCGGCACGCCCGAGGTGGTGGCGCAGTACCGCGCGGCGGGTTATGACTTCGTCGCTGTCGCTTCAGACCTCGGCTTGATGATGCGCGCTGCGCAGACCGCGCTCACCGCGCTGCAAGGGCAGAACGCCGAGCAGGTGCACACGCTCAGCGGCGGCACCCAGCCCGCCCAGGGGTACTGAATGCCGAGTGTGGAGTTGCGCCAGGTCAGCAAGAGCTACGACGGCCGCCAGCAGGTCATCCACGGCATCGACCTCGAGATCGCGCAAGGCGAGTTCGTCGTCTTCGTAGGCCCGTCGGGCTGCGGCAAGAGCACGCTGTTGCGCATGATCGCGGGCCTCGAGCCGATCAGCGGCGGCGAGGTGCGCATCGACGATCAACGCGTCAACGAACTGCCGCCACGCGCACGCGACATCGCGATGGTGTTCCAGGACTACGCGCTGTACCCGCACAAGAACCTGTTCGAGAACATGGCCTTCGGGCTGCGGCTGCGGCACACGCCCGAGGCGGAGATCCAAAAGCGCGTGGGCGAAGCCGCGGCGCTGCTGAAGATCGACCACATGCTGCAGCGCAAGCCGCGCGAGCTCTCCGGCGGCCAGCGCCAGCGCGTGGCGATCGGCCGTGCGATCGTGCGCCAGCCCAAGGTGTTCCTGTTCGACGAGCCGCTGTCCAACCTCGACGCGCAGTTGCGCAACGAGATGCGCACCGAGATCAAGCGCCTGCACCAGCGACTCGGCGCGACCATCATCTACGTCACGCACGACCAGACCGAGGCGATGACGCTGGCGAATCGCATCTGCGTGCTGCAAGGCGGGCACAAGATGCAGTACGACACGCCGGACGCGATCTACAACCGGCCCGCGGCGCTGTTCGTCGCGGGCTTCACCGGCGCACCGCCGATGAACCTGGCCGACTGCACGGTGGCGGGCGGCCAGGCCGACCTGGGCGGCCTGCGCGTGCCCTTGCCGGCTGCGCTGCACGGCCACAGCGGCGAGAAGGTGCTGGGCGTGCGGCCCGAGAACCTGCTGCTCGCGCCGCAGAGCGCCGACGACATCCGGCTACCCGCCGAGGTCTCGCTGCTTGAGCCACTGGGCGCCGAGACGCTGGCCACGCTGAAGCTCGGTCGCGCCGAGATGATCGCGCGCGTGCCGGCGGCGTTCCACGAGCGGCCGGGCACGGCGCTGGCGGTGCACGTTCACCCGCAACACCTGCACCTATTCGATCGACAAAGCGGCCAGGCGCATGCGCGCTGAAGGAGATCAGATGAAGACCACCCGAATGCTCACGCTGCTCACCTTGACCCTGGCGGTGAGCGTTGCCGGCGCACAGACCACCTTGCGCGTCTTTTCGGGCGGCAACAACCAACGACCTGACTTGATGCGCAAGCTCTACGACCAGTACGAGCGCGCCACCCCGGGCGTGAAGGTGACGATGGAAACCGGCGGTGCCACCTCCGAGTTGCAACGCCAGTACCTCTCGACGGTGCTGAATGCCAAAGACTCGTCGCTGGACATCTTCCTCATCGACATCGTCAACCCGGCGCAGTACTTCAGCGCCGGCTGGCTGGAGCCGCTGGATGCACATCTTGGTCCGGCCGCTTCGTCGTTGCGCGCCTACCTGCCGGTGTACATGACCTCCAACGTCGTGAAGGGCAAGGTGGCGGCGATGCCGGGCTTCGCCGACGCGATGTTCATGTTCTACCGGCGCGATCTGATCGAGAAGCACAAGCTCGCCGAGCCCAAGACCTGGGACGAACTGGCCGCCGCGGCGATGAAGATCCAGAAAGCCGAGGGCGACCCGAATCTGCAAGGCCTGTCGATCCAGGGCGCGCCGATCGAAGGCGCGGTGTGCACCTTCCTGCTGCCCTACTGGAGTCAAGGCAAGGAATTCAACGACCCGGCCGGCAAGATGACGCTGGACAAGGCGGTGGCCGCGAAGGGCTTGCAGCAGTGGCTGACGATGGTCGACCAGGGTGTCATCAAGAAGAACGTGGCCGAGGTCAAGACGCCCGACACGGTGAACGAGTTCAAGGCCGGACAGGTGGTCTTCGCGATCAACTGGAGCTGGGCCTGGGACCGCTTCAAGGATGACGCCGACAGCAAGGTCAAGGGCAAGGTCGGCGTGATGCCGCTGCCGGCGATGGCCGGCGGCAAGAGCGCCACCTGCATCGGCGGCTGGCAATGGGCGGTGAGCGCGTTCTCCAAACACAAGCCGGAAGCCGCCAAGCTGGTGGCCTTCATGTCGAGCAAGGACGCGAGCCGTTTCCTGGCCGCCGAAGGGGCGATGCTGCCCACCTACGCCGAGGTCTACAACGACGCCGAAGTCTTGAAGCAGGTGCCCTGGTTCAAAGACGCCGGCAACGTCGTCGCCTTCGGCCGCAGCCGACCGATGAGCGAGCGCTACGGTGAGGTGAGCGATGCGATCCGCACGACGACCAGCGCGGTACTGGCACGCACCAAGAAACCCGAGGAGGGCGTGGCGGAGATCGAATCGAGGCTGGCGCGGGTGATGCGCTGATGCTTCCGGAACGCTGGCGTGATCCGAGCGAGAAGGCGCTCGCGGTGCTGCTGCTCGCGCCGGCGTTTCTGTTGTTGGCGCTGGTGGTGGTCTACCCGATCGGCAAGCTGATCTTCAACAGCTTTTTCGACTTGCGCTTGTCGGGCGGCGCCGATGCCATCAAGTTCATCGGCTGGCAGAACTATGCCGACGTGCTGAAGGACAAGGACTTCTGGAACGCCACCGGCAACACGCTCCTGATCACGCTGATCACCGTGCCCGGGGCGCTGCTCGTGGGCCTGGGCCTGGCGATGCTGGCGAACCTGCCCTTCAAACGACGCTGGCCGGTGCGGCTCGCGCTGCTCCTGCCCTGGGCGCTGCCGCTGTCCTTCGTCGGGCTGATCTTCGCGTGGTTCTTCCACACCGAGTACGGAGTGGTCAACGATGTGATGCGGCGCCTGGGCAGCGCGCCGACGATGTGGCTGCTGACGCCCTGGTACGCGTTCGCGGCGATCTGCGCGGCGATCGTCTGGAAGACCTCGTCGTTCATGGCGCTGATCCTGCTGGCCGGGCTGCAGATGATCCCGCGCTCGCTGTACGAAGCCGCCGAGGTCGACGGCGCCTCGCGCTGGCAGCAGTTCTGCCAGATCACGATCCCGATGCTGATGCCGTCGATCATCGTCGCGCTGATCTTTCGCACCATCACCGCGCTGCAGACCTTCGATATCCCGTACACGATGACCAAGGGCGGCCCCGGCAACAGCACCGAAACGCTGGCGATGCTGATCCACAAGACGACGATCGAGTACCTCGATGTCGGCTACGGATCGACGCTGGCGGTGTGCATGTTCCTGATCTCGCTGGTGGTGACGGCGTTCTACCTGCGGCGCATCGGGCGCGAATCATGAGCTGGTTCGAGGGCACCAAACTGCGCGTGCTGGCCGCCGCGTTGGTGGTCTTCAATGGCTTCTTCCCGGCGCTGTGGATCCTGCTCACTTCGCTGAAGACCGAGACCGAACTGGTCAGCAAGCCGATCACCTGGCTGCCCGACAACCCGACGCTTTCCAACTACGTGCAAGCCTTCACCGACCAGCCGCTGCTGAAGTACCTGGGCAACAGCGCGATCGTGGCACTCGGCGCCACCGTGGTGTCGCTGCTCGTCTCGGCCGGCGCTGCTTATGCCATCGCCAGACTGAACCTGAAGCATCGGCAGCTGATCCTCACCGCCATCGTGGCGTCCAGCATGTTCCCGCTCGTCACGCTGCTCGTGCCGATCTTCGAGACCATGCGCCAGCTCGGCCTCCTGAACACCTACACCGCGCTGATCCTGCCCTACGTGGTGCTGAACCTGCCGGTGTGCACGCTGGTGCTGGTGAGCTTCTTTCAGAGCATCCCACGTGATCTGGAGAACGCCGCGATGATCGACGGCTGCACGCGACTGGGCGCATTGGTGCGCGTGGTGGTGCCGCTGGCCGCGCCCGGAGTGTTCACCGCGGGCATCCTGGCCTTCGTCAACGCCTGGGACGAATTCCTGCTCGCCCTGTCGCTGAACTCGAGCGCTTCGATGCGCACGCTGCCGGTGGGCATCACGCTGTACCAGGGCGAGTTCAGTTTTCCGTGGCCGATCATCTCGGCCGCGCTCATCGTGGCCATCGTGCCGGTGGCGGTGCTTATTGCGGTGTTCCAGGAACGCGTGGTCGGCGGCCTCACACAAGGTGGTCTGAAAGGTTAACCGCGATGCTCCGATACGGAATCATCGGCTGCGGCAGCATGGGCCGCGAGCATATCGAGAACATCAAGGCGCTGGGCGACGGCTCGGCGGTGACGGCGGTCGCCGACGCACACGCGGCGAGCTTGGAGGCATCCCTGGCGCTGTTCAAGGGGCTGGACGTGCCGAGGGCCTTTGCCGACCACCGCGAGCTGCTCGCCGGCGGCCTGTGCGATGCGGTGGTCATCGCCACGCCCAACTTCACGCACATCACGATGATGCGCGACGCGCTCGCGGCCGATGTGCACATCCTCGTCGAGAAGCCGCTCGTCACGCGCATCGAAGACGGCGTGGATCTGCTGGAACTCGCGCGCGGCCGCCGCGCCATCGTCTGGGTGGCACAGGAGTACCGCTACATGCCGCCGGTGGCCGAGATGCTCCGCCTGGCCCATGCGGGCGAGGTGGGCCGCATCCAGCAAGTCTCGGTGCGCGAGCACCGCGAGCCGTTCTACCCGAAGGTCGGCGACTGGAACCGCTTCAGCGCCCAGACCGGCGGCACGCTGGTGGAGAAGTGCTGCCACTACTTCAACCTGATGGACCTGATCCTCGGCGAGACACCCGAGCGGGTCTTCGCGTCGGGCGGCCAGCGCGTCAACCACCTCGACGAGCGCTACGACGGCCGCACGCCCGACATCCTCGACAGCGCTTTCGTGATCGTCGAGTACGCCAGCGGTGCGCGCGCCAGCCTGGACCTGTGCATGTTCGCCGAGAACACGGTGGACAACGAGCACATCACCGTGGTCGGCGACGAAGGCAAGCTCGAATCGCTGCTGCCCTCGCTGACATTGCGCCACGGCAAGCGTGCCGACTGGGGCAAGCGCGAGGTCTGGGGCCAGGCGTCGGGCACCGGGCGAGGTGTGTCGGTGCGGCGGGTGTGGGACACATCGATCCGCTACCCGGGCCAACATTTCGGCGCGTCCTACATCGAGCACCAGCGCTTTGCCGCGGCCATCCGTGAAGGCCGCCCGCCCGAGATCTCGCTCGAAGAAGGGCTGCGTGCGGTGGCCACGGGGCTGGCCGCGCACAAGAGCATCGACGAAGGGCGCGTCGTGCACCTGAACGAAGTGCTGCCGAAGGAGCTGCAGCGTTGACTTACACCCAGTATGCATCGCTGAACGACCGCTTCGTCTTCATCTCCGGCGGCAGCTCGGGCATCGGCGCAGAACTCGTTCGCGCCTTCGCGTCGCAAGGCGCGCGCGTGGCCTTCTGCGGCACCCGGCGAGACGGCGGGGATGCGCTGATCGCCGAGGTCATCTCCAGCGCCGGCCCGGCGCCGCTGTACGCCGCCTGCGACGTGCGCGACGCCGCTGCCTACCAGGCCCTGCTGCACGATCTGATCGGCCAGCACGGCGCGATCCACGTGCTCATCAACAACGCCGGCCGCGACGATCGCCACCGTATGGAAGACGTGACGCCGGCGTTCTGGGACGAGCGCCAGGCGCTGAACCTGAAGCACTATTTCTTCGCTATCCAGGCCGTGGTGCCCGCGATGGCCGCGGCCGGCGGCGGCGTGATCGTCAACATGGGCTCGGTGAGCTGGATGCGCGGGCGTCCGAATTTGGTGGGTTACACCACCGCCAAGGCCGGCATCCTCGGCCTCACACGCACGCTGGCACGCGAGTTGGGTGAACGAAACATCCGCGTGAATGCGGTGGTGCCCGGTGCCATCGTCACCGATCGCCAGAGCACCTTGCACCGCGACCCGGCGGCGGACCAGGCGTTTCTGCAAGCGCAGTGCCTGAAGGTGCGCCTCGATTCGACGCATGTCGCGCGCGCCACGCTGTTCATGGCGTCAGATGACAGCAACGGCATGACCGGCCAGCATGTGCTGGTCGATGCGGGCATCGCGCAGCAGTCGGTGATCGCCTGACCACGCCGCTACGATCGGCGCCATGGAACATGGTGCCTGGCTGCATTCCAGCCTGATCTATCTGGGAGCCGCGGTTCTCGCGGTGCCGCTGGCGCGGCTGCTCGGCCTGGGCTCGATCATCGGCTACCTGGCCGCAGGCATCGCTATCGGCCCGTGGGGGCTGAAGTTCGTCACCGATCCGGCGGCGATCCTGCAGTTCGC
>JANNQO010000403.1:0-1657 GCA_031400795.1 Rubrivivax sp. | reverse complement strand
CTGCCCAACCGTGACCGTTCAGGCGACCCGGCGACCAGGGGCGCTGGATTCGGCTGCGTCCGCGGGTTTGCGGGACCGATGAAATCGGCCTGGTGACAAGGGATAAGCCGCAGACCGCGCCCGAGAAAGACGGTTTTCGGCTGCGCTGTCACAGCTCAACAGTTCGTAGCCACCTTCAAAGACCGCTTCACGCGCGTAGAGTGCTGTGTCCGGCGGGCCGTTGGCAAGGAAAAATGGTGTTTGAAAATCCTATTCGCCGAGGTGATCGAATGAATCGACGACAGGTACTGAGCGCCGCGGCGCTGGCGCCGGCGGTTTGGCCGCCAGCGCTTCGGGCGCAATCGGCTTCGCGCACAGCAAGGATCGCCTTTCTCTTCGGCGCGGCGCCCAACCCGATCGGCACCCGCACCCTCATCGAGCCGTTCGTCCAGGGCCTGCGCGAGGCCGGATTCGTCGAAGGCCGCAACCTGGTGATCGACTACCGCTGGGCCGAAGGCAAGCCCGAGCGGCTGCCGGGACTGCTGGCCGAACAACTCGCGCTGCGGCCGGATCTGATCCTGGCCAGCGGCCCGGCGCCGGCGCTGGCGGCGAAGGCGGCGACGAGCACGGTGCCGATCCTCGCCGCGCCGGTCGACGACCCGGTGGTGATGGGCCTGGTGGCGTCGATGGCGCGGCCCGGCGGCAACATCACCGGCGTCAGCGCTTTCAGTGGCGAACTGGTGGCCCGCAGGCTGCAGTTGCTGAAGGACTTCGTGCCGCAGGGCAAGCGCTTTGCCGTGCTCGGCAATCCGAACTACCTGAACCCCGCCGGACTGCGCAGACTGCTCGACCGCCTGGAGCCGCAGCTGGGGGTGCCGTTGAGCATGGTGCTGGCCGCCGGGCCCGAACAGTACCAAGCCGCGTTTGCCGAGCTCGAGCGCGAGCGCATCGACGGCGTGATCGTTCTCGCCGACTCCACCACCTGGACGCACCGCGCGCCGCTGCAGGCGCTGATCCTGGCGAACAAGCTGCCGTCGGTCTGGGGCGGCAGGGACTATCTGGGCGAAGCCGGGCTGGCGTCGTACCAGTCCGACTTCCCGGCGATCATGCGCCGCGCCGGCGCGATGGCGGCGCAGATCCTGAAGGGCGCGAAGCCGGCCGAGATGCCGTTCGAGCAGGCGACCAAGCTCGAGCTGGTGCTCAACCTGAGGGCCGCGCGCTCGCTGGGCATCGCGGTGCCGGCGTCGGTGCGGGTTGCCGCCGACGAGGTGATCGAGTGACGCATCGCTGCGCGCCACGAGCAGGCCTTGCCGGCAGCGCGCCGATCGCCCGCCGCGGCTGGCAGGAGGGTTCGACCCACCTGGCCGACGACGACGGCGATTCGGACCAGGCCCGCGTGCTCAGGCCGCTGCAAGCCGCGGCGTGTACCTACCGCATCGCCTTCGGCCCACGCGCCGGCCAGAAGGTGCTGACGGTGCAGGGCGCCATGCCAAGGGAAAATGACTTCAAGCAATCGTTGTGCGCCGATATCGACGGTTTCAGCCTGCACGCTGCCGTGCGCTGCGGCGCCGACGACCGCCAGGCGCTGGAGCAACTGTGCCGCTACATCACCCGGCCTGCTCTGGCCAAGGAGCGCGTACAGACCAACGCCGCCGGACAGGTGGTGCTCAAGCTCAAG
>JANNQO010000402.1:0-7577 GCA_031400795.1 Rubrivivax sp. | reverse complement strand
GCCGACGATGCCGCTGACGGTGCCGATGTTGGTGGGGAAGTCGTCGCCGATGTACTTGAAGACGCTGGCCTTGCCGAAGGCCCAGGCGATGCCCAGGATGAACATCAGCGCGGTGAACAGGTAGACGTTCAGGCCGATGTGAAAGGTCTTCGGGCCATTCACCGTGAGCACCGTGAAATCGGTCTGCGGGTAGCTCAGCAGGAAGAGGCAGATCCAGCTGACCCACAGCACCCACCAAGTCAGCTGGTGCGCGCCGTACTTGTCGGACAGCACGCCGCCCATCGCGCGCAGCACACCCCCGGGCAGCGAGAAACAGGCCGCCAGCAGTGCGGCGGTCTGGATCGACAGCCCGAACTCACCCACGTAGTACTGCACCATCCACAGCGCCAGCGCCACGTAGCCGCCAAAGACGATGCTGTAGTACTGGCAGTACTTCAGCACCTTCGGATCCTTCAGCATCTTGAGCTGGTCGCTGAACTTCGTGTTCGAAGGCACCAGGTGCTTCGGGTCGCTGTAGCTGAAGAACCAGAACAGGATGGCGGTGCCCAGCATCGCGGCGGCGTACACCTGCGGCACCAGGGCCCAGCCACCGATCACGAGCAGCACCGGGGCGACGAACTTGTTGACCGCCGAACCCGAGTTGCCGGCGCCGTAGACGCCCATCGCCATGCCCTGGCGGCTCTTGGGGAACCAGCGCGCCACATACGGCGTGCCAACCGAAAACGAACCGCCCGCCAGGCCGACGAAGAGACCGATGACCAGGAAGTGCCAGTAGGCCGTGGCGTAGGACATGAACCAGATCGCCGGCACCGTGGCGGCCATCAGCACGGTCATGACGATTCGGCCGCCGTACTTGTCGGTCCAGATGCCCAGCGGCACTCGGATCAGTGAGCCTGTGAGCACCGGAGTGGCGGTCAGCAGTCCAAACTCGGTGGCATTGAGCCCCAAGGTCTGCTTCAGCGGGATGCCGATGACGCCGAACATCATCCACACCATGAAGCAGACGGTGAACGCGAGGGTGCTGACGATCAGCACCGACCAGGCCTGGCGGGGGATGGGGGTCGAGGAAGTGACCATGAACAAGACTCGTCGGGTGGATGACCAGACTGTCCCTCGGCGTGGCGACGCCGAACATCCCTCCAGCGGCTAGCGCAGGCGCGCCAAAGGAACGATGGTCGCGATCAGTCGCATAGTTCCGAAGAACTACCCGGGCTGCCTTTCGCAGCCGACTTGTCCTGGATCAATACAGAGCGGGTCGAAGTCTCCCCGGGGGGCGGCCTTGGCGAGCGCAAGCGCGCTGATGGTGGACGGCGGCCGGACAGCGGCATGATCGCGGGCATGAAATCCACTGTCACTTCCTTCGACGTGGCGCGCCTGGCCCAGGTGTCGCAGTCGGCCGTGAGCCGCGCGTTCACCCCCGGCGCCAGCGTGTCCGAGGCGACGCGCGCGCGTGTGCTGGATGCGGCGCAGAAGCTGGGCTACCGGCCCAACGCTCATGCGCGCAGCCTCATCACAGGCCGCTCGCGCATCATCGGGCTGGTGCTGTCGTACCTGGAGAACCTGTTTTATCCGGTGGCGCTGCAGCGCCTGGCCGAGCGTCTGCAGAGCGACGGCTATCACGTGCTGCTGTTCATCAACCACAACCCCAACGCCGACGAACTGGTCGCCGAGATCCTGCAGTACCACGTCGACGGCATCGTGCTGGCCGCCAGCACGCTGTCGTCGGCACTGGCGCGCAACTGTGCCGATGCGCAGATCCCGGTGGTGCTGTTCAACCGCGTGATGGCAGACGCTGGCGCCAACAGCACGCAGTCGGTGAGTTCGGTGCGTGGTGACAACGTCGCCGGTGGGCGTGCGCTGGCCGATTTTCTGGTCGCCGGCGGGCACCGGCGCATCGCCTACATCGCCGGCAACGAAGAGGCGTCCACCAACCTCGAGCGCGAGCGCGGCTTTCGTGAAGGCCTCTCGGCGGCTGGCCTGCACATCTGGGCGCGCGCCACCGGCAACTACGACTTCGCCCAGGCGCGCCAGGCTGCGCTGACGCTGTTTGCACGCGGCCGCGATCGTCCTGACGCCGTGTTCGTGGCCAGCGACCACATGGCTTTTGCCGTGATGGACGCCTTGCGCTTCGAGCTGGGCCTGCGCGTGCCCGAGGAGGTTTCGGTGGTTGGTTTCGACAACGTGCCGCAAGCCGACTGGGGCGCCTACCGGCTCACCACTTTCGAGCAGCCGGTGGACCCGATGATCGAAGCCACGGTCGGCCTGCTGCAGGAGCGGTTGCGTGAAGAAGGCGCCGGCCCGGCACGCAACGTCGTCGTGCCCGGCTCGCTGATCGTGCGCGCGTCGGCCCGTGTCCCGCCCGCACCGTCGTCACCCGCGGCGCGCGCCAAGACCACGCGCCGAAGGGCCCGCTGACGAGACGCCGACGAGGACGTGGTCATCCTTGTCCGGCGGCCCGGTGGGAGCGTGGGTGGCTTCAGTCGCGCAGCGCCGCCATCACATCCACATCCATCTGCAGCAGCAAATGCGGCAGGTCGATGAGCACCCAGTTCTCGGTCAGCCAGCGGCCATCGCAGCGCCACCAGTCGGCCACGCGCATGCCGATGCGCCGCTGCGTGGCCGGCGCCCCCAGGTACTCGCCCGCGTGCGTGGCGCCCACGCTGGGCCAGCCGGTGGAGGCCACGAAGTGGCCTTCGGCAAAGCGCGCGCGATGGCCCGCGCCCTTGCGGTCCGGAAAGGCGTGCAGGAAGGGCCCTTGGTGGTGACGCTGGAAGCCGTCTACGCCGCGCGCGGTGCCGATGCCGCAGGGCCCGTACCACATCATGTTCGGGTGCCAGAAACGTTCCATGCCCATCGACTCGAGGTTCACGCCGTCGAAGTCGAACAGGCCCTTGAACATGGCCAGCGTACGGCGCATGCTGTCTTCGCCCAGGGCCGGGTCGGTAGGCCCGAGCAGCAGCCCGTCGTGGGGCCCCGGGCCCGGCACCAGCCAGTCGACGCCGCGGCTGGGCGGCAGCAGCGGCCTGCCGGCCTGGCGCGCCAGGTCCACGATGTCCAGCAACACACGGGCTTCGGTGATGCGCCCACCCAGGCCACCGGGATCGGGCAGCCAGCGGTAGAACTCGCCGAAGCGCAGCACCGCCGGTTCACCCGTGGCCGGGATGCCCAGCCAGGGCTGCTTGAAGGTACCGATGTAGTGGCCCATCGCCGTGGCCCACCAGCCTTCGCCGCGCACTTGCGGCGGTGAGTAGCCCAACTCGCCCTCGGGCGGGCTGGTCCATTGACCGCCGAAGAAGAGGTCGATGCGACGTTCAAGGCCCGCGAAGGCTCGTTGCAGCGGGCCGTAGAACTGCTCCATCACGGCCTGCGTACCCACCAACTCGTTGATGGGGTGGAAGACATGCCAGGACGCGCCGGGCACGACCTGCTCACGCAGCGCAGCCGCCATGTCGGGTCCGGGCAAACGCTGCACCAGGCGCCAGACATCGGCCTTGCAGGCGGCCAGTTGTCTGGCGAATGGCGTGTCGAACGGCGCGGCGGATGCGAGGGGGGGCATGGCTCAGCTCCAGCAAGGTTTGGAAGCCAGCGCAGCGCCTTCGGCCACGGCCGCGAACTTCGCGCAGGCGATGCCGGCGAAGCGTTCGATGCGCTGTGCCACCCGGCGCGTGTCCAGGGGGTGATCGGTGAGGTTCATGGTGCTGTGCGCGGGCGCGCTGGCTTACCAGTCACTGCTGCGCGCGGTCGACGAAGGCCTTGAGCGCCACGAAGCCACTCGCATCGCGCGCCATGCCGGTTCGGGCTGCCGCCTCGACCACGGCATCGGCCCACGTGATGTGCTTGCGCTGGTCGCCGGCGGTCATCACGATGGCCAGGGCTTCTTGTTCGCCGGCATTGCGCAGCGTGCGCCAGCAACCGGGCGGCACCGAGAAGGTGTCCCAGGCGGCGGCAGCGCCGATCAGCGTATGGGCCACCGGCCCTTCGGTGGTTTCAACCGACAGCTCGATGCAGCCGGTCTTGGCGATGAGCACCTGCTTCTCGTCGAGCAGATGACGTGACACGCTGCCGCCGGCGGGAATGCGCAGCCATTCGATCGACACGCCGTGGGCATTGGCCACCGGTGCCTGCAGGTTGCGGTCCTCGGTGATGCCCAGCCCCACCACTGCGGCCATCTGCGCACCACAGCCAGGCAGCGCGGAGTCCAGCAAGCCGTGGCTGGACCAACGCAGCTCGGCAAAGCGCACGATCCGGCCCAGCATTTCTTGCCGTGGCCAAACGCGAAGCTGCGAAATCTCTTGCGACGTCATGGCCTGGAACAAGCGCGTGCCGGCGGGCACAACTTCGTCACGCGTGGTGTCGATCATGCGGTAGTCGTCGGTGAGGTAGACGCCGTTGCGCGCTGCGGCCGCCACCGTGGTCGGGCCCCACAGCACGCCCCCGGTGCGGTCGCCGCCCAGCGCGGTGAACAGGAAACCGTCGTCGACACCGACGTTGGTAAAGCCGCGATAGACCCAGGTGGGCACCGACACGATGTCTCCCTCGCCGATGTCGGCGCTGCTGGGCTCGGGGTTGAAGCCCCACTGGATACGCCAGTCACCACGAGCGCAGATGAACACCTCGCAGGTGAAGTGCATGTGCGCCGGGTTCACCTTGCCGTGCGGCAGCGACACCCCGCCGACCTGAAAGCCATGCGGCTCGCGCAGGTTGACCGGCTGGTTCGGGTTCTGCGCTACGCCCGGGCCGATCAAGGCGTAGTTGAACTTGGGCTTGCACTCGGGCAGACAGTAGTCGATGAAGGCCTCGGTCGTCGAGCGCAGGCTCGAGAACGGAATGAAGCGCGCGGCCAGGTCGGTGGGCGAAATCAAGCGATGCTTCCTGAAGCAAGGTCTGCAGATGGGCGGAACAACCCGTGCGACGGCAAGCGCGACAAGGCGGCGGGCTGCTCCAGGGGATGAAGATGCACGAGGCTGTCGTGCATTGACGCATACGTATGCAATGATAACAAGCCAATGGGCGCTGACCGCCCCGTGATTTCCCGACCTCCGTGATTTGCCAACATTTTGGCCGAGCCTGAGCCGATCGGCTCCAGATGCTTCCCGGGAAAGTGCATAGGCATGCAACTCCAGTAGGCGAGCGGCGCGACCCGGAAGACTCTGCGGGCCGCTCCGGACAACCCATCCACACTGCGCTGCCTGCCAACCTCATCCGCAGTCGCGATCAGCGTCGGAACCGCGCCAGCGCCTCGCCCGTGAGCCGGCAGATGCGCCACTCGGGCATCATCGTGGCGCCCATGCGCTCGTAGAAGTCGATCGCGCTTTGGTTCCAGTCCAGCACGCTCCATTCGAAGCGCCCGCAGCCACGGTCGACGGCCAACGCGCCCAGGTGCCCGAGCAGCGCCTTGCCCAAGCCCAGGCTTCGGAACGCCGGCTGCACGTAGAGGTCTTCCAGGTACAGCCCCGGCTTGGCCAGGAAGGTGGAGAAGTTGGTGAAGAAGAGGGCGAAGCCGACCACGCGAGCGTCGACCTCGGCGACCACCGCTTCGGCCACCGGCTTGTCGCCGAACAGGTGCGGCTCGAGCGCCTCGGGCGTGGCACGCACCAGGTGGGTGAGGTGCTCGTACTCGGCCAGTTCGGCGATCAGACCGGCAACGGCCGGCAGGTCGCGGGGTTCGGCCGCGCGCAGCTTGAACGCAGTGCTTGCCATGCCGATCACCAGCGCGGCGCGATGCGCTCGCCGGGCAGGATGTCGTACGGATCGGCCCAGCCGGGCAGTGCCTTCAGTCGCTGCACCCATCGCGCGATGTGCGGGAAACGCGCCGCCACTTCGTAGCCGCTTTCTTCGACCGGGTAGAACAGGTAGCCGCTGAGCGACAGGTCGGCGATGGTCACCGCGCTGCCGACCATGAACTCGCGTGTCGCCAGGTGCTTGTCGACAATGCCGAAGGCGTTGTCCATGCGGGCGCGCAGCCAGGCCATCACCACCGGATCGGGCTCCGCGGCGGCAAACGCCTTCATGAAGCGGTAGGTCGCCATGTGGCTGGTGAACTTGTGGTTGTCGAAGAGCAGCCAGCGCAGCACCTCGAATTGCTGGTCGTCGCTGGCACCGCCCAGCGCGCCATGCTTGCGCGCCAGGTAGCTGAGGATCGCGCCGGATTGCGTCAGGCGCTTGTCGCCGTCGTCGAGCACGGGCGCCTCGCCCATCTGATTGACGCCCTCGCGGAAGCCCGCGGTGCGGGTCACGCCGCTCATGAAATCGACGAACACCGTCTCGTACGGCTGGCCGAGCGCGCGCAGCGTGAACGCAACCTTGAAGACGTTGCCGGATTGGCTGAAGCCGTGCAAGCGGTACATGAGTACTCTCCTGAACAGGAGCGCTCATTCTGCGCGATGCATGCCCTACAGTTCCTGCATGCCCTCTCGCCCGTACCAGCCGCGCCGCGTGGCGCGCAGCGAATTGATTGCCGTGCGCGGCCTGCGCTATCACTTGCATCGCTGGAGCGCCGCTGCCAACGACGGCGCCAAGACGCCCCTCATGATGATGCACGGCTGGATGGACGTGGGCGCGTCGTTCCAGTTCATCGTCGACGCGCTCGATGATCGCGAAATCATCGCGCCCGACTGGCGTGGTTTCGGTCTCAGCGAAGCACCGGCCGCCGACAGCTACTGGTTCCCCGACTACCTGGGCGACCTCGATGTGCTGCTCGACGCGCTGTACCCGGGCCAGGCCATCGACCTGCTCGGCCACAGCATGGGTGGCAACGTGGTGATGAGTTACGCCGGGCTGCGCCCCGAGCGCATCCGCAAGCTCGTGAATCTCGAAGGCTTCGGTATGCCGCAGACCAAGCCGCACCACGCGCCCAAACGCCTGGTGCAATGGTTGGACGAGTTGAAGACGCCGCAGACCTTGCGCGACTATGGCAGCCAGGCGGAGGTGGCCGAGCGGCTGCGCAAGAACAACCCACGGCTTGCCGCTGACAAGGCCGCCTGGCTCGCGCCGTTTTGGTCGGCGCAGCGCGACGACGGCCGCTGGCACATCCTCGGCGACCCGGCGCACAAGCGCGTGAATCCGCTGCTTTACCAAGTCGACGAGGTGCTCGAAGCCTGGAAGCTCATCAGGGCGCCCGTGTTGTGGGTCGAAGGCGCCGACACCGACATCGCCAAATGGTGGGGCGGCCGCTTCACGAAAGAGCAGTTCCACGAGCGGCTGAATGTCGTCGCGCAGGTCGAGCGCCAGATGCTCGCGAATTGCGGCCACATGCTGCACCACGACCAGCCGGAGGCCGTGGCCGCGCATCTGCTGCGTTTCCTGCGCGCCTGAGACAATCGCGCCCCATGGACACCGAAGAAATCAACGCCATCGGCACGCTGCTCGCCGATCTCAGCGCCCGCACCGAGCAGCTCCGGGGGTATCTTTGACTACGACCGCAAAGCGCTGCGGCTGAACGAAGTCATCGCCGCGCTCGAGAACCCGGGCGTCTGGAACGAACCCAAGCGAGCGCAGGACCTGGGCCGCGAGAAGAAGCTGCTCGAGACCGTGCTCACGATCACGCCATAGGTCGAGAAAAACAGCGCTAAAGTCGC
>JANNQO010000401.1:0-3142 GCA_031400795.1 Rubrivivax sp. | reverse complement strand
TGATGTTCTTGAAGAGCTGCCGCTGGCGCGGGTCCTTGTAGCGCCGATTGCAGATTTCCGTCAGCGGCATCCCGACGATGGTGATGTCGTCGCGGAACTTCGCCGCCTGCATCGGCCGCGTCGAATCGTAGAAGAGATACCCGCCGGCTTCGATCTCGGCGATGTCCTGCTCCCAGGTCTGCGGGTTCATCGCCACCATCATGTCGATGCCGCCGCGCCGGCCGAGCCAGCCGCGCTCGCTCACCCGCACCTCGTACCAGGTGGGCAGGCCCTGGATATTGCTCGGGAAGATGTTGCGCGGACTCACCGGCACGCCCATGCGCAGGATGGCCTTGGCGAAGAGCTCGTTGGCCGATGCCGAACCCGAGCCGTTGACGTTGGCGAACTTGATGACGAAGTCGTTGACGGCCTCGAGGCGGTGCACCTTCACTTCAAACTCCCGCGGCACGCCGGGCCGGCCGTGGTGGTGAGGAGCAGGAACTTCTGCATGTCCCAGGCACCCGTGGGGCAGCGCTCGGCACACAGCCCGCAGTGCAGGCAGACGTCTTCGTCCTTGACCATCACACGTGTCGTCTTCAACGGCTTGCTGACGTACAGGTCTTGTGAAACGTTGGTGGCCGGCGCGCTCAAGTGCGTGCGCAGGTCGGCCTCGTCGGCGTTGCCGGTGAAGCTGATGCAGTCCATCGGGCAGATGTCGACGCAAGCATCGCATTCGATGCACAGCTTGTCGGAGAACACCGTCTGCACGTCGCAGTTCAGGCAGCGCTGCGCTTCCTTGAAGGCGGTCTTCAGGTCGAAGCCGAGTTCCACCTCGACTTTGATATTGGCCAGCGCCTTCTCCGCCGCCGCCCAGGGCACCTTGAAGCGCAAGTCGTCGCTGATCGCGTTGTCGTAGCTCCACTCGTGCAGGCCCATCTTCTGCGACATCAGATTCACAAGCGGTGGTGGCCGCTGGCGCACGTCCTCGCCGTTCAGCAGCCGGTCGATCGACACCGCCGCTTCATGACCATGGGCCACCGCGGTGATGATGTTCTTCGGGCCGAAGGCCGCATCGCCGCCGATGAAGACGCGCGGCAGCGAAGCCTGGAAGGTCGTCGGATTCAGCACCGGCATCCCGGATTTGTCGAAGTCGATGCCGGCATCGCGCTCGATCCACGGGAACGCGTTCTCCTGGCCCACCGCGATCAGCACGTCGTCGCACTCGAACACCACGTCGGCCTGGCCGGTCGGCACGAGACGGCGCTGGCCCTTCGTGTCGTACTCCGCGCGCACCACCTCGAAGCTCATCCCCGTGAGCTTGCCGCCTTCGTGCACGAAGGCCTTCGGCACGTGGTAGTTGATGATCGGGATGCCTTCGTGCATCGCGTCTTCCTTCTCCCAGGGCGAGGCCTTCATCTCCTCGAAGCCACTGCGCACGATGACCTTCACCTCGCTCGCGCCGAGGCGTCGCGCCGAGCGGCAGCAGTCCATCGCCGTGTTGCCGCCGCCGAGCACGATGGCGCGCTTGCCGATCTTCGTGACATGGCCGAACGAGACCGACGCCAGCCAGTCGATGCCGATGTGGATGTTGGCCGCCGCTTCGGCGCGGCCGGCGATCTGCAGATCGCGCCCGCGCGGCGCGCCGCAGCCGATGAACACCGCGTCCCAAGGCTCCTGCAGCAGCGCCTTCATCGAATCGATGCGCTGCTGCGCGCGGAACTCGACGCCGAGATTGAAGACGAAACCCGTCTCTTCGTCGATCACCGATTCGGGCAGCCGAAAGCGCGGGATCTGGCTCCACATGAAGCCGCCGGCCTTCTTCTCGCCGTCGAAGACCGTCACCGAGTAGCCCTGCGCGGCCAAATCGCGCGCCACCGTCAGCGACGCCGGCCCGGCGCCGACACAGGCCACACGCTTGCCGTTCTTCGGCTTCGCGCGCGGCATCATCGCGCGCACTTCGCCGCCTTTGTGGTCGGCGGCCACGCGCTTCAAGCGGCAGATCGCCACCGGCTCAGGTTTGGCGGCGTTTTCTTCCTCGACCCGGCCACGCCGGCAGGCGGGCTCGCAAGGCCGATCGCAGGTGCGGCCGAGGATGCCGGGGAAGACGTTGCTCACCCAGTTCACCATGTAGGCGTCGTCGAAACGCCCTTGCGAGATGAGCCGGATGTACTCGGGCACCGGCGTGTGCGCCGGGCAAGCCCATTGGCAATCGACGACCTTGTGGAAGTACGCCGGGTCGCTCACGTTCGTGGGCTGCACTTGACTGGTCTCCTGTACGGTTACGGGCCAGTCTACGGCGGCCCTGGTATGGCGGGTTTCAGCGTGAACCCGGCCTGAGCGCACGCGGCGCCCCTCGCACGGATTTGTTCACGGCGGACGGGGCTCAAATCACCTTGACCGACTTGCCGTAGACGGCGAGCGCCTTGTCCACGGTCAGCAGAGTGGTCTTCTCGGCCATCGCCTGGGCGACCAGCAGGCGGTCGAAAGGATCGCGATGGTGCCAGGGCAAGGATTCCACCTGTTCGAAATGCCGCAGCGTCGGCTCCAGCACATCGAATCCTTCGGCGAGCAAGGTGCGGTGCAGCTGGCCGGACCGGGCCACGAAGTCCGGCCGGCCCAAAGACGCCTTGATCGCCACCTCCCAGAGACTGGCCCAACTCACCCGAAGGGGCAACTCGCGAGAGGCCAACAAAGTTGCTGCGGCTCTGGGCAGGCGGTCAGGGTGATAGGCGTACCAAAGGACGATGTGGGTGTCCAGCAACATCGCAGGCGCTACTTCCCGCCCTTGCGCCGCCCGCCGTAGAACATCTCTTCGATGTCCGCGGCGAAGTCCTTCTTGAAGTCGCCGCTGATGACACCCTGGCCGACCAGGGGCCCGAGCTTTCGCTTCTTCGGCGGCGCCTCGAGCGCCACCACCTTCACCAGCGGCTTGCCGGCGCGCGCGATGATGACCTCGTGGCCGTTCACGACACGGTCGACGATCTTCGACAAATGGGTCTTCGCTTCGTGGATGTTGAAGGTTTCGCTGGTGCTCATGCCGCGCCTCACTCAACCAACTGTAGTGGGTTGAGTCTAGCAGGCCAGCACACGCTGCGCCTTCATGCCTTGCACCGCCCGCCCTTTGCGGGCGCGCTTGCCCTGGTGGGGCACGAGGGCAGCCGCC
>JANNQO010000400.1:0-17673 GCA_031400795.1 Rubrivivax sp. | reverse complement strand
CCAGGGCAACCTCGA
The DNA here is from genome assembly GCA_031400795.1 of Rubrivivax sp. Taxonomy (GTDB): domain Bacteria; phylum Pseudomonadota; class Gammaproteobacteria; order Burkholderiales; family Burkholderiaceae_C; genus Rubrivivax. Next base: position 17,658 of record JANNQO010000400.1, on the reverse strand, counting down.
CGCCGCGCGTGCCACGGTGGCGCGAGGTGAGGCGCTGCTGCGGCCCTTGGACGACAAGCTCTATCTGGCCTTCGTGCTCTGCGCCCGTGCCGAGCTCCAGCGCCGCACGGGTGAGGCGGACGCCGCTCGCGCTTCGCTCGACGAGGCCGACGCGCTCGCCGCCAGCGTCGCCGCGGGCCCGCAGTCGGAGCTCGGCCGCAAGCTGGCGGCACTTCGATCGGCACTGGCTCGATGATCACCCGACGCCACTCGTCGGGGAGCCACATCGTCGAGAAGGGCACGTGCCCGGCGAACCCGGCTTCTCCGTGGTGCCAACTCGCTCGATGCACAACGGGCTACGCTCATCGTTCGCCCTTGAAAGTGTCGAGCGGCCACATTCCCAGCGACAACGCCGTTCCGACCAGCACCACCGCGGCGCCGGCAACGGTCTGCCAGCTGATGGCCTCGCCCAGGTACAGCGCAGCGGCCACCAGGGCCACCACCGGGTTCAGGAAGGTCACCGACATGGCGTGCACGGGGCCGATGCGGCGCAGCAGGCGGTAGTACAGCAGGAAGCCGAGTCCCGAACTGGCCACGCCCAGGAAGGCGACCTCGATCCAGGCGCGCAGCGGCGGCGGCGTGGTCGGCCAGGTGGTGGCGGCCAGCGGGGCCAGCGCCAGACTGGCCACCGCCATGCTGCCCACCGTCAGCGCCAGGCTGTCCATGCCGCCGAGCTTGTGACGCGTGAAGTTGGCCCCCACGGCCCACAAGGCCGAGGTCAGCAGCACCGCGCCGACGGCCAGCACGCCGCCGGCGGACCCGAACGACACGCTGCCGGCGGTCAGCAGCAGCACGCCGCCGAAGCCGATCACCAGTCCCGCACTGCGCCAGCGGCCGAGCCGTTCGTGGAAGGCGAAGTGCGCCAGCAGCGCCGCGAACAGCGGCGCCGTGGCGTTGAGCACGGCCAGCAGTCCGGCCGTGAGGTGCTGCGCCGCAAAGCCCAGCATCAGGAACGGCAGCGCCGTGAACGCCACCGCCTGCACCAGCAACGCCACCGGGTGCACCCGCAGTTGGCCGAGGCCGCCGCGCCACGCGAGCAGGGGCAGCAGCACGGCCGTGGCAATCGCCATGCGCAAGGCGATCATCGGCGCCGGTCCGAACGCTGGCACCGCCGCACGCATGAACAGGTAGGCCGCCCCCCACAGGATGCTGAGCAGGAGCAGTTCGCCGAGGTCGCGTCTTTGCATGCTGCGTGCGCCGTCAGCCCGCCGACTCGTCGACAGGGCAGGTGCTGCGCTTCATGCCATCGCGCAGCGCACGCCGGCGCTGGATGGCGCCGCTGCGCTCGTCGAACTCGGCGACCATGAGATCGTGAACTCAGGCGCGGGCGGTGCGCGCGGCGCAGACCGTGGCCGCCAGTCCGAAGGCCAGGCAGCCGAGTGCGACGATCGTGTAGCCGCCCTGCTGGTCGAAGACCCAGCCCGCCAGCCAGGGCCCACCCAGGTTGCCGAACGCCGCTGCGCTGTACAGCGTGCCGATGATCGAAGAGACCGCGCGGGCGCCGAAGAAGTCCATGCACAGCGCCGGCAGCAGCGAAACGATGCCACCGTAGCTCAAGCCCATCAACACCGCGAACACCGCCATCGCCACATAGCCGGAAGCCGCCAGCCAGAGCAAGAACGACAAGGCCAGCGCCGCCATGGCCAGCACCAGGGTGCGCGGCCGGCCGACGCGGTCGGCGAGCGCGCCGATGGCGAAGCGCCCGGTAAGGCTGCCGATGCCGATCAACCCGACCAGCCCGACCGCGCGCGCATCGGCCACGCCGAGGTCGCGCGCCGCGGCCGACAGATGGGCGAAGGGCACGAACATCGGCACCGCGCCGAACAGCGTCATCGCGTAGAGCCAGCGAAAGCGCGGGCTGGCTAGCGCTTCGCGCAGGCTGGCGCCGGGCACCGCGGAGGTGCCGCGCGCGGTGGCGGCCGGGGCGCGCCGCAGCAGCAGCGTGGTGCTCAACCCGACGATCAACGTGAACAGCGCCAGCGCCTGCAGCGCACCGCGCCACTGCCAGGCGGTGATGGCCATCGCGACACCGACGGGCACCAGCAGCGTGCCGGCGCCGATACCCGCGCTGGCCAGCCCCGCAGCCAGCCCGCGGCGGCGTGTGAACCAGGGCTGCACGCAGCCGATGGCCGGCGTGTAGACCAGCGCGATGCCGATGCCCACGCCAATGCCCTGCGCCAGCACGATGTGGCCGAGCGTCTGCGCCTGACTCGAGGCGAACAACGCCAGCCCGATGCACAGCATGCCGGCCGAGGTGACCCGCGCCGGCCCGAAGCGGTCGGCCAGCATGCCCGCGCCGGCACCGAGCAGGAAATACAACAAGCCGCTGATGCCGAAGACCAGTGACACGTCGGCGCGACTGGCCGCGAATTCGCGCGCGAAAGGCTCGAAGAACGCAGCGAACGAGTACGCAACCCCGAAGATCACTGCCAGCGCGACGAAGCATGCCGCGACGACAACCCAGCCGTAGCCTTGTTCTTCGCCGGTGGCGGTGGCCGCTGCGCTCATGCGGCCGAGCATAGCGATCTGCAAAGCGCCGCGCCGCCGCGCCGCGCTCACCGCCGGGCATGCGCCAGCAGCAGCCGCATCGAGAGCTGCTCGCGTTCGCCGGCGGGCAAGCGGGGGAGCTCGGTCTCGATCAACTTCGCCGCCTCCGCCTTGCGCCCCGCCACGAGGTGCGCCGTGGCCGCGATCTTCGTCAGCACCGCCCGCTGGTAGCCGCTGACGAGCCCGGGGTCGCGCAGGCTGGCCAGCGCTGCGGCGCCGGCGGCTCCCCACTGGTCGGCTGCCACCAGGCCCAGCAGATCCACCCAGCGCAGCTCGCGCTCGCCGAGGGCGTTGGCACAGGGTGATGCGCGCACGGCGTTCCAGAACTTCGTGGCCGGCGCGACGCCCAGATAGGGAAGAGTCTCGGCTGCAAAGCGCACCACGTTGTCCCAGGGCACATCGGCCAGGTTCTGGCCTTGACAGGCGAACAGCCGATTGCGCATCAGCACCGCCATAGGCAGATCGGACACAAGGTTGCGGTCGGCCGGCGGCGACTGGCCATGTTCAACCAGCGCGGTGATCTGGCGGGCCTGCGCGTAGGGCAGCTGGCGCAAGGTGATGTCGCGGCGCAGCGGTATCTCGCCTTCCAGCTCGATCCGGGCGCTGCCGTCGAGCGCGCGCAGCAGCGGCACTTCGGCGGTGTGCAGCAGCGTCCAGGCGGTGGCACTCGCCTGCTGGAAGCGTGCCTTCGGGCCGTGCAGGTCCACCGCCGGAAAGAAGTCGCTGTTGTTCGGCATGCTGTAGCTGGCGACCAGCGGCGCCAGCGCCCGGTGGTTGGTGACGAACTGCGCCGACAGGCGGTTTTCCGACCCCATGCCCACCCGCTCGAGCATGGCCCTGACGCCGGGCATGCTCCAAAGCGCCGGCGAGCGCGCCGGCAGTTGCCCCTGGGCCGGGGCGACGATGATGAGGTCGCCCGGCGAGCCGGCGTAGATCGCATACACCGGGAAGGTCTTGGCGAGCGCGCCGAAGATCGATGCCAGCAGCTCCGGGGTGATCTCGTAGACCTGCACCCACTGCACGAGCAGCCCGTCGTCCTTCAGATGCCTCTTGATCCGCGCATAGAACTCCTCGGTGAAGAGGCTGGAGACGCCGCTCACCCAGGGGTTGGACGGCTCGGAGACGATGACGTCGTAGAGCCGCCGGCCGCGCGTGAAGTGCGACTTGGCGTCCTCGATGACGATGTGGTGCCGGGGATCGGTGAAGGCGCGATCGGTGATCGGCCGGAAGTGCTGCGCCGCCTCGACGATGGCCCACTCGATCTCGATGGTGTCCAGCTGCTTCAGGCGCGGCGAGCCGAGCAGGGTGGCGCTGCTCATCCCGGTGCCGAAGCCGATCACCGCCACCTCGGCGGCGTCGGGCTTGTAGGCCAGCGGCAAGGCGCCGAGCAAGGTCATCGTGACCTCGTCGCCGGTGGCCTCCTGGCCCGGCTTCATCTGGATCGCACCATCGGGCTTGCCGTTGGTGGACAGCGAGGTGCTGCCGTTGAGACCGCGCACGACATGAATCGACGAGGTCTTGCCGTCTCTGGCGTAGAGCACGGAATTGCTCGCGTCGAACCTCGCAAGGCCACCGCGGAACACGCCGGCGCTCATGCGCAGCGGGTCGAACTGCACGAGTACCGGCGCTGCCACCGCGAAGGCCACCGCGCCGATCGCCAGCGCCTGCGTGGCCCGGCCGAGCGCCGCGCTGCCGCCGAAGCGCCGCCGCAGCAGGGCGCAGCCCAGCGCGATGTCGATGGCCGCACCGATCACCATCGCCCCGGCCAGGCCCAGCATCGGCATGAGGACGTGCACGGCGAGCAGCACTCCGGCGATCGCGCCCACGGTGTTGGCGGCATACACCCAACCGATGGCCCGCTCGCCGGTGCCACCGCGGTACAGGTGGACCGTGATCAGCGGCAGGGTCATGCCGGCGCAGAACGTGGCCGGCAGCATCACGGCCAGCGCGATGGCCACCTGCGACACGCTGAACAGCACGTAGCCGGCGTCGTTGCGCGACAGGCCAGCCATCAGCCAGGCCATCGCGTCGAAGGTCAGGCTGTACAGCGGCAGGGTCAGCAGCGCCAGCACGCCCATCGCGATCTGCACGATGGCCAGCACGCGCAAGCTGTTCGCCCAGCGATCGATGCGCGAGCGTATCCACAGCCCACCCAGGGCCAGCCCGCCGATGAAGCTGGCCAGCATGATCTCGAAGGAGTGCGTGGCGCTGCCGAAGACCATCGACAGCATGCGGATCCAGGCCACCTCGTAGATGAAGGACGAGAGGCCGGTGAGCAGCGAGATGGCCAGCAGCGTGCGCACGAACGGTGCCGGCGCTGCGGCGTCGGGCGCCGGACGCGCCGCCGGCACCGCGCTGCCTGCGGACGACGCGGTGGGCTTGCCGATGAAGTTCACGCAGACCGCGACCACGATGTTGCCGATGCCCGCGGCGAGCAGCGCGCCGGGCAGGCCGGCCTGCGGGATGAGCACGAAGCCGCTGACCAGCACGCCCGCCACTGCGCCGGCACTGTTCAGGAAGTACAGCAGCGCCAGTTTGCGACCCGGCATGCTCGGTGCCAGGCGCAGCACGCCGCCCGTCATCAGCGGAAACGTCGTGCCCAGCAGCACCGACTGCGGCAGGATCAAGAGCGCCGCCAGGGCCCACTGCGACCAGCAGGCACCGTCTGCCCCGCAGGTGGCCGGCAGCAGGCTCGCGTAGGCCCAGTCGAGCGCCGCCACGAACACAGTGTGGAAAGCGAGCGCGAAGACGCCAACGATGAGCTCCACCAGCGCATAGGCCCACAGCAGGTTGCGCACCCGGGCGCCGAACTTGGCCGCGAGCCAAGCGCCCAGGCCCATGCCACCCATGAACACGGCCAGCACGAGCGTCTGCGCATAGGCTGCGTGGCCGACGAAGAGCTTCAGGTAGTGCGACCAGATCGATTCATAGATCAGTCCGCAGAAGCCCGACAGGGCGAAGAGCGCGTAGAGGGCGTTGACGCGTCGGTTCATGCGTGGCTGCATCGGGAGTGGCGACGGATCGTGGCGACTGTATGCGGCGTCGCGGCAGATCGGCGGATGCCGCGCTCCGTGTCTGCCTCGACGTGCCGTTGTGCGCATCGGGAGCGCGCCGTGGAAGCGGTGGATCAGTTGGAGCCTCCTGAAACCCCGGATCGGTTGACACCCTCGGGTGGCGCTTGCACAGTGCATGGCAACCGGCCGAGTACCGCAAGGCACTCAGAAGTCGGTGGCCGTCGAGTCCTGCCCCCCGACCCGAGTCGTTTGCACTCGGGCGCATTCCCGCACCCGCAACCCTGGAGATTCCATCACCATGAGCAAGATTGCCAGCCTGCTAGCCGCCGCCGCCCTCGCTTTGCCGCTCGCGGCCTCGGCCGAGGTCCATGCCTACGTCGGACTGCCGTTGACGCCGACGCAGGAACCCGTCGCACCCAACAGCACCGGCACGGGCAGCGTCACGGCGTTGTACGACTCGACCACCAAGGTCCTCCTCTACAGCATCGTGTATCAACTGAATCCTGGGGCAACGGTGACCAACGCCCACTTCCATGGCCCGGCGGCCCTGGGGACGAACGCGGGCGTCGCCATCGGGCTGCCCGTTCTGCCGACCGGGAACGCCGGCAAGGTGACCGGCACCGTGACACTGAGTGCAGCACAGCAGACGGACTTGCTGGCCGGACTCTGGTACTTCAACCTGCACAGCACCCTCGCCGGCGGCGGCGAGTTGCGCGCGCAGATGATCGAGAACTCGGCCACCTTGGTGCTGCCGACCTATGCCAACGGCAAACTGACCCTGCCCGTGGTGCTGACGCCGGGGCTCTTGCCCACGGCCTCCTATGGCGCCGAGCTGACCTTGATTGCAGGGCCCGGCCTGAACTTCACCCTGACGAGCGCCACGCCGTTCCGCTGAGCCCGCGGCGCCACGGCGCGCAGGCGCGCAGGCGCGCAGGCGCGGCCATGATGACGCACGTCGCGTTGGCGTGGCTGTTCGCGCTGCCCGCTGCGCCGTCGCGGCTCGGTTTCGCGCTGTGCGGCGTCGCATCGCCGGAGGCAGCCACTTGGTTTGATCGTCCCGCGAACCGCATCCTCTTGCATGGCTGGTTCGTCATAGGAGCAAGGTGATGGAGATCGCGTCCTATGGTTTCTTCGATGGGTGATGTGGGCGAGCCTGGCGGCGCGAGGCCGCAAGACATCATCGAGCTGCTGGAACAGGGACACAGGCAATTCCTTTCCCTCGTCGATCACATTCGCCCGGATCTGCACCGCTACTGCACGCGAATGACCGGCTCGGTGGCCGATGGTGAAGACGTTGTCCAGGAAACGCTCGCTCGCGCCTGCTTCGAGCTACCCCAGTTGCGGGCACTGCCGCCCTTGCGTCCGTGGCTCTTTCGCATCGCACACAACCGGGCCATCGATCACTGGCGGCATGAGGCTTATCGCGCCAGTGAACCGCTGGACGCAGCGATGGAGATCGCCGGCGAGAGCATTCACGAGCCCGACAACGTATTGGCGCGCAGCCAGGCCGTGCGGGCCGCGATTTCGTGTTTTCTCGAGCTGGCTCCGGCCCAGCGTGGCTGCGTGATCCTGAAGGACGTGCTGGACCATTCGATCGACGAGGTTGCCGACGAACTCGGCCTCACCGTCCCGGCGGTGAAGGCCGCGCTGCACCGCGGGCGCGCCGCGCTGCAAAGGCTCACCGCGGCCGTGCCGGCGCCCATGCCCCACGCGCGCGAGCCCGTGCCGGCACTGGCGCGCTACGCGAGCCTGTTCAACGCCCACGACTGGGAGGGTGTGCGCTCGATGCTCGCCGACGACGTGCGGCTGGACCTCGTGTCACGGCGCAAGTCGGCCGGCCGCCGTGACGTGGGCAGCTATTTCACCAATTACGAACGCGCCGCGGATTCGTACCTTGCCCCGGCGTGGCTCGAGGGCCGCGAAGTGCTCGCGGTATTGCCTGAACCCTCGGCCACCGTGCCGCGCTATTTCGTCGAACTCAGCTGGCGCGACGGGCGGGTGGTGGTGATTCGCGACTTCCGCTACGTGCCCTACATCGCACACGACGCGGTGTTCGAGTTTCCCGGACCGACCCACCACCCGAGCCCACCATGAAGACCGAACTTCTCTATCTGTTGCTGACCGCCATCCTCACCGGCGTGTTGTGGATTCCGGTCGTGATCGGCTACGTTGCATCGGGGCGGCGTCTCACGCCGTCCACCTACAAAGTGGCACCCACCACACCGCTGCCCGACTGGGTCAATCGCGCCAACCGCGCTCACCTGAACGCGGTCGAGAACTTCGCGCCGTTCGCGGCGGTGGTGCTGATCGCCCAGGCCACGGGCGTTTCCAGCGGCGTGACGGCGAGTTGCGCCGCGATCTACTTCTATGCGCGCCTTGCGCACGCGCTGATTCACATCAGCGGCTTCGGCCTGTTCGTTGCCCGAACCGTGGTCTTCACCGTGGCCTGGCTCGCGTTCATCACATTCGCCGCGGTGCTGCTGCTGCGCGCGATGTGATCAATCCAATGAATCAGACAAAGGATCGGTATGGCTGCGATGACCCGCGACAAAGACAACCCCTGGCAACTCAAGACAGCGTCGGGGACGTCCGACTACACAATGCACGTTGGCGAGGTGAACGGCACGCGCGTGCTTGTCTGCACGGTCGGCAAGACCGTTCTCCACTACGACGAGCGCTGCATTGCCGACCTTCATGCCATGCTGAAGGCGAAGGGTGGTGAGTGGGTCGAGCTCGGCGGCGCGGACGAGCAAAAGCCGGCCAGGGAAGGCACTGTCGAGGCATGGGGCCGCTCGGCGGGCAACCCGATCGGCGGCTGGTACGGACTCAAGAAGGGGCTGCGCGGACGCTTCGGTGTGTACCTACCCCCGCTGATGGAAGAACTCGGTCTGTGCGAGCTCGAGCACAACCCGAAGAACAATCGCATGCGCGCCAAGTAGACCAGTGGGCGAGATCTGCCGCCTCAGAACCCCTTTGGCGGCCGATAACCGCCGCACAAGCGGCCCAGTTGCCCAGCGGCCCAAATCGTGCGCAGGTCGTGCATCTCCGGGCCGATGAGCTGCGCGGCAAGCGGCAGGCCGTCGCGGGTTCGGCCGATCGGCGCTACGCTCGCCGGCAGCATCGCCGTGGTGGCCAGGCCAGCCCAGAAGAGTTGTTCGAAGTAGGGCCGCGGCTGGCCGTTGACCATCAGTCTGCGTGCCGGCTGCGGTTCGCTGTGGTCGTGCTTGAAGGCAGCCGTGCTGGTGATCGGCGCGAGCAGCACGTCGTAGCGCTGAAAAAACGCGTGCCAGGCCCAGCGCACGCGCTCGCGGCGCGTCTGGTGCAGCAGGTGCTCGCTGAAGTTCTGCGCCGCGCGACGCAGGAAGGTGGCGTCTTCGCTCTGGTCACTGTCCGCCAGGCCGGCGCGGCGTTTGATGAGTTCGCCGACGTCGGGCCGGCGCGCGGCCATTTGGGCGATGAGCAGCCATTGGTAGGTGTCGTGGGCCTGCGCCGCGTCGAACTCGGGACGGGCAGTGAAGTCGAGCTTCGCACCGGCGGTGGCCAGCGCGTTGGCTGCGCCGAGCAAGGCGTCTTTCACGCTGCGGTCCACCGGCGCGAGTGGATCGTCGAGCCATGCGGCCACGCGCAAACCCTTCAGCGATTGCGGCGCACGCGGCAGTTTGAACTGCAGGCCCGGTGCTTGCAATTCATCGGGCCCCATCGTCACCTTCAGCGCCAGCGCCAGGTCTTCAGCTGAACGCGCCAGCGGACCCGCGCAGGCCAGGTCGACCTCGGGAATCGGCCAGGGCACCGGCGAATGGCCGCGCTTGGGCACCAGGCACCAGCTCGGCTTGTGACCGTACACGCCGCAGTAGGCGGCCGGATTGCGGATGCTGCCGCCGATGTCGCTGCCGTACTCCAGCGCCGTGAGCCCGGCGGCCACCGCGGCGGCGCTGCCGCCGGAGGAGCCACCGGCGCCGCGCGTCGCATCGTGTGGGTTGTTCGTCGTGCCGTAGACCGCGTTGTAGGTCTGGAAGTCCGCCAGATTGATCGGCACGTTGGTCTTGCCGAAGACGATGGCGCCCGCGGCCTTCAGGCGCTGCACCACCAGCGCATCGCTCTTGGCGAGGTTGTCGCGCAGCGCCGGCTGGCCCCAGGTGCTGGGCAGGCCGGTGATGTTGAACGACTCCTTCACCGTCATCGGCACGCCGTGCAGCGGGCCCAGCACGCGGCCCTTGGCCAGCGCCCGATCGGCGGCGCGCGCATCGCGCAAGGCAGTTTCGCGGTCGAAGGTGATGATCGCGTTCAGCGCCGGGTTGTGCAGCTCCACGCGCCGCCAGTAGCCTTGCAACAAGGCCACGGCGCTGACCTTGCCGCTGCGCAAAGCGCGCGCCAGCGTGCTGGCCGAGGCGAATGGGAAGGAGGTGGGCAGGGTGGGCGTCTTCATGGGTCCGGTTGTACCGCGGAGCCAGGCACCACCTTCGCGGAGTCGCTCGCGTCATGCCGCTGATGCAGCTGGCTCGGCGCCCTTGGCGACGCTTTCGCGCGGGGCAGCGTTGCGCCGCCACATCGCCGCGCGCCCGCGCCACCCGCGCCAGTTCGGCCGAGGGCTCGGCCGCGACGGGTTGTCGATCGCGATGGCGCCATCACCAAACGATGTTGACTCGTTTGACAACACCCGCAAACGTCGGCATCCTTGTCAACAGTGAAGGCACGACTGATCACTCGGTTCAAAGACGTGACGCCGCAGGGCGGTGTCATCGAGTTGGTGGTGTGGCGCGTGCCGGAGCCTGTTCGCCCGAGCGAACACGGGTTCAAGTACAGGGCAGCCTACGCCATTGACGGCGTGCGCGTGGTCGGGTTCGACAACGAGCGCGGCAAGGGGGATCACTTCCACATCGGGGGAGTCGAGCGAAGCTACACCTTCACCTCTTTCGAACAGCTGATCGAGGATTTCATTGCTGCCGTCGATACGGCGAGGGGCAAGACATGACCAAGCGAACGCTGATGATCACGATGAATGCCGATTGGCGCAGTGCGCTGCGCACCACAGGCAAGCGAGCCACCGCCCGCAGCTACAAGGGCGAACTCCTGAATTTCGAGACTGCGGGAAGTTTCTTCGGCAAGCTCACCGAGCGTCGCTGGGCTCTGGTGCATGCGCTGCAGGGTCAGGGAGCGATCTCGGTGCGTGAGCTGGCGCGCCGGGTGGCACGCGATGTCCGGCGCGTCCATGACGATGTGCAAGTGCTGGCCGAGTTGGGTCTTTTCGAGCGTACCGACAGCGGCGGAGTCGTGTGTCCTTTCGAGGCAGTGCACATCGACATGCGGTTGACGGCCACCCAACCGCTTGCGGCGTGATCCGCACTCGCCGCCCAACCGGTTACTGCGGAAACGTCCCCGGCAACAAGATGCTGCGATCCACCGTCCCGATCTTCGTGTGCCCGCAAAACGCCATCGTCAGATCCAGCTCGTTGTGAATGATCGAGATCGCCTTGGCCACACCTTGCTGCCCCATCGCGCCGAGGCCATACAACATCGCGCGCCCGATGTAGGTGCCGCGTGCGCCCAGGGCCCAGGCCTTCAGCACGTCCTGCCCCGAGCGGATGCCGCCGTCCATGTGCACCTCGATCTTCGCGCCGACGTCGGCAACGATCGCCGGCAACGCTTCGATGCTGCTCTGCGCCCCGTCGAGCTGACGCCCGCCGTGGTTGCTGACGATCAGCGCGTCGGCGCCTGATTGCACCGCCAGCCGCGCGTCTTCGATGTCCTGGATGCCTTTCAGGATCAGCTTGCCGCCCCAGCGCTTCTTGATCCACTCCACGTCGCCCCAGTTCAGCCGCGGGTCGAACTGCTGTGCGGTCCAGGCCGCCAGGTTGGCCATGTCGGTGACGCCCTTCACGTGGCCGACGATGTTGCCGAACTGGCGCCGCTTCGTGCCTGCCATGCCCAGGCACCAACGCGGCTTGCTCATCATGTTGAGGATGTTGGCAATCGTCAGCCTGGGCGGCGCCGAGAGGCCGTTCTTCAGGTCCTTGTGGCGCTGGCCGAGGATCTGCAGGTCCAGGGTGACCACCAGCGCGCCGCACTTCGCGGCCTTGGCGCGGTCGATCAGCCGTTCGATGAAGTCGCGGTCGCGCATCACGTAGAGCTGGAACCAGAAGGGCGCTTTCGTGTGCTCGGCGATGTCCTCGATCGAGCAGATGCTCATCGTGCTGAGCGTGAACGGGATGCCGAAGGCCTCGGCGGCCTTGGCGCTCAGGATCTCGCCGTCGGCATGCTGCATGCCGGTCAGCCCGGTGGGCGCGATGGCCACGGGCATGCTCACGTCCACGCCGACCATCTTCGTGGCCGTGCTGCGGCCTTCGATGTTCACGGCCACGCGCTGGCGCAGCTTGATCTTCTGGAAGTCGCTCTCGTTCGCGCGGTAGGTGCTCTCGGTCCACGAGCCCGAGTCGGCGTAGTCGTAGAACATGCGCGGCACGCGTTTCTGCGCCAGCACGCGCAGGTCTTCGATGGTGGTGATCACGGTCATGGTGGCCTCGACTCCTCTAGCCGTCGATGCTAACCAGCGCGAGCGACGGGAAACCGCAGCTATCTCGCCAAGCCGCGCAGCACCTGCGCCTTCGCGCGGCTCACCGGCAGCGCCACGCCGTTGTTCATCACCGCCACCAGTTGGCCATCGAGCTGGCGGCGGAAGGTGGCCAGATGGTCGAGGTTGACGATGTGCGTGCGGTGGATGCGCACGAAACGATCGGGGTCCAGGCGATGTTCGAGCCGGGCCAGCGCCACGTGCAGCACCTGCGCCGCGGCTCCCGGCGCGGCGGGCTGCGCGCCGACGTAGTCGCCCAGCGCTTCGAACCAGGCGATCCGGTCCACGGCCAGCGGCACGATGGCGCGGCCGTTGCGCACGAACAGGCGCCGGATCGGCCCCTGGCCCCAGGCGTCGGCCAGCCGCTCGAGCGCGCTCGGGCCGGGCTCGCCCAACGCGGCGGCCACGCGATCGAGCGCGCTGCGCAATCGATCGGGGCCGAAGGGCTTGAGCAGGTAGTCCAGCGCGCCGAGTTCGAACGCCGTCACCGCATGTTCGGCGTAGGCGGTGGTGAACACCACGCAGGGACGGTGGTGCAGGCGTTGCAGCACCTCGATGCCGCTCATGCCGGGCAGTTGGATGTCGAGGAACACGATGTCCGGCCGCAGCCGCTCGATGAGCTCGATCGCCGCGGGGCCGTTGGCGGCTTCGCCGACTGCGCGCAGCCACTCGATCTCGGCCAGCGCATGGCGCAGCCCGGCACGCGCCACGGGCTCGTCGTCGACGATCAGCGCGGTGAGCGGGGCGGGCGTGGCAGCTTCAGGCATCGTCAAGGCCCCAGGCCAGCAGCAGGCGCAATCGTGCGCTCACGCCATGCGGGTGGGTGAGTTCGAAGTCGAGTGTGGCAGCGTCGCCGTACAGGGCGCGCAATTGCTCGCGCAGCCGCAGCAAGCCGGTGCCACGGCTGCCGTCGGTGCGGGTGAGCAGGGCGGCCAGGTCGGTGCTTGCGCCGCTGTCGGCCACGGTGATCAGCAGCGCGTGCCCGGCGCGGCGCGCGCTGACCTTGATCTGTGTGGCCTGCACCGATGGCGTAGCGGCGTGGCGCACGGCGTTTTCCACCAGCGTTTGCAGCGCGAACGATGGCACCGCGGCTTGTTGCACATCGTCGTCGATGGCGCTCGACACACGCAGGCGATCGCCGAAACGGATGCTCTCCAGCGCCAGGTAGCGCTGCACCAGCTGCCACTCTTCGGCCAGCGTCACCTCGTCTCGCTGTTCTTCCAGCGTGCTGCGCAACAGCGCGGCGAGCTGTTCGGCAGCACCGGCCGCGGCCTTCGGGTCCAGCGGGATCAGCTGCACCACGGTGTGCAGCGCGTTGAACAGGAAGTGCGGGTGCAACTGCGCACGCAGCGCGGCGAGCTGGCTGCGCGCGGCCGCGGCCTTCAGCTGCACCTCGCGCTCGGCCGCCGCCTGTGCGTAACCCACGCCGGCGACCATCACGTACATCCACACGCCGGTGATCAGGAAGGGCACCAGGCCCGGGCCGAGCACGATCGCCATGCGCAGGCGCACGAGGCTCTCGACGACGCTGTTCAATCCGATCCAGGCGACTGAAAAGAGCGCCGCGGCCAAGGCGTGCCGGGCTACGAAGCCAATCCGAAACGGGTGCGGCCAGGGCCAGCGCTGCGTCGCACGATGCACCACCAGGCCGAGTACTGCGGCACAGGCCACCAGGCGCAAGGCCAAGGGGGCCGCCTGCGCCGGGCTCATGTCGTGCGCCACCGCCATCAACGTGGCGAACAGCGCCCACACCGGCAGCCAGGCGATGCTCAGGTGCCACCAGACCCAAGCGCGCGGCATCAGCAAGGGTGGTGAATGCCGGGCATCGGACGATCGTACGCGCCGGGCTGCCTGCGCTGTTCAGCGCGGCGCGACCTTCGCAACGCGCCTGGCCAGGATCACCAAAGTGGCCTCGTCCCAGGTGGCGCCGTTGTCGAGCGAGCGGTCTTGCTGCACGCGAAAGCGCTCGGCGCCGATGTCGTGGAAGCGCGTGCGGGTGAGCAGGGCCCTGCCTTCGTTGTTGGTGCCCGAGCCGGATTGGTTCATCTGCTGGCCTTGCCACTTTGCCGTGGCGCTGCCGAAGCGAGCCCGGTAGACGTCCAGCGTCTGCACCAGCCATTGTTTTGACTTGGCGTCGAAGATGCGCTGCGCGTGGTTCAGCCCCACCGGGTTGCCCGAGGCATCCACCAGGCGCAACTCGTCGCTGATGCCGTGGCCGTCGAAGGCCCGCCAGGCCTTCCAGCTGCCGACGATTTTCGGTGTGCCGTGCACCATCGCTGCCAAGCCGCTGACCTTGGGTGTGACCTCGAGCTCCCACACGCCGAGCAGGAAATCGAACTGCGTGGCTTCCGGCGCGGCGGCGCTCGCCGGCAAGGCTGCGCTTGCACCGCCGTGTTGTGCGAGCGCCGGGCCGGCGACGGCCAGCAACAACGAGGTGAGCGCGGTGAGCGCAGCGAGCGGGGCGGTCCAGGTTTTCATGGCGGCTCTGTGCGGCACGGCGCCGCAAGGTCCGCAGCATGCCGGCGCGGCCCGTGTACGGGTGTTCGTTTTCGCCGAGTGGCATGCACATGCCGTCCAGCGGTGCGCCGGCCGTGTGCTTGGCCGCCTACAGTGACCACGCCTCTTCTGCAAAGCCCTCGCCGTGCCCACTACAGCCCCCGCCCTTGCCCCCGCCAGCCCGCCGCTCATCCGCCTGCGCGGCGTGAGCAAAACCTACCCCGGGGCAGGGGCCGCGTTCACGGCGCTCGATGCGGTGGACCTGGAGATCGGCCGCGGCGAGTTCGTGGCCGTGGTCGGGCCGTCGGGCAGCGGCAAGTCCACGCTCTTGAACCTGCTCGCTGGCATCGACCCACCGAGCCGCGGCGAGGTGATCGTCGACGGCCAGGCGCTGCACCGGATGTCCGAGCGCCAACTGGCGGCCTGGCGCGGGCGCGGCGTGGGCATCGTGTTCCAGTTCTTCCAGCTGCTGCCTACGCTGACGGTGATCGAGAACGTCATGCTGCCGATGGACTTCTGCCGCATGTGGCCGCCGCTCGAGCGCGGCAAACGCGCGCTGCTGTTGCTCGAGCAGTTGGGCGTGGCCGAGCAGGCGCACAAGTTCCCGGCGGCCTTGTCGGGCGGGCAGCAACAGCGTGTGGCGGTGGCGCGCGCGCTGGCCAACGCGCCGCCCCTCGTGCTGGCCGACGAACCCACCGGCAACCTCGACTCGCGCAACGCCCAAACCTTGCTCGAAGCCCTGGCCACGCTGGTGCGCGAACAGCAGATCACCGTGGTGCTGGTGACGCACGAGCGCGGCGCGCTGTCGCAGGTGGGGCGCACGGTCACGCTGGCCGACGGGCGGCTGGCGGCCGCCCATGAATGAGCCCGCGGCTGGTGGCCGCCCATGAATGAGCCCGCCGCGGGTGGCCGCCCGTGATGCGTGACACCCGCGTTCGCAAGACGCTGCGCGACGTGTGGTTGCACCGCGCGCGCAGCGCGCTGGTGGTGGCCGCACTGGCGCTGGGCCTGGGCGCTGCGGGCACTCTGCTGAACACTTGGGCCTTGGTGCAGCGGGCCACGGCGCAAGGTTTTCTCGGCAGCCTGCCGGTCTCGGCCACGCTCACCGTGGAGGGCCTCGAAACAAGCTCGCTCATCCCGACGCTCGACGCATTGCGTGCCCTGCCCGAGCTGGCGGCGGTGCGCATGCGCCGCACGGTGCAGGCGTCGGTGCAAACCCAGGGCCGCTGGCGGCCCGCGCTGCTCTTCGTGCTCGACGATTTCACGCGCGCCGACATCGCCCGCTTGCAGCCGCTCGGTGGCGATTGGCCGCCGCGCGACGGCACACTGATCATCGAACGCTCGTCGCTCGAGTTCTCGGGTGCCACGCTGGGCGAAGCGGCGTTGTTGAGGTGGGGCCGTGAAACGGCGCAGTCGATGGCCGTGGCCGGTGTGGTGCGTGACGTGAGCCTGGCGCCGGGCTGGATGGAGAACCTCGTCTACGGCTTCGTGACGCCGGCCACGCTCGCGCAGCTGGGTGCGCCTTCGTCGTTGAACCAGCTTCAGTTCAGGGTGCGCGATGCAGGCGCCAGCCGGGATGCCGTGCGCCAGGTTGCACGAACGGTGTCCGCGCTGCTGGAGCGTGCCGGGGCGCGCGTCAGCGTGGTCGAGGTGCCGGTGCCCGGCGAGCACATGCACGCCGCGCAGATGGACTCGTTGATGCTCACGCAAGCGGCGTTCGCGCTGCTGGCGCTGTTGGCCAGCGGCTTGCTCGTCATCAACCTGGTCGCCGCCACGCTGGCCGCCCAGGTGCGCGAGATCGGCGTGATGAAGGTGCTGGGGGCCTCGCGCTGCCAGCTCGCCACGATCTACCTGGGCCAGGCCGTGCTGGTCGGCGGTGCGGCCACGCTGCTGGCGATGCCGGCGGCGCTGTGGGCCGGCCGGCAATATGCCGCGTTCAAGGGCGAGTTGTTGAATTTGCCCGTGGCGGGCCACCATATTCCGGCCTGGGCGCTGTGCTTGCAAGCGGCGGTGGGCCTGCTGTTGCCGGTGTTCGCTGCCTGGTGGCCCGTGCGCCGCGCATGCCGCCTGACGGTGGGGCAGGCGCTGCGCGACGTCGGCATCGTGGCGCCCGGCCGCGCCCTGTGGTTGCGCCGGGCCTGGGTGCCGGCCGGGTGGGCGCGGCCGATGTTGCTCTCGCTGGGCAATGCCTTGCGCCGCCGCCAGCGCACCGGCCTCACCGTGCTCGGCCTGGCGGTGGCCGGCGCGGTGTGCCTGGGCGCGGCCAACCTGCGCCAGGCCGTGCAGGGATCGGTGGACCTGCTCTTTTCAGCGCAGCACTACGACGTTTCGTTGCGGCTGTCCGAACCCGCGCCTGCCGCCGCGTTGGAAGCCGCGGCCCTGGGGGTGGAGGGCGTCGTGCGCGCCGAGGCCTGGCGCGGCAAGCGCGCCTCGCTTCAAGGCGCCGGCGGTGAGGCCTTCAACCTCATCGGCTTGACGCCCAACGGCGGCCTGCTGAAACCTGCGATGTTGCAAGGCCGCTGGTTGCAAGCGGGCGACGACGACGGTCTGGTGCCGAACCGCGGCCTCTTGCGCCAGCACCCGGGCCTGAAGGTGGGCGATGTGCTGACGTTGTCGATCGACGGCCAGGCGCGGCCCTGGCGCGTGCTGGGACTGGTCGACACCGGCCCACAGGCGCTGGCCTACACCTCACGTGCTGCGCTCGACCGCTTGTTGGGCAACACCTTGGCCAGCAGCGTGCAGGTGGCGATGTCCGCGTCCAGCGCTGCGCTGCAGCTGGAGACGGTGCAACGCCTGCGCGCGGCGCTGCAGGAAGCCGGCTTGCCGGTGGCCAGCAGTCAGATGAAGCGCGAAGGCCGGCGGGTTGTCGAAGACCACCTGCTGATGGTCGTCGACTTCCTCGGCGCGATGGCCTGGGTGATGCTGGCCGTGGGCGGCATGGGCCTCGCGTCGACGATGGGCCTGGCGGTGCTGGAGCGCACGCGCGAGATCGGC
>JANNQO010000399.1:0-10991 GCA_031400795.1 Rubrivivax sp. | reverse complement strand
CGCGGCTGCCGGTGGAAGCGCCCGAGGGCACGGCGGCGCGACCCATCGTGCCGCTTTCCAGCAGCACGTCGCACTCGACGGTGGGGTTGCCGCGGCTGTCGAGAATCTCGCGGCCGACGATGTCGACGATGGCGCTCATGGGTGTGTTGGGTTTTGTTGAGTGAAGCAGAAGTCTACGGGGCTCCAGACCCCGAATCGCCGCGCAAGGCGGTCAATGCACGTTCGATGACCAGGCGATCGGCCACGTCCTGTTCGCGCGGTGTCTGCTTGGTGAGCAACAGCCCTTCGAGGTCGACGGTGCGCACCGGGACGCCGTCCAGGTCCAGGCGCTGTTCGTGTGCGAGAAGGGCGTCGTAGCTGTGTCCGTTGGCCGAAAGCAGCAGATCGACGACGAAAGCATCGGCAACGCGGATGTTTTCGCCTTCGGTGAACCAGCCTGGATCGATCTGCTCGGCAACGCGGTCAGGAAGCGCCAGCAAGGCCTGCTTCAGCCGCGCGCCGCCCTCGGCAGTGGCGGGCACCAGCAGATCGATGTCGGTCGTCGCTCGGCGGTAGCCGTGTGCGGCCAAGGCGTACCCGCCGACCAGGAGGTAGTCAGCTGCGTTGTCGTGCAGGGCGACCAGCAGCCGCTTCAGATCCTCGATCGTTGCCGGACGCGCTTCGTCGGTCATCGCGCGCGGGCCAGGACGTTCATCGCCCACGCTGGCGCGCCAACGCCGCCATGCGCTCGGCCAGGCAGTGCCCTTGATGTTGGTTGGCCTGGGCGTGCGTCTTGAAGCGGTAAACGCCCTTGCGCATCAAGCCGAGCGGGGCCAGATGCGCGAGCGCTTCGCCGAGGAGCGCGGCGTCGATCAGGTGCGCGGCACTCGTCTCCCGGCGCACCGCGGGCTCCACCCGACGGCCGACGACCTTCATGCCAACCCGTCCACCGCAATCATGTTGATGAAGCCCGCGCCTTCGCGCAGCTTTCGTGCATGGCGGTACGTGGCGCTGTCGTAGTAGGCCTTGGCCTGCGCGCGGTCCTTGAACTTAAGCACCACCACGCGCTGCGGTTTCCAGTCGCCTTCGAGCACCTCCATCGCGCCGCCGCGGATGACGATTTCGGCGCCGAACTCGACCATCGCCTTGCTGCTCCAGACGCGGTATTCCTTCATCTGCTCTTCGTTGGTGATGGTCACGTCGGCGATGATGTAGGCGGGCATCAGGAAACCTCCGTGCTGTGCACTGCGCTGCGAGCGCCCGGGGCCCGAGGGGACCCCTTCGTGGTCCGTGGCGGCCGGGCGGCACTCATGGCTGGAAGTCGTTTTCCAGCAAGGGTTGGCTCTTGATCACACGATCCAGCGTGACGAGTTGTTCGAGCAACACGCGCATGTGCTTCAGCGGCACCGCATTCGGCCCGTCGGACAGCGCGTTCGCCGGATCAGGGTGCGTCTCCATGAACAAGCCGGCCACGCCGACCGCGATGGCCGCGCGCGCCAGCACCGGCACGAACTCGCGCTGGCCGCCGCTGGTCGTGCCCTGCCCGCCGGGCAGTTGCACCGAATGCGTGGCGTCGAAGACCACCGGCGCGCCGGTGTCGCGCATGATGGCCAGGCTGCGCATGTCGCTGACCAGGTTGTTGTAGCCGAAGCTGGCGCCGCGTTCGCAGGCCAGGAAGCGGTCTTCGCTCAAGCCCTTCTCGCGCGCCGCGGCACGTGCTTTGGCGATGACGTTTTTCATGTCGCCGGGCGCCAGGAACTGCCCCTTCTTGATGTTCACCGGCTTGCCGCTTTGCGCCACGGCACGGATGAAGTCGGTCTGGCGCGACAGGAAGGCCGGGGTTTGCAACACGTCGACCACAGCCGCCACGTCGGCCACCTCGGCCTCCGAGTGCACGTCGGTGAGCACCGGCACCTTCAGCTCGCGCTTCACTTTGGCGAGGATCTCCAGGCCGCGTTGCATGCCCGGCCCGCGAAAGCTCGTGCCGCTGGAGCGATTGGCCTTGTCGTAGCTGCTCTTGAAGATGAAGGGGATGCCGAGCGCCGCGGTGATCTCTTTGAGCAGGCCGGCCACGTCCATCTGCAGCTGTTCACTCTCGACGACACAAGGGCCCGAAATGAGGAAGAAGGGCTTGTCCAGCCCCGCTTCGAAGCCGCACAACCTCATCAGGCCACCGCCTTTACCGGCGACTCGCGCCGCCGCGTCTGGTGCTCGAGCGCAGCCTGCACGTAGCTCGTGAACAGCGGGTGCCCGCCCCAGGGCGTGCTCTTGAATTCGGGGTGGAACTGCACGCCGATGAACCAGGGGTGGGTACTTTGCGGCAGCTCGACGATCTCGGTGAGCCGCTCGCGCTGCGTCAGTGCGCTGATCACCAGGCCCGCTTGCTGCAGCCGCTCGAGGTAGTGCACGTTGGCCTCGTAGCGGTGGCGGTGCCGCTCGGTCACCACGTCGCCGTAGACGTGGTGCGCGAGCGTGCCGGTCTTCACGTCCGAACTCTGCGCGCCCAGGCGCATCGTGCCGCCCAGGTCGGAGCTGGCGCTGCGCTTCTGGATCGAGCCGTCGCGGTCTTGCCATTCCTCGATCAGCGCGATCACCGGGTGCGCGCAATCGGGCTCGAACTCGGTGCTGTTGGCGCCTTCGAGGCCGACCACATGGCGCGCGAATTCGATCGTGGCGACCTGCATGCCCAGGCAGATGCCGAGGTAGGGCACGCAGTGCTCGCGCGCGTATTGCGCGGCCAGCACCTTGCCTTCGATGCCGCGCTTGCCGAAGCCGCCGGGCACGAGGATCGCGTCCAGCCGCGACAGCTGCGCCACGTTGCCCGGGTTCAGCGACTCGGCGTCGATGTACTCGATCTCCACCTTGGCGTGGTTGTGGATGCCGGCGTGGCGCAGCGCCTCGTTGAGCGACTTGTACGAATCCGAAAGATCCGTGTACTTGCCGCACATGCCGATCTTGACCATGGTCTGCGGGTGCTCGACCTCGTGCACCAGCATGTCCCAACGTTTCAGATCGGCGGGGCGAGTGAGCAGCTGAAGCTTCATGCACACCAGCTCGTCCAGGCCCTGCTCGTGCAGCACGCGCGGCACCTTGTAGATGGTGTCCACGTCCCACATGCTGATCACGCCGTGCAGCGGCACGTTGGTGAACAGGCTGATCTTTTCGCGCTCGTCGATGGGCACTTCGCGGTCGGCGCGGCACAGCAGCACGTCGGGCTGGATGCCGATCTCGCGCAGCTTCTGCACCGTGTGCTGGGTGGGCTTGGTCTTCAGTTCGCCGGCCGCGGCGATCCAGGGCACGTAGGTGAGGTGCACGAAGGCGCTGTTCGAGGGGCCGAGCTTCAGGCTCATCTGGCGCACCGCTTCGAGGAAGGGCAGGCTTTCGATGTCGCCCACCGTACCGCCGATCTCGACGATCGTCACCTGCGTCGCATCGTCGGCGCCCGCGCCGCGGCGGATGAACTCCTGGATCTCGTTGGTGACATGCGGGATCACCTGCACGGTCTTGCCCAGGTAGTCGCCGCGGCGTTCCTTTTCGAGCACGCTCTTGTAGATCTGGCCGGTGGTGAAGTTGTTGGCCCGCTTCATGCGCGTGGTGATGAAGCGCTCGTAGTGGCCGAGGTCCAGATCGGTCTCGGCGCCGTCGTCGGTGACGAACACCTCGCCGTGCTGGAACGGGCTCATCGTTCCCGGGTCGACGTTGAGGTAGGGGTCGAGCTTGAGCAGCGTGACTTTCAGTCCGCGCGACTCGAGGATCGCTGCGAGCGACGCTGCCGCAATTCCCTTGCCGAGAGACGACACCACACCGCCGGTGACGAAGACGAATTTGGTCATGTGCATCGGTCTGCCTGACGGCTTTGGGCAGTCCGTGGTGGTAAAAGGGAAGTATAGGTGCCGGGGTGCTGTCGACCCGGCATCACAACGACGATCCGAGCCGAGTCGACATGGACGAATCGAGGCATGCCAACGCAGGATCCGCAGCGCTGTTGTCGCCGGCGCTGGAGTACGCCGTGGCGGCCGCTGGTGTGGGCATCTGGGAGCTCGATGCCGACACCGGCGAGGAGGTGTGGAGCGACTTGACGCTGGCCATGTACGGCCTGCCCGCAGGCGGCCACGCGCCGACGCGAAGCGAGTGGCGCCGGCGCTTCCTGCATCCCGACGATGCCGACCGGGCCGCGGCGCGCGCAGCGGATTTCCTCTCCACCGGCCGGCCCTATGAGCTCGACTACCGCATCCGCCGTGCCGACGGCCAGGTGCGCTGGCTGCATTCGCGTGCCGCCTTCGCCGCGGGCCAGAAACGGCGCGTCGTCGGGGTGACGCTGGACATCACCGAACGCCGCATCGCCGACGCTCGCGCCAGTGAAGCGCTGAAGTTGCTGGACCTCACCGCGCAGCAGGTCGGCTTCGGCTTCGGCTACCGCGATGTGGGCGGCGACGGCGGCTACTGGAGCCCGCAGCTGATGCTGATGTTCGGGCTGCCCGCACAGGCGTCGACGCCGACGCGCGAGCAGTTCCTGGCCATCGTCGCCAGCGCCGACCGGGCGCGGGTGGCGCATGACATCCACCGCCTGCCGGTGTCGGGCGAGTTGCGTGATTTCGAGTACTCGGTGCGCCGCGTCAGCGACGGCCACGAGCGACGCGTGATGACGCGCGGGCTGGTGGTGGACGATGCACAGGGGCGGCCCTGGCGCTACTTCTTCGTCGTCATCGATCTCACCGAGGCGCGTGCCCAAGATCACCGCCTGGCCGAGTTGCTCGAGCGGCTGCGCCTGGCCACCGAGGCCGGCGGCATCGGCACCTGGGAATGGGACGTGGCAAGCAACTGCTCGCACTGGGACGAGACGATGAAGGCGCTGTTCGACCTGCCGGCCACCGCGCCCACGCCCGGCACCGAGGCCTTTTTGGACATGCTGCACCCCGACGACGTAGAGCCTGCGCGTCGCGGCTGGCACCGTCTAGCCGAAGACGACAGTGCGGTCGACTTCGAGCTGCGCGTGCGCCTTGCCGGCGGACGATGGCGCTGGTTGCATTCGCGCGGCCGCTCGGTGCGCGACGCCCAGGGCCGGCTCGTGCGCCGCCTGGGCATCTGCCTGGACATCACCGAGCGCCGCACCGCCGAAGAAGCACGCCGCGGGCGCGAACTGGCCGAACGGGCCAGCGCCGCGAAGACCGAGTTCCTCTCGCGCATGAGCCACGAGCTGCGCACGCCGTTGAACGCGGTGCTCGGTTTCGCGCAGGTGATGCAGGGCGATGTCCAAGACCCGCTGTCGGCCACGCAGCGCGCGCGCCTGGAGCACATCCTGGCGGCCGGCTGGCATCTGCTGGCGCTGATCAACGACGTGCTCGATCTCACGCGCATCGAAGCTCGCCAGCTGCAGGTGCAGATGGGCGCCGTCCCGCTGGACGATGTGGTCGCGCAGAGCCTGGCGATGAACGAGGTGGCAGCGCGCGAGCGTGCGGTGACGCTGCACCACGGGGCCAGCGCTTCGCTGACGGTTTGGGCCGATGCGACGAGGCTCAAGCAGCTGCTCGTCAATCTGATCTCCAACGCCGTGAAGTACAACGTGCACGGCGGCCAGGTGCAGGTGTCGTCATCGGCCTTGGGCGACGCCGAGTTGGTGATCGCCGTCACCGACACCGGCCTCGGGCTCGACGAGACGCAACTCGCGCAGCTCTTCCAGCCTTTCAACCGGCTGGGCCGCGAGCACAGCGGCGTGGAGGGCACGGGCATCGGCCTGATCGTGGCCAAGCTGCTGGCCGAGCAGATGGGCGGGCGGCTCGAGGTGCAAAGCCGCTGCGGGCTGGGCAGCGAGTTCCGCGTCGTTCTGCAGCGCCCCCAGGGCCAGGCCAGCCCGGCCCGCCCCGCGCAGGGGTTCGAGGCGACCGGCGAACCCGGATCGCCTTGAGCGCCGCGCCGGCGCAATAATCGCCCGGCTTGCATAAGGTGCCTGCCGTCCAGCGAGGACGGTGGGTTCAACGGGAAGCCGGTGAGGCGCGCGCGACAACCGTCGCGCGATCCGAGTCCGGCGCTGCCCCCGCAACGGTCAGCGAGGCGCGTACCGCACAGCAGCCACTGGCGACCCTTTCGAAGAGGGCGCTGGGAAGGCGCGGCACGCTTCGGGTCGACGGCAACGTCGCCCCGGCACTCGCAAGCCCGGATACCGGCCTTTTGCAATGAGTGTCGGCGTTGCGGTGGGCGACGTGGGCCGGTGGCCTCGTGCAGCACCGGATCTGCTTTCGTCCTCTTCACGCGCCGGCTGGGCTTGGACAGCACCGCACGGGGCGTGCGGCTGGAGAGGACGATGATTGATTTTTCATGGATGTGCCGCTGCGGCTGGCTCGTGGTGGTGGGTTTGGCTGTGTCCGCGTCGGCCGTGGCCGATGAAGCGGTGGTGGTGACGGCGGCACGCACGCCCCAACGTGTCAACGACGTGATCGCCGAGGTCAGCGTGCTCGACCGCGCGGCGATCGCGCGTGCCGAAGGGCGCACGCTGGCCGAGCTGCTCGCGCAGCAGCCGGGCTTGCAGTTCGCCAGCAACGGCGGCCTGGGCAAGACCGCGTCGCTGTTCATGCGCGGGCTCGAATCGCGGCACACGCTTTTGCTGGTGGAAGGCGTGCCGATGGGCTCGGCGACGGTCGGTTCGCCGTCGCTGGACAACCTGCCTCTGGCGGCCATCGAGCGCATCGAGATCGTGCGTGGGCCGCTGTCGTCGCTGTACGGCACGGGCGCGATGGGCGGCGTGATCCAGGTCTTCCTGAAGCGCGGCGCGGCGGGGCTGCAAGGGGACGCGAAGGTGGTGGCGGGCAGCGATCGCTACGGGCAGCTCGCGGCCGGCCTCGCGTGGGGGCAGGGCGCTTTCGACGCTGCCGCGCAGGTGGTGCACACACAGACGCGCGGCTTTTCTGCGACCAACGCCGCGGTGCCCTTCGGCAGCTTCAATCCGGATCGCGACGGGTTCCGCCAGAACACCGGGAGTTTGCGCCTGGGCTGGCAAGCCGCGGCCGACTGGCGCGTCGAGGCACTGGTGCTGCGCTCGCGTGCGAGCAGTGACTTCGACGACGGCCCGGGCGCCGCGTCGCAATCGGGATTGAGCAATCAGGTCTGGTCGTGGTCCATGAAAGGGCAGCTCGCGCCGGCCTGGTCGACGCGCCTGTCGGTGTCGGATTCGCTCGACGAGGTCAACACCGAGGTCAGCGCCAGTGCGTTCGCGGCGCTCGGCGCGATCGTCTCGCGCCAGGGGTTGCTGGCTTGGGAGAACCGCGTGGACACGCCGCTGGGTACGCTGCTGTTGTTGGCCGAACGGCTGGAGCAGCGTGTGGCACGCCCGGGTGCGGCGTTCGCGACCAGCCGGCGCAGCATCGACGCCTGGGCGCTCGGCCTTTCGGGCAGCGCGGGCGCGCACAGCTGGCAAGCCAGCGCGCGCCACGACCGCAACTCGCAGTTCGATGGCACCGACAACGCGGCGCTCGGCTATGCATTCAGGCTCGCGCCGGCCTGGCGCATCGGCGGCAGCCTGGGCACGAGCTTCGTCGCGCCGAGCTTCAACCAGCTGTACTTCCCCAACTTCGGCAACCCGCTGCTGCAGCCCGAAGAAGGCCGTCACGGCGAAGCCTTCGTGCGCTGGGACGATGCGGCGACGAGTGCGCGGATCACCGCGTACAAGCATCGCTACCGCGGCTTCATCACCAGCGGCCCGCAACCGGTGAACCTGCCGCGAGTGGAAGTGGACGGGGTGACGATGAGCCTGCAACAGCGCTGGCGCGAGATCGAGCTGCAGGCCTCGCTGGACCACGCCGACCCGCGCAACGCCACCGTGGGCAATGCCAACCAGGGCAAGCTGCTGCCGCGCCGCGCGCGCAGCGCCTTGCGCCTGGCCGGCGACTGGAAGCGCGGCGACTGGTCGCTGGGGGCCACGCTGGCTGCGTTCAGCCACCGTTTCGACAATGTCGCGAACACGGCGCGGCTGGGTGGTTATGGCACGCTGGATCTGCGCGCCGACTGGGCGCTGTCGCCCGGCTCGATCCTCTCGGTGAAGATCAACAACCTGGCCGACCAGGCTTACCAGACGGCGCTGGGCTACAACCAGCCCGGGCGTGAAGTCTTCGTCTCGTGGCGTTGGAGCTTGCGATGAGGCGTGCGCTGCTGTTCTGGATGTTCGCCTGGCTGATCGGCCCGGCCGCAGCGGCCACCTTGATCGACGACCGCGGCCAGCGTATCGACATCGCACAACCGCCGCAGCGCATCGTCTCGCTGCTGCCCTCGCTCACCGAGACGGTGTGCGAACTCGGCGCCTGCGCCAGACTGGTCGGCGTGGACCGCTCCTCGAACTGGCCCGAAGCTGCGCTGCGCGCGCTGCCGCGGCTGGGCGGGCTCGAAGACACGCAGATCGAGCGCATCGTGGCGCTGCAGCCTGATCTGGTGCTGCTGGCGCAGTCGGCGCGCGCGATCGACCGGCTGGAAGCGCTCGGCCTCAAAGTGGTGGTGCTCGAG
This sequence comes from Rubrivivax sp., assembly GCA_031400795.1. GTDB lineage: Bacteria > Pseudomonadota > Gammaproteobacteria > Burkholderiales > Burkholderiaceae_C > Rubrivivax. Next base: position 2,522 of record JANNQO010000399.1, on the reverse strand, counting down.
CCGCGCACCTTGCAGGAAACGCAGCGCGTCGTGATGCAGGTTGCCGCGGCGCTTGGGCGTCCGGCGGCGGGCGAGGCGCTGTGGCGGCGCATCGATGCGCGCATCACGGCCGCCGCCGCGCGCGTGCCGGCAGCGCTGCGCGGCCAGCGTGTCTACTTCGAAGTCTCGGACGCGCCCTACGCCGCCGGCGAATCCTCGTTCATCGGGCAGACGCTGGCGCGCCTGGGCCTGGCGAACATCGTGCCGGCAGCGCTCGGGCCGTTTCCAAAGCTCAACCCCGAGCATGTGGTGCGCGAGCGCCCGCAGATCGTGATGGTCTCGGCGCGCAGCGCGGCGCAACTCGCATTGCGCCCCGGCTGGGCCGAGTTGCCCGCGCTGAAGAGCCGGCAGCTGTGCAGCTTCGACGAGCGGCGCGGTGACCTGCTGGTGCGCGCCGGCCCGCGGCTGGGTGAAGCAGCCGAGGCGATCGCCGATTGCCTGGCTGGGTTCGCGGCGCGATGAGCGCAGCGCCTGCGCCGTGTTCGCCGGTGCTGCTGGCTGCGCTGCTGGCCGGCGTGGCCTTGCTGTTGGGCGTGCTCGGCCTCTCGGCGGGCAGCGAAGGCTGGTCGTTCGCCTGGCGCGACGAGTGGCGGCTGGTCAGCGACATTCGCGCGCCACGCACGCTGGGCGCCGGGCTGTGCGGAGCGCTGCTCGGCCTGGCGGGTGCGCTGGCGCAAGGAGTGTTCCGCAACCCGCTCGCCGATCCCTATCTGCTGGGTTCGGCGGCGGGCGCCGGGCTTGCTGTCGTGCTGGTGCTGGCCGCCGGCGGTGCGCTGGGCACAGTGATCGGCCTGGCGAATGCTGAACTGTTGATGCGCATCGGCCTGGTTGGCGCGGCCTTCGCCGGCGCGCTGGCCGGCGTGATGGCGACACTCGTGCTGGCGCGCGGCGCCGGCCGGCGTGTCGTGCTGCTGCTCTCGGGCGTGGTGGTGGGGGTGCTGCTGACGGCGGTGTCGGATCTCGTGATGCTCGCCGCGCCCGAGACGATGCGCGGCAAGCAGGTCTTTCTGCTCGGCACCACCGGTTTCTTCGGCTGGCCGAGCGTGGCGCTGCTGGCCTTGGCGCTGGCGCTGGCGCTGCCGCTGGCGATGGCCTACGCGCGTGTGCTCGATGCGCTGGTGCTCGGCGAAGCCGGTGCCGCGAGCCTGGGACTTGACGTGCCGCGGCTGCGCATGTTGCTGGTGGTGCTGATGGCGCTGGCCACCGGTACCGCGGTGGCGCAAGCCGGCCTGGTGGCGTTCGTCGGCCTGGTCTCGCCGCACCTGGTGCGGCGCTGGGTGGTGGTGCGGCACGCGGCGCTGCTGGCGCTGTCGGCGCTCGCCGGCGCGGTGCTCTTGATGGGCGCCGACATCGCCGCGCGCAGCGTCATCGCACCGCAGGAACTGCCCGTGGGGGTGCTCACCGCGGTGCTGGGCGGGCTGTTCCTGCTGCGCTTGATTCACAAGCAGACATGAGCCGTCGGGCCGTTCCCAAGGCGAACAGCGCAGTGCGCAGCACGAAGGTTTTCCAATGAGTGTGGCGGCGCCACTGCTCGAAGCCCGTTCGCTGCGCGTGCAACGCGGCGCGCGCGAGGTGCTCGGCGATGTCTCGCTGTCGCTCGCCGGCGGCCAGTGGGCGGCCATCGTCGGTCCCAATGGCGCCGGCAAGAGCAGCCTGCTGCTGGCGCTGGCCGGCCTGTTGCCGCTGCGCGCCGGCGAGGTGCTGCTCGCCGGCCGCACCTTGCGCGGCTGGACGCCGCGCGAGCGCGCGCAGCGCCTGGCCTGGCTGTCGCAGCAAGGCGAAGCCGATGGCGAGATCGCGGCGCGCGACGTGGTGCTGCTGGCGCGGCTGCCCAGGCACGGCTTGTTCGGCGCGCTGACACCCGGCGATGAAGCCGCGGTGGAAGCAGCGATGGCCGAGACCGAAAGCGCGCCGTTCGCCGCGCGGCGCCTGGCCGAACTCTCCGGCGGCGAGCGCCAGCGCGTGTTGCTGGCGCGGGTGCTGGCCGTGGGCGCGCCGGTGCTGCTGCTCGACGAGCCGACAGCGCATCTGGACGCGCCGCACCAACGCGCGCTGCTGGCCAGCGTGACGCGCCGCGCCGCGCAAGGTGCCGCAGTGGCCGTGGTGCTGCACGACCTGACACTCGCGCTGGCCGCACCGCGCGTGGTGGTGATGGCGCAAGGCCGCATCGTCGCCGACGGTGCGCCCGCCGATGCAGCGCTGCGCGAAGGGCTCGTGCGGACCTTCGGCGAGGCGTTCACGATCGAGGCGGTGCGTACCGAGCAAGGGCCGCGGTGGGTGGTGGTGCCGCGATGACCAAGTCCGTGATCATGAGCCGCCAGGCCGCTCCCAGGGCGAATGCCGCAGTGCGCAGCACAAAGGTACACCAATGACCGGTCCGCGGCGCATCGTCTGCCTCACCGAAGAAACCACCGAGTGGCTGTACCTGCTCGGTGAAGAGGCGCGCATCGTCGGCATCAGCGGCTACACGGTGCGGCCACGCC
>JANNQO010000398.1:0-2693 GCA_031400795.1 Rubrivivax sp. | reverse complement strand
GATCGCCTCGGCCAGCGTCGGCTTGGTCCTGGTCCGAAACTTCGAGAGTTCGAACTTGAAGTCCTTCTGGAACAGGTCTTCGTCGCCAGGCATGGTGCATCCCCCCGTGTTGGGTCGGGCATCCTAGCGCGCGCGTGGCCTCGAGTCGAGGCGTGGTGGCGCGGCCGCCACCGTCAGGATGCAGAGCCTGCGGCCGGTCGCCGCGATCCTGTTCGCCTGTTCGGCACGGCCAGCGCGCTGGCGAAGGCGATAGCAAGCACGAACAGAGGCCGTTCAACTAGCGCGTATCTCAGCGATCGTGGACGCCCATTTCAGTCTGATCGTGCGTGGAGCAGGCTAACTACTGCCGCGGCAAGCGTTGCCGCATCGCCACCTCGGCGGCAGCCCCATGCGTGCGCGCCAGCGCCGATTGCGCTGCGCGATCCATCACCGGCACTGCGCTGCGCGCTATGAACGCCGTCGCCCCGGACACGCCATCGAACCGCGGCGTGTAGACATCGGTGCGGTTGGCCGTGCTCGCGTTGGCCATCACCAACACCGGCAGCACCGAGCTGCCGGTGGCCACGAGGCCGTGGTAGTCGCCGAGGAAGAAGCCACCGGCCTGAGGCGCCACCGCGAGGTCGAAGCTCGACGCGCTGATGCGCGTCTCGCTCCAGTTCACGCCGTCGCGCGTGGTCAGCAGCCAGGCGTCGGCGAGCAGCGTGCTCGGGTCGGCGGTGTTGTTGCGCAGGTCGTAATGCGTCAGCGCCACCAAGCCGTCGGCGCGCACCGCCAGCGTCGGCGTGAAGGCGGCTGCGGTGGCGACACGGTTCACCGCCACCGGCGCGCTCCAGGTCTGGCCGCCGTCGACGGAACGTGAAACGGCGATCGCATCACGCGCACCGGCGGAGAAGCGCGCGTCCTGCCAGGCCACCCACAGAGTGCCGTCGGGGCTGGCGGCGATGTTCGGGATGATCAGGCCGTCGCGGATGTTCTGGCCGGTGGCGTCGTCGCGCGCGCCGATGCCGCGGTGCTCGGCCACCGCCACCGGCGCGCCCCAGCTCGCGCCGCGGTCGGCCGAGCGGATCACCATCACGCGCGAGGTCGTGACGGTGCCCGAGCGGTCGATCTGCGTGAAGACGTTGACCAGCACCCCGCGCGCCGGCCCCGCGACGGGCACGACGATGCGGTTGCCGATGGTCTGGCTCGAGCCCGTGCCTGTGGTCGTGCGTGGCGTGTAGAAGCTGCGCGCAGGCTCCCAGCTCAGGCCGCCATCGGTGCTGCGTGCGATCAGCGCCGGGCCGTTGTCGCTGGCGTCGATGCGGTCCCAAACCGCGTAGACGAAGCGTGCATCGAGCGGGTCGGCGGTGAGGCTGTTCTTGTCGTGGAAGCCCGACGAGTCTTCGCGCACGAGCGTGGCCGGTGTGCTCCAGGTGCGGCCGCCGTCACTGCTGCGGCTGGCCAGCATCGCGCTCGTCGAGCCGGGCTGAAGCGCAGCGCCGTTGAAGGCCAGCGCCATCATGTGCATCGTGCCGTCGGCGGCGATGTCGACCCAGGGGTCGGTGGCGCGCTCGTAGTCGCCGGCCGAGCCTACCGCCGCGCCGCCGCAGCGCGACATCGGCTGCAGGAAGCGCGCCCAGGTGGCGCCGCCGTCGCTGCTCACCGCGCTCATCACCGCGCGTGCGCCGCCGTTGCTCCAGCGGTCCTGCTGCCACGCGGCCAGCAGCACGTTCGGGTTGCCTGGGTGGAGCGCCGCGAAGGGTTCGACCTCGGCGTTGGCGAAGAAGTTGCCCGCCGGCGCGCCGACCGCGCTGCCGGTGCAGGTGGCGGCGATCGGTGTCTCGGCGCTCGCGATTCGCGCCACCGGCGGCGGCGGAAGTGGCGGGGGTGGCGGCGTGCCGCCGCCGCCGTCATTCCCGCCGCCTCCTCCGCCGCAACTGCCGAGCACCACGGCCGCGGCGAAGAGGGCCGCGAGCGCTGCCAGGCGTTGCCCGCGCGCGGTGAAGGAAGCGGCAGTCGCGTTCTTCATCGCCGATTCACTTCAGGCTGTCGTAGACGGCGGTCTCGAAGGCGTAGAAGTTCGGCAGCGAGCGTGCATCGGCAAACGGAAAGATCTGCGTCAGGTAGACCCCGCCGATGCCGGTGGCCGGGTCGATCCAGAAGTACGAGTTGGCAAGCCCCGCCCACATCAGCCCGCCCGCCGGCCGCCCGGTCGGCGCACGCTCGTGGTTGATCTGGAATGCCAGGCTCCAGCTCTTGTTGATGCCGGGGAAAAACTCGGCGTCGTTGGTGAGCGGGATCGCCGCCTTCAACTCGTAGACGCGGCAGTCGCCCATGTGGTTGAGGCCCAGCGACACCACGCTCTCGGGTCTGAGCACACGTTCGCCGCCGAGCTGGCCGCCGTTGAGCACCATGCGAACGAACTTCAGATAGTCGCCGGCCGTGCCGTACAAGCCGCCCCCGCCCATCTCGAATTCGGGCTCCTGCGGGATCTCGAACGGGAACGGCGCGAGCTTGCCGTCGGGCCCGCGCAGGTGCGTGCCGGCGAGCCGGGCGCGCATGTCCGGCGAGATCCTGAACGCCGTGCTGGTCATCCCCAAGGGGTCGAACAGCTTGTCCTTCAAATACGCGCCGAGTTTCTTACCACTCACCGCTTCGACCATCTTGCCGGCCCAGTCGATGTTGATGCCGTACTCCCAGCGTTCCCCGGGGTC
>JANNQO010000397.1:0-3105 GCA_031400795.1 Rubrivivax sp. | reverse complement strand
GCGCACCAGGCGCCGGATCGCTTCGGGCGACTTGAAGGTCTTGTCGGCGTTGTAGAAGTCGGCGCTCGGCATCAGGATTGCGTTGGGCACATGCCCGGCGCGGTCGAAGAACTTGCGCTCGCCGTAGTGGTAGCTCGGCTCCAGCGCCTCGACCAGGGCGTGGTGGGCGCGGTCACCCGAGGCGGCGAGGAACTCCGGCAGCCGCACGCGCACCTCTTCGCGCACCTCGGTGATGCGGTACGTGCCCTTGGCCGGCGCCGGAGTCGGCTCCTTGGTGACCGTGCCACCCTGCGCCCGCCACTGGGCGAGGCCGCCATCGAGGATGAAGAAGTCGCCGGCGGGCACGCCGTGCAAGTACAGGTCGTAGACCAGCCGCGTTGCCATCATGTCGCCACCCTGGTCGTAGACGACGATCTTGCTGCCCGGGTTGATGCCCCAGGACTGGATGCGCTGCTCCATGACCGCCCGCGAGGGCTCGTGCGGGCCGTAGCGGTACAGGTCGGCGCTCACCGCGCCGGGAATGTGCCCGGCCATATGCTGAGGCGTCACCGACGCGTCGAGCACGACCACGCCCCCCAGTTGCTTCTGCAGCCAGGCGACGTTCACCAGACGGCCCTGGCGACCCTCCTCGGCCGAGGCGCTCGCCGCCGCCCAGCACAGGCAACTCGTGAAGAACAGCAGAAGCCAACGGCGCAGAGCTAAGGGCATGGGGTGTTCCTCTTGCAACGAGAACGGGGGATCCGACGTTGCACTGTGCCTGGGCCGCCGCGCGAGGGCGAGCGGGCGCCGATGAGCTGCAGTCGTGGACGACCCAACTGCACCCGCTGGGGACGAACGGCGCCGCCGATGGGGTGCAGAACGTTCCGCTCGCTCGAGGAGTCGGCCATGCCCTGTGCAACGTCTCGTCGCGAAACGCTGGCGGTCCTCGGTCGCAGCCTCGGCCGGCCGGGCGAGGTGTGGTTGCCGGAGAGTGGCACGGAGCATCTGTCGGTGATTCGCAGTGCCGGGTGATGAACACCGGGCGGAGCGCGCGGTTCGGTCATGCCAGAAGCTGCGCGCCGTCCAGCTTGGCTCAGCTCGTGCCAGCAGTTTTCGGCCTTGCATCACCCCACGAATTCGATCCCCGTCCGCACCAACCCCGCCAGATCGATGTGGTTGGTGTTGAACACGCTGTCCGCCGCCAACACCGTGAGCGCGCCCACGGTCATGCTGCCGCCCTCGAGCAACGCGACATACGGCGCGGCTTCCGCTGCGCTGGGCGGCGCATCGAACAGATTGGTCCACAACAGCGTCACCACGTCGGCGGGGCGGCTCTTGCCGGTGGCCTCGACGGCCAGCGTGGCGAGCGTTTCATAGGTGGTGCCGGTGCCGAGCAGTGACAACCCGATACCGACGTAGACCTTGTTCGTGAGCGAGCCGACGCCGAACACCGCGCCGAGCAGCTTGGCGGTTTGGCCGGCGTGGCCGTCCAGATCCAGCGCCAGGCCGACATTGCTGAATTGCAGGCGCTCGATGCCCGGCAACTGGTCGCTGCCCGCTGCGCCCGGCTTCTCGATCGAGAACACGCCCGCCGCCGAGCGCTGCAGCGTGTAGCCGGCGCGCGCCAATGCGTAGACCGCGGTGTCCAGGCCGGCGCCGCCGTCCAGGGTGTCGTCGCCGGCGGTGCTGCGCAGCGTGTCGTTGCCTTCGCTGCCTTCGAGCCGGTTGTCGATCGTGCTGCCGGTGAGCGTATCGCCGAACACGCTGCCGGTCACGTCTTCGATGTTGCGCAGCGTGTCGTTGCCCAACCCGCCCGTGGCGGTGCCGGTGCCCAGGTCGACGTTCACTGCGAACGCGGCGCTGTAGTAGGCCACCCTGTCGGTGCCGCCCAGCCCGTCGATGGTGTCGTTGCCACCGTTGCCCTCGAGGTTGTCGCGGCCGGCGCCGCCGGTGATGGTGTCGTTGCCGTCGCCGCCGAGGAAGCCGACTCCGGAATCGTTGCCGATGAAGCTGTCGTTGAAGGGCGAGCCGAACAGCAGCTCGAAGCCGGCGATCGTGTCGGCACCGGCGCCGCCGCTGGCCGTGCCGCTGCGCAGGTCGATGATCACCGCGGCCGTGGCCTCGGTGTAGTACAGATAGTCGAAACCGTCGCCGCCGTCGATGGTGTCGTTGCCCGCGCCGCTGTAGATCACGTCGTCACCGCTGCCGCCGCGCAGCGTGTCGTTGCCGCCGCCGCTGCGCAGTGTGTCGTTGCCCGCCAATCCGTCGATCACTTCAGCGGCGGCGGTGCCGGTCAGCGTGTCGTCGCCGGCCGTGCCGTTGATGGTCACCGGTCCCGGTGGCGGCAGGCTGCCGCTGATGCCGGCGAAGTTCTTCGGCGTTGCCACCGCCGGCGCGCCGGCGCGTGTCACGCTGTTCACGCCGTCGGCGGGCAGGGCCGGGTAGGTGATCAAATCGGCGCCGCCGAAGTTCAGCGAGCCGCCGGCCGTGAACAGGAAGCCGTTGGGCACGATGTAGTTCGGCGTCACCACGCCCAGGTCGGCAAAGCCCTGCGTGGCGATCAGCACCGTGGTGTTGGCGGTGTTCGTGCCGGGCAGGTTGGCGGGGAAGGTGAACGTGCGCGTGACGCCGCCGCTGGTCGTGCTGATCGCGACGCCGGCGAAGAACGACTGACCGCCGGCGGCGCTGAACAGCTCGATGAACTGGACGTTGCCGCTCGGATCGGAGTACAGCTCGTTGATCTGGTACAGATGAAAGGACATGAGGGTCTTCCTGGGAGCACGACCGAGCGAGTGTGGATCAGAACTCTGCTGCCGGCGCTCAGGCCCGGGTGTTTCCTGGATCGGTATAGGCCGGGGCGGGCTGGGTGAAGTAGGCGTGCAGGATCTGATAGACCATGCGGTAGTTCTTCTGCTGGAAGCTCGCGTGCGAGATGCCGTTCAGCACCGTGAACTGCTTGTCCGGCGAGGGCAGGTGCACGAAGAAGCGGATCAGGTCGTCCAGCGCCGCGATGCCGTCGAACTGGCCGCGCAGGATCAGCGTCGGCACGCTGATCTTCGTCGGGTCGACCACCGGCAGTTTCGAGCACATGTCGATGTAGGTGCCGTTGGGCATCGAGTCGTCGAG